>CAKZZH010000130.1 GCA_937885345.1 uncultured Lachnospiraceae bacterium | reverse complement strand
ATAATTAATATATATTAAATTTTTTTGTTGAAAAAGATTTTTTTAAAAACTTATGTCGGGATGATGGAGTTTTATTCAATTTCTGATTATCCACAAATATACCATATAGTTCTTTTTTTCTATTTATCATTTTTTGGTTTCTTTCAAAAAAAATTGTCTTGAATTTTTTTTATATATTCATTATTGGCATTAATTCTTGGAGAAAAAGTAAATTTGTCATACACCTTTTTTGTTAGGTCTTCAATAGCCTTATCTTTATTTTTATAATCATCATATAATAATTTATGTATATTTTCTTTATTATATAGCCTTTTTATATTTGATTCTTCATTATTATTTGACAAAAATCTTTTATTTTTTTCTTTGGTCAAATGAAGATTAGGAGAAAATGTACAATTGCTTATGATATCATCGTCATTTAATTTTTTTATTTTTAATTTCTTTTTAATTCTTATACTATTATAAAAATCTAATTTATTCAAAAAATTATTTATATTTAAAGATGAAACAGAAGAAGAATTATTTTTTTCCTTAAAATTATTTATAATGCTATCTCCCATTACTTGGAACACTTGCGCGTCATAAATATGATTACCGAAGAGATTGAAGATAAAATGACGCAGTCCATGGATAATAAATATCTCTTAAATCTGTTCAGTTTGGAAAAGAGTTTGGTTTACTATGCAAGTGCTATTACGGCAAACGGTTTTGTATTTGAGAAACTCCGCAATTTCAGTAACAGAATCGGCCTGGACGAACAAAACAGGGAAATGTTGGATGATATTATTGTTGAAAATACCCAGTCTCAAAAACAAGCCGAAATTTATTCAAACATTTTGGCCAGCATGATGGACGCCCGTGCTTCAATAGTAAACAATAATTTAAATTTATTGGTTAAAAAATTAAATACCATCACTATTTGGATAATGGTGCCGACTTTCGTGGTAAGTGCATTTTCCATGAACGTGGCAATACCACTTTCCAAACATCCGCAGGCATTTTGGATTATTATGGGGCTCGCAATTTTATCCGTATGGTGCGCGGTGCTTTATTGGAAATACAGGAATTGGTAAAATGTCAAATACGGGAACTTATATAATTGATAAAAAAACAGGTAAATTAGTTAAAATATCAGAGCGTGCAACAACCGTAAAGAAACAAGGGCATACTTGTTGCGGGGATTGTTGCTGTCATAATAATCGGACTTTGCTTTTTTGGCGCTTCATGGCGTAAAATATTCATAAAGAAAGCCAATTAATATACGGCATGTAAATATCGGCGTATGCCTCTTGTGCTTGCTACAGAGGTACATGCCGTGCAAATAGGGGAAAGGAGGATATCGTCATAATACAGGATCAAGGGGGTCCGAAGATATTTTATGATGATATTGATATTATGAAGAAATCAATAAGGGCAGTAATTACTCTTTTGCTGGTAATTATAATGGCAGTTCCGGCTGTTAAGGTGAATGCCGATGATACGGCAACGGCTTCGGGATTTGCCATAGCACGAAACAGCACCATTAATATGGGTGATACGGTAAAAGTATCTTTTAAGATAACCGGCAATACCAAGACAATTGATAAGGTGGTTTTGACATATAACATTACCGACAGCGCAACGGAGGAGATACTTATTAAGAATTATACCGCCGCTGTGGATGCATCAGGCAATGTATCACTTAGTATTACGACCGAATCACCGTATTACACTTTCAGATATTTTAAGATATCCTATACGGACGGAACTTCAACGCTGTTCTGGAAGGCCTCGGAGATCACGCAGCCGAGCGTTACTGCAACGGATTATGTTCAGCTCGGATCGGATGCCGATAAGCTCACGTTTGAGGTTAACGGCGAGGGCGCGGGCAATACCGCTCCCACAGTGAACACTTCTACTCTTAAAGTAACATCCGACAGTACATCCAAAACCGTTTCTTTCGGTTTTACAAGCGCAGACACGCTTAACCGTAAGAAGTCTGTCATCACGATATATTACTATGATACTCTGGGAAGTATGGCAGGTACGATAGAAAAGGCAGTTACGGATATAGACAATTCGGTCTGCTATTTTAAGCTGAATAAGGGAAGTGACTATTCGGGCGCGGGAACATACAAGATATATTCGATCACGCTTAATACAGTAAAAGGCGGTTCGGTTACCGTTTACAATTCGGTGCTCAAATCCGGCACTACGGCAGGTACGTTTTCGGAGAATCTGTCGGCAGGTGATTTTACCGTAACTGACAGTGAGAATAATGCGGATACGGAAGTGCCCATTGTCGACCTTAGTTCGATCACAGCAAGTGATTTTGTGGTGAAGGGAGGATACGGACAGGTATCAATGAAGATTACCGACGCTTCGGGGATTTCATCGGTTTCCGGCGAATTTATTGCCGGCAATTCCGATACCATGCTGTCGGTTATCATGTCATATGATGCGGCTACATCGACGGCTTCATGCTCAGTTCCGGTCAATTATTACGGATACTGGGAACTTGCCAGTCTGCTGATCACGGACAATGCGGGTAATGTTGCAAGACTGCTGAGCGATGTTTCCAATTACAACAATTCGCAGTATAAGGCGCAGGTAAATGCAGGCCAGTATTCGAAGTATAATTACAATGATCTTTCCGGTGGCAATTTCAAGGTCGGTGCCTTGGACAGCGGCTCGGGAATCAGATTTTACGGGGATTCGCTTCCTACCGCTGCCACATTTTCCGTTACTTCGGTTAATGCCGCCAATTATACAATGCTCGATGTATCTTCGATGACCGATTATTGTACCTGCAGGATCACGCCTTCCGAGTCTTCGATCGGTAAAATAACGATCTATTTTCCTTCAACCGTTCGGGCGGTTATAAGACATTACAGAGAGTCGGTGGACAAGATTGAGACTTTTGATGCTCCGTCCGTTAACGGCTATGTATCTGCTGAGGTATCGGATTTTGGCGTATTTAAAGTACTTGTCAGCGATACAAGTGTTACCCCTATAGATATATCGGAGACGACTACTGCGGCTCCTACCGAGGCGCCCGCACAGGCAACGACTGCGCAGCAGGAAACGACCGCAGCATCGCAGAGTGTTGAGACAACGGCCAATCCCGGTAATGTTACCCCTATAAGCGGGGAGACCTCAGAGAGCCTTGAACCTTATACTTTTCCTACATCACACGGAAGGGACAGCAGAACGGATCCTGAAACACATGTAAATCCGGGCAATTATGATGAGAATGCGTCAACCGATGTTCACATCGATACTACGGATGATTCCGATCTGCGTATGAAGATCTGGATGATAGGCGGCGGTTCAATTATTGTGGTGGTCATAGCAGGCGCCATACTTACACTTGTTAAGAAACATAAGCATTAGAATAAATATTTTAGATTTCAAGGAGGAAACGAGAATGGAAAAAAGACTTTTTACTTCGGAATCAGTCACTGAAGGACATCCTGACAAAATCTGCGATCAGATTTCTGATGCAGTTCTCGATGCACTCATGGAACAGGATCCATATTCAAGAGTAGCTTGTGAGACTCTCACCAATACCGGATTTGTTATTGTAATGGGAGAGATAACGACCAAGGCTAATATCGATATTCCTTCAATCGTACGCAAGACTGTTACCGAGATTGGATATGACAGCTCCGATAAAGGTTTTGACGGAAATACCTGTGCGGTTATGATTGCTCTTGATAAGCAGTCTCCCGATATTGCAATGGGCGTTGATAAAGCACTTGAGCAAAGAGACGGAAGTCAGAAGGACGAATTTGACATAGGTGCGGGCGATCAGGGAATCATGTTCGGTTACGCGACCAATGAAACACCTGAGTATATGCCTTATTCGGCAGCACTTGCACACAGGCTTGCAAAGCAGCTTGCCAAGGTTCGCAAGAACGGAACGCTTCCCTATCTCAGACCTGACGGAAAGACGCAGGTTACGGTTGAATACGACGAAAACGATAAGCCTGTAAGGCTTGATGCGATCGTTGTTTCTTCGCAGCATGCAGAGGATGTTACTCAGGAACAGATTCACCGGGATATTCGTAAATATGTTATTGATGAGGTTGTCGATCATTCAATGATCGACGCTGATACCAAGATTTATATCAATCCTACCGGAAGATTTGTAATCGGTGGTCCAAACGGTGATTCGGGCCTTACAGGTCGTAAGATAATCGTCGACACTTACGGCGGAGCCGCCAGACACGGCGGCGGTTGTTTCTCAGGAAAGGACTGTACCAAAGTTGACAGAAGTGCCGCATATGCTGCAAGATATGTTGCCAAGAATCTTGTGGCGGCAGGTTTTGCAGACAGACTTGAGATTCAGCTTTCATATGCGATCGGTGTTGCAAACCCTACATCCATTTATGTTAATACATATGGTACGGGTAAGCTTCATGATGAAGATATCGCTGCAATCATCCGTAAGGAATTTGATCTCAGACCTGCGGCGATCATCAAAATGCTTGATCTCAGAAGACCGATCTATCATCAAACCGCCGCATACGGCCACTTTGGAAGAACAGATATCGATCTTCCCTGGGAAAAGACCGACAGAGCGGAAGAACTTCGCAAATATCTGTAGGCGGCAGATCATGCGGGGTGAATTTTACAGATAATATAGTATAATAAGGGGGCTGTCATGATAGGTATCGTGGCAGCCCTTGCAAATACAGCGCAGGAAAGGGGCAACGAAATGAAACTGTCTACCAAGTTAAGAATATGGCTCGGGGCTTTTATAATAATCCCGATGGTGCTTTTTATGATATCGGTGATTGCCCTTTTGACGATTCGCGTAAGTACGATGTCAACGCGTTACAATGCGACGGGAACGACATATGAGGCAATCTTTAATCCTTTGGATATGATGAACAGGATTGTTTCGAGCGTTTACGAAAAGATCGATACATTATCCGAAAGTACCCCGGACACGCTTACCAAGAGCGAGACACTTAACGAGATCAACGAACTTCTCTCCCACAGGTATGCCTTTCTTATGGTGGAACTTGACGGAAAACTGATATATACCGGAGAGCCGGGCAGGGAAAACATATTTGAATCTCTAAGTAAAATAAGCTATGACGGAGATACGAATGTTTCTCTTGTGATCGATGATGTAACAGGGAAGCTTCTCGCCGAGAGAGTCGGTTTTGTGACCGATAATGGCGAAACGGGCAACGCTTATATAATCATGGAAATCAGTGAGTATATTCCCCAGATAAAAAAGTCCCTTATCAACATTGTCATAATGCTTATAATCATTCTGATAATTACCAGTACGCTGATAATTGCCTGGATCTACAAAGATACGGTTAACCCGATCAATAAGCTTCAGCTTGCAACTCATAACATTATGGAAGGCAATCTGGACTTTGAGATGGAAACAAAAGGAAGCGCCGAGATTGCGGCACTATGCGAAGACTTTGATGCGATGAGGGCAAAGTTGAAAGAGAATGCCGAGAGACAGCTTGAAGACGATAAGGAAAACAGAGAACTTATAAGCAATATCTCACATGATCTTAAGACTCCCATAACTACGATAAAAGGCTATGCCGAAGGGCTTCTGGACGGCGTTGCGGACACCGATGAAAAACGCGAGAAATATATCAAGACGATATATAACAAAGCCTGTGATATGCAGCAGCTTGTTGAGGAACTTACATTTTACTCAAGGCTCGACAATGACAGGATGCCTTACAATTATGTACCCGTTGATATTAAGGAGTATTTCGATGAGTATGCGGATGGACTGGAGGATGAGCTTGACGGAGACGCAATACATCTTGAATACAATAATGCCTTTGATTATAATACATACATCGCAATCGACACCGAGAAATTCAAGCGTGTTATCGAGAATGTCGTAAGCAATTCCCGTAAATATATGCAGAAGGATGATAATAAAATAATCGGGATCTCAATTGAAAGAGGAGAGGCCGGAGGCAATGCCGCAGAAGCGGCCGGCAATGCAGGAAGCGTACTCATCAAAATATATGATAACGGTGTTGGCTTCGCGGACAAAGATTTGTCACATGTTTTTGATAGACTTTACAGAGGAGATGCATCGAGGAACACCTCGATGGGCGGAAGCGGGATCGGTCTGTCCATTGTTAAGAAGGTTGTGACGGAGCACGGAGGAAAGGTAAGTGCCGGCAACAGGCCTGAGGGCGGTGCCTGCATTACGATAGAGCTTGGTATATACAATAATGCATCGGAGGTTACAAAAGATGAGTAAAATACTGGTTGTTGAAGATGAGGCGGCAATCGCCGAACTTGAAAGAGATTATCTCGAACTAAACGGATATGAAGTAGTTATTGCGGATAACGGAAATGACGGTTTAAAACTTGTAAAAGAAGGAGGCTTTGATCTTTTTATACTTGATCTCATGCTTCCGGGAATGGATGGTTTCGATCTGTGCAGGGCGATAAGAAGCGAGTGTGACGCGCCCGTCCTTATGGTATCGGCCAAGAAGGATGAAATCGATAAAATACACGGACTCGGTCTTGGCGCCGACGATTATATCACCAAGCCGTTCAGTCCCAGCGAGCTAGTCGCAAGAGTTAAAGCGCATCTTGCGAGATACGAGAGGCTTACCGGAGGCAATGTGAGAGAAACAAGCAGTGTGCTCGAAGTCAGAGGAATCCGTGTTGACAAATCTTCTCGTAAAGTATGGGTTAACGATGAGGAGAGAATTCTTACCGGCAAGGAATTCGACATGCTTGTTTTCTTTATGGAGAATCCCAATGTCGTTTTTACGAAGGACGAGCTTTTCCGTAAAATATGGTCAATGGACTCGGTCGGTGATATTGCAACCGTTACCGTTCACATTCAGAAACTCAGAGAGAAAATTGAGCTTGATTCGTCGAAGCCGCAGTATATTGAAACAATTTGGGGAGTCGGATACAGATTTACGGTATGATTGATATAGCATATGAAGACGACAATGTGATCGTTGTAAACAAGCCTGCAGGCATCGCGAGTCAGTCGGAGAAAGGCTTTGAGAAAGACCTTATGAGCATGGTGCTGACTTATTTGAAAAACAGTCGTGTGCAAGCAAGGGCGGGCACAAGATCGGAAGAA
>CAKZZH010000129.1 GCA_937885345.1 uncultured Lachnospiraceae bacterium | reverse complement strand
ACAGTTTTAACCCTAACTAAATCAAAAATGTCCTTGACAAGGGGAGCACTTTACTGGAATTATTAAACGCCATTATTATGCTCCATTCTTTATATTCAGCTTCCAACCATGACATATCATGTTTGCTAACATCATGTTATAGATGCCGAAGCAGTATAAGTATATGCAGGGACAATCCTTTTCCTTGCCATTTTGAATGTGACCTCGGCAAACGCTATGTCATTCAGAAATGTGCGCAATCCTATACAATTCAGGGGATTTTACACAACAAATCACCTTAATTATAGTCAATCAGAGCTCCGTTGTCAATCCCAGCGTTCACAGCCTCGCCATGTTCGCACTTCCTGCCTACGTCCGCTTTCGCTTCTTCCGGCCCTACGCTTATTCCACACTATCAATAAGCTCGAGGCTTCTCTCCTCGTTCATCTTCCTGCACATCTCGACGAATCGGTCAAGGGGTACATTCTGAAGCTGGCGGTTACCGCCGCGGATGTTGATGGAGACGGTATTCTCAGCTGCCTCTTTATCCCCGAGAACGATGATGTAAGGCTCCTTGAAGAGCTTGAATTTCTTGATCTTCTCCTTCATGTTCTCATCGCGGTAGTCGGCCTCGCAACGGATGCCGTTACGCATCAGAAGGTTGGCAACCATTTTAGCATACTCGTTATGCTCGGTTCTGATCGGCACGATGCCCACCTGGTAAGGTGATAACCAGAAAGGGAAAGCGCCCTTAAAATGCTCCGTTATGATTCCGATAAAACGCTCGAAGGATCCGAAGATCGCTCTGTGGATCACGACGGGCTCTTTTACACTGCCGTCCTGAGCCTGATAAGTAAGTTCAAAATTATGAGGAAGCTGGAAGTCAAGCTGTACGGTTCCGCACTGCCACTCTCTTCCGAGCGCGTCCTTTATCTGAAGGTCGATCTTGGGACCGTAGAAAGCTCCGTCGCCCTCGTTGATCTCATATCCGCCCTCGCCGTACTTGGTATCGAGGATTTCTTTAAGAGCAGCCTCAGCCTTGTTCCAGACATTGATATCACCCATATAATCATCCGGTCTCGTTGAGAACTCAGCCCTGTAGGTTACGCCGAAAGTCTTGTAGATCTCATCAGCCATACTGATAATGTCGAGAATCTCGTCCTTTATCTGATCTTCGGTTACGAAGGTGTGATCGTCATCCTGACGGAATTCCTGAACTCTGAACAGACCGTTCATCTGGCCTGACTTTTCCTTACGGTGAAGCACATCCTTCTCACTGTATCTGATGGGAAGTTCCTTGTATGAGTGAACAGTTCTCTTATATGTATTCATTGCATTCGGGCAGTTCATAGGCTTTGCAGCCATAGTGTCCTCGGTCTCGATGGAGAACTGCGCAAGAAGCTGATCCTCCTTCGCATCCGCACCTGCAGCGCCCTTCGCTGCCTGCTCGATCGTATCCGTTGCGCTTGTGCCGCCGGTTACGCCGGGTATCAGGAACATGTTATTTACATAGTGAGCCCAGTGGCCGCTGATAAGCCAAAGTTTCTTGTTATTGATAAGAGGAGCGGAGATCTCGGTGTAACCGTGTCTGTCCTCGATCTCTCTTGCATAGCGCATAAGCTCCTGGTACATTCTCCAGCCTCTCGGGAGCCAGTAAGGCATGCCGGGAGCGGTCTCGTTAAACATAAAAAGATCAAGTTCAGCACCGATCTTCTTATGGTCTCTCTCAAGCGCTTCTGCGATTAATCGGAGATGAGCCTTAAGCTCGTCCTTGCTCGGGAATGCGTAAACATAGATCCTCTGAAGCACATCTCTCTTCGCATCGCCTCTCCAGTAAGCGCTGGAAACGGATTTTATCTGGAAAGCGGTATTCATAAGTGCCTGCGAATTGTCGATATGCGGTCCGCGGCACAGATCTATAAAATCATCACCGGTCTTGTATGTGGTAATCCTTTCATCCTCGGGAAGATCCTTAATGAGTTCAACCTTAAAGCGCTGATCCTTGAAGATTTCAAGAGCCTCGTCCTTGCTGACCTCTGTGCAGGTCCAGTCCTCGCGGCGCTTGATGATCTCGTGCATTTTATCCTCGATGGTCTTGTAGTCTTCCTGTGTGACCGTTCTCGGAAGAATAAAATCATAATAGAGACCGTCGTCGATCTGCGGTCCTATTGCATACTGCACGTTCTCCTTTCCGAAGATCTCGATTACAGCCTTCGCAAGAATATGCGCAAGCGAATGTCTGTAAACGCTTAAAAAGAATTCCTTGTCCATAGTGTTACCTCACTTTTAAATATTGGGTTTATACCCTATTATATCGGGCGCACCTCGCCCATACAATCCATAACATAATACACCCACCACTACTGCTCATCAAGATATTTCAGGTAAAGCTAACTCTGCTGACTTGGCGACTGTTGCAACTTCAGGAAGTTATAACGACTTGACAAACAAACCGACTATACCTGATGCACAAATTCAAAGTGACTGGAATCAGACTACGACAACGGCTAAGGACTATATCAAAAACAAGCCGACTTTGTTCAGCGGTTCGTATGACGATTTGACAAACAAACCGACAATCCCGACTGTTCCGACAAACGTATCTGCCTTCACTAATGATGCAGGGTATCTGACAAGCCATCAAGATATATCAGGTAAAACCGATGCAGATGATGTAAGAGATATTATTAACGCTGTTATCGGCGATATGTCTATCACTGCGTGGGATGATATTACAATTTCGTAATTTTAACTGTGGGCGGGCTTTCTGCTTGCCCTGTTTAATAAAAGGAGATAAAAATGACAGAACAAGAAACAACACTAACACCAACCGATATAATAAATGATAATTTTGAGAATGTAAAAGCGGAAATTGAATCTATCAAAACGAATTATACTCCTTTGCAAACAACAAATGCAATAAATAGTGCAATAGCTAATATTCCGACAAAGACGTCAGATTTAACAAATGACAGCGGGTTTTTAACTGCTCATCAAGATATTTCGGGGAAGGCGAATACTGTCGATTTAGCGACTGTAGCTACAAGCGGAAGTTATAACGATTTAACAAATAAGCCGACAATACCGACAAAAACATCTGACCTGACAAATGACAGCGGGTTTATATCAGGAATTAATTCTTCTAATGTTACTACTGCGCTAGGGTATACGCCTACAAGCCCTGCAAATGTTGACGGGCAGTGGGTATTTCAGACAAAATCATTAAGCACAGCTACCGGTATACTGACTTATACCTTTAATTTAAGTTCCGAAAATTACGACAACTATTTAGATTCAGATAATTATTGTTATGAGGTGTTATTAAGTTTTTATGGTGCTAATACTACCAGTTCAAAAGCACAAGCCTTTTTCACATTCGGCGGACAGCCTGAATTCGGCGGACAGACTACGCATCAAGTTTCGGCTATAAGTACAGGCACCATGTGTACAATGAATGGTGTGTTTCCGTTGGATAGTACACATACATTTACAATGCAAGTGTCAGGTCACGCTTTCGGTAGTTTGAACCTTAGTGTACTTGGATATAGACGGCTTGGAACAAATAGTTAGGGGGGAATTATGAAATATTACAAATATATAAATTCAAAAGGTGCAGAAACAGGTTACGGAGATTGTATTGCAATCGCTGATGAGTACGCCTCCCCGTTGCCGGTGTCATATCCGTCGGAGAAGAATCTCTTTAGCGGCATTATGCCCCACT
>CAKZZH010000128.1 GCA_937885345.1 uncultured Lachnospiraceae bacterium | reverse complement strand
TACAGTTTTAACCCTAACTAAATCAAAAATGTCCTTGACAAGGGGAGCACTTTATCATCATCTGTACACTTACTCTAATACTACACTCTCACCCGGTGTTGATATTTCATCATCTGTACACTTACTCTAATACTACCCTCTCACCCGGTATTGATATTTTATCATATGTACTGTCCAAAAACGCGGACAGAAAAACCGGGGCCTTGCAATCAGCTGTGAATAGTAACAATACAAGATCCCGGCTTTCGGTTATCATGTTGAATTAGAGGGAATTTAGTTATTAAGTGATTTAACTGCCTGTGCCTCGATGGCAATGCCTTCCTTGTATCTCTCGACATATTTCTCGAAGCCCTCGACATCCTTGGGATCGGGAGCCATTGTCTCGCCTTCCATTCCCTTGAAGATCACGTCGTCAAGGAACTGCTCAAGGCTGCCGGTCTCATTCTTGCGAAGCATATAAGCCGCAAGAACGGCCATTCCCCAAGGTCCGCCCTCGGAAGCGGTTGCCATTACGGTAACAGGGGTGTTGACTGCTGCCGCAAGATATCTCTGGCCAACACCCTTGGTCTTGAAGAGACCGCCGTGGCCGGTGATCTTGGTACACTTGGCACCCTCCTCCTTGAGAAGGATATCAAGTCCCATTTTAACGGCACCGATGGAAGAATAGAGGTGGCTTCTCATAAAGTTGGCAAGTGTAAAATTGCTGTCCGGAAGGTGAACGAAAAGAGGTCTTCCTTCGTTAAGTCCGGTTATACCCTCGCCCGAATAATATCCGTATGAAAGAAGTCCGCCGCAATCAGCATCGCCTGTAAGCGAGTTGGTATAGAGCTTATAAAATATATCTCCCATATCATGATCATTGCCCATAAGCTTGCCGAATTCGGAGAAAAGATTAACCCATGCGTTAAGATCGCTGGTACCGTTATTGGCATGACTCATGGCAACGGGATAACCTGTGGGTGTTGTAACCATATCAATCTCTCTGTGAAGCTTCTTAAGGCTCTTCTCAAGAACAAGCATAGCAAATGTACTGGTTCCCGCAGAAACATTACCGGTGGTAACTCTGACTGCACTGGTAGCGACCATACCGGTACCGGCATCGCCTTCGGAGGGGCACATGGGAATGCCGGGTTTGAGAGTTCCGGTGGGATCAAGAAAAAGAGCGCCCGCCTCGGTAAGCTTGCCTGCGTCATCACCCGCAACAAGTACCTTCGGAAGGACATCACGAAGTTTCCATGAAAAGCCCTTATCTGCTATAAGGTTATCAAATGCGTCAACCATTCTCTGATCGTAATCGAGCTTCTCGGAGTCGATCGGGAATATTCCGGCAGCATCGCCGATACCCGTTATTTTCTCACCTGTGAGCATAAAATGAATATACGAATCAAGCGTTGTAACAAAGTCCACATCCTTAACATGGGGCTCATTATCAAGAATTCTCTGATAGAGGTGTGAGATCGTCCATCTGAGAGGAATATTAAAATCAAACAATTCGGTAAGCTTGTCCGCTGCCGCTCCGGTATTGGAATTACGCCAGGTCTGGAAAGGAGTGAGAAGTTCGCCCGCTTTGTTGAATGCAAGATATCCGTGCATCATGGCACTGATTCCGATCGCACCGATGGTCTCAAGTTTAACAGAGTATTTGCTCTCGATCTGCTTTGCAAGATCTGCATAAGCATCGCGGATCCCGGCATGAATCTCTTCAAGAGAATATGTCCAGACACCGTTAACAAGGGAATTCTCCCAGTCATGTATTCCGATTCCGAGAACATTACCGTCAAGGTCGATAAGAACGGCCTTGATTCTGGTAGAACCGAATTCTATTCCAAGTGCGGTCTTGCCGCTTTTAATTAAATCTGCACTCACTTAAATTGCCTCCTTAATGTGGTATATTTACCTGTTGCCCTGTCCGTAATATGCGTTAGGGCCGTGCTTACGAAGAAAATGCTTGTCCTGCATGCTCTGGGGAGCAGGCTGAACCTGAGGGTTGATCGTAAGAGTAAGAATGTTCATCTTGGCAACCTCCTCAAGAACTACCGCATTGTGAACTGCCTCAAACGCATCCTTGCCCCATGTGAAAGGTCCGTGATTCTTGCAAACCGCACCGGGGCAATGCATGGGATCTCTGTCCTTGAAAGCCTCGATAATGGACTTGCCGGTATTCTTCTCATACGCTTCATCTATTTCCTCTGCGGTAAGATTACGAACGCAGGGAATATTGCCGTAAAAATAATCCGCATGAGTTGTGCCGTAGCAAGGAATATCCTTGCCTGCCTGAGCCCATGCAACGGCATGTGTCGAATGAGTGTGAACTACGCCGCCGATCGCGGGAAAGGCATTATATAATTCAAGATGGGTGGGCGTGTCTGTGGAAGGATTGTAATCACCCTCAACCTTGTTTCCGTTAAGGTCCATAACAACCATATCCTCGGGACGAAGTTTGTCATAATCAACACCACTGGGCTTGATAACGAATAATCCGCTCTCCCTGTCGACCTCGCTTACATTGCCCCATGTAAAGGTAATCAGCTTATACTTGGGAAGAAGCATATTTGCCTCATATACTTTTTTCTTAAGTTCCTCTAACATAGTTCCTCTCCTTCGCTATTTATAAATATTGTTATGAATGATCACTTCATAAAAAACTTCTGAAGATCTGCTTCTGTAGTATCATCGCCGATCGTAACAAGCTCGGTGCCTGTAAGTCTTGCGAACATTGCGATATCATTTCTGTCAAGAGCGGTAGATACAACGGAATGATGTGCGCCGCCGGCATAGCACCAGGCTGCAGTACCGATCTCAAAATCAGGTTTATGTCTGTACATAATTCTGGCAACAGGAAGATTGGGCATAGGAAGGGGCTGCTTAACGAGCTCGATATCAGCGCAGATTATTCTGAAATGATCTCCCATGTCTACAAGAGTTACCTGGATACCATCGCCGGTAACACCGTCAAATACAAGTCTTGCAGGATCTTCCTTACCACCGATGCCAAGCGGATGAACCTCGATAGCAGGTTTATTTGCTGCAAATGCAGGGGGAACCTCAAGCATGTGTGAAGCAAGCTCAAGCTCACTGCCTTCGGTAAGATCATAGGTGTAATCCTCGATGAAACCTGTAGCACCCTCTCTGCCCTTGCTCATTTCCATAAGAAGTGCCGAGAAAGCACTGATTTTATAATCGCCTTCCGGACCAAATCCGATTCCCTTATCCATAAGGTTCTGAGCAGCGATACCGGGAAGCTGGCGAAGTCCGTTAAGATCCTGGAAAGTATCTGTGAATGCGCCGAGACCTTTGTTTGCAAGGAATTTCTCGAGGCCGACTTCATATTTGGCCTGCTCTCTGACAGCATCGATATTGTCCGTATTCATATCATACTTGGAAGTATATTCGTCCATTTTATGATCGATCTCAGCATCCGTAACCGCATTGATCACTTCAACGAGATCTCCGATCGCATAATAGTTCGTTTCCCAACCATATTGAATCTGAGTCTCAACTCTGTCGCCATCTGTAACGGCTACATCCCTCATGTTGTTACCGAAAGTTCCTACTCTGAGGTTCTTCGAGAATGCGATAGCCCTTGCAACATCGCAGAAACGTGAGATCTTCTTAACAACCTTATCGTTCTTATAGTATCCGGCAACAACCTCATGAGCGATGTTCATTCTAGCAAGAATGAAACCGTACTCTCTGTCACCGTGAGCAGCCTGGTTAAGATTCATAAAATCCATATCAATCTTGTCATAAGGGAGCTTCTCATTATACTGTGTATGAAGATGAAGGAGGGGCTTGTTAAGCTGCTGAAGGCCCTTGATCCACATCTTGGCGGGTGAGAATGTATGCATCCATGTAATAACACCGACACAATCATCATCATTGCTTGCCTTGCGGCAGTTAGCGATACAAATAGGAGAGGTCTCAACCGTGGGAAGAAGTTCAAAAGTAACACTCTTAATCTTCTCCGAAAGGAAATTTACCATTTCCTGTGCATCGGCGCGTACCTGCTTAAGGCATTCCTCGCCATACAGATCCTGACTTCCTACCATAAAATATATTTTTTTCATAATGACACCTCCGCGTATTGTTATATCATTTTATGTTTCGATGATATAACAAAATCGCCATACGTAAAATTCCGTATAGCGATTTGATTTTTGAGGAATGAGTTACCAAATCCGACTTTAAGTTAAAAAATATTTTCCTACTCAAATCTGAGCGAATCGGCAGGCTTAATGTTAGCGGCATATATCCCGGGAATAAATCCGGCAAGTACAGCCTCAAGAGTGCCGGCGAGAACAGGGATTGCGAGCTTATAAAGTCTGATGTTTATCTTAAAATCCACTGTCATAAGTGAGTTAATATATCCTTCCAGAAAGCTGCATACATAAAAGCTTACGCATACCGCAAAAACTGAGACGATCAACGATATTATAAAAATCTCCGTGACAAACTGGAACAATATATCGCCGCCCGCGGCGCCGTATGCCTTTCTTATACCGATCTCGGGGATCCTTTCCTTTACCGAGAAAAATATCACGCCCATTATGCTTATACCGGATATCACGCTCAGTATCATCATAAGCAGATTGATCGCTCTCCTGGTATCTGCCAATGAAACTTTAAGATCCGATATCTTCATTTCCTTTGTTGAATACTCATATGTCCTGCTGCCTGCAGTCATGCTTTCGCACAGCTTGGTGACTGCCGCGAGGATCCCCGGATAATCATATGCATCCGGATAAAACACATAATATCTGTATACCGTATCATACTCGAAAAGCCTGCTTGTCACGGAGATCGGAACATAGACGGAAACATCGACCTCTATATTGGAACCGTCATTCTTATTCAGAGCCTTTTGTAATTTGGAGCTGCTTAGTGAAGATACATATGTATCGCTTATAACTCCGATAACCTCAAGTTCCTCCTTTATTGCGGTAGATACATTCGATCCGTTATTGCCCGCATCAAGTTTTATCATTTTACCGACAGGATCCTCATCCTCAAACAAGAGCCTTGCTGTAAACTCATCAATAACGGCAACCATGGCACCGGATGAAATATCGCTCTGCGATATGAGCCTGCCCTTTATAAGTTCCGTATCAAACGGAAGATATTCATTATCTTCATATCCGGCAGCATGTCCTTTTTGCATTCCCGTAACTCCGTGTATGGCGGCAAGAACATTCTCATAGCAGCCTTTATATATCTGCCTGGACATAACAGGGATTTTATTCTGCAAAACAGCATCCTCTTCGTAAGTCACATTTGGCAGCAACGCCGTAATATCCTCAATCTCTTCATGATTCGAGGTTAGTACTATCGTATTGTCACGAGTGGATTCAATGATATTAAACAGGTTATTATAATATGATTCGGTGATCACGGAACCTGTCGCAAAAAGAAATACCGATGTAAAGATGCCGATGGAAGTAAGTATATTTCTCGTTTTATTTGCCATTGACATATGCAATATATGTCTGAAATAAAATAATACTTTATTCATTATCTATGTCCTGTAAATACCCGTTTTTCAGAATATATGATCTGCTGCTCTCAAATTGAAGTCTGCGATCATGCGTAACAACAACCAGGGAAGTACCGTTATGGCTCATTTTATCAAATGCTTTTTTCACTATCTCCGTATTAATGTCATCAAGATTACCTGTCGGTTCATCAGCGATTATTAATTTGGGGTTTTTGATGATCGCTCTGCAGATAGCGACTCTTTGCTTTTCTCCTCCCGACAGGAGAGATGCCTTTGAGTTTTCCAAATGTGCAAGATCAAATTCATCCATAAGCTTCTTGAGTTCTGACATTACTGTCTTATCAGCGCTTTTACCGTTATACAGATATGGCATCAGAATATTTTCCTTCACCGAGACCGCTTCGATAAGACCATATGACTGGAAAATAAAGCCCATGTCTTTACTTCTTATGTCATGGTATGAATTTATTCTGTTTTTCTTTAATGCTCTTCCTTCAAATCTGTATGTCCCGGATGAAAAGGAATCGAGAAGCCCTATTATATTCAAAAGTGTACTTTTACCGCATCCCGAAGGGCCGTATATTACGGCGATCTCACCTCTTTCCAACGAGAAAGTGATATCCTCAAGGACATTTTTTCTGCCGTCGTACGACTTTCTTATATCCTGTATTTCAATAAGTCTGCATGGCTCACTCACCGCTTTCGCCTCCGGCCACATAATACTCTATCAATGCAATATCCCCCTCATTTACGCCGGAAAGTATTTCTACATACTCACCATCATCCAGGGTAAAATACTGGCCGATCCGGATTTCTGTCTTCTCAATTTCTTTTAATTTATCATCCTTCTGGATATTGAGAAAATATCTGTCATCTTCGATGAGCAGCGCATCCGCAGGGATATACATTCCCGCTGATACCGTATCGGTAACGAATAACAGATCGACATCCGAACCGGGAAGAGCATTTACCGGAAGGATCACCTCAATATCTATCTTACCATTCGAAATTTCATATCCGATCTCTTTGATCCCGGTTTCATAATCATTACCGTTGATATTCACAGTTACGGGCGTATCATATGTAATGACCCCGGCAAGATCGGCATCTATCTGCGCAACGATATACAGCTTATCATAATCAAGCAGCTTCATGGCTACGGATCTGATATTGTCATTTATGGAATATGAAATATCAAGCACTTTAACGTCATTTTCAGAAAGGACGTCTTTACCTTTATATGAATACAGCACGCTTCCCGAATCAACACTCTCACCCTTGGAAAGCGTACAGATGAAATTATCATCATTTACATCTTCAACAGTGATCTCATCAATGTATACCTCAGGCATATCTGAAATCACCCTGCCGCTGCATTCATATGTATGACTTATTTCCCCGCTGCACACAAAATATTGTATATAATTGACCGCAGCCGTTCCTTCGTTCTGACCGGCGTCCTGTGATGCAAAACGTTCAGGATCACTCAAATATACTATTCCTCCGATCATGACCAGTATCAATAGTGCCATAAGTATATTCAATAGTATGTTTCTCTTCACTTGCATCACCTCCGGCTCTCAAGCAGATAATCGATCATGGAACAATATTCATCATAATTGCCTATCGATTGGACCATGTATGTGTCCAATAATATCTTGTCTTCGCCGCTGCTGTCGGTTAAATATAAAAAAGCATCAAAAAAATAATCAGCAAAATTTTCATATCCATCCTTATATGTAATATCCATATTTATGCTGATCTTAGAATTTTTTCTTAATATGACAGGGAATGTTTCTTCGATGCTCCCAACATAACTATCATCAATACTTATCTCGGATTTGGTTATATCAAAAAAATCATTGAATTCAAAATTGGTGATTTCTACATCATTCGATGCCAAATAAACAAACCTGACCGGATAGACCCTCTCTTCGCCACCGGAAATCGTCGTCATCGGAACATTCACGGCTGATATATCACATGATGAATATTTTCCGTCACCATCAACTTCCATATATCTGATCTCATTATCAAAATTCACGACTTTATTTTCCCCGTTTACAGAGAGAGTAACAGAGCCTATTTCAAATCCCATTTCAGGTTCCAATATCCCTACATCAAAGAAAAAACCCAAAGTCAAACATTTATAACCTTTATAGGATCTGTCCTTTACCAGATCAATGGTTGCATCTCTCATCTCAACAAGTGTAGAAGTTGCCGTTACATTGTCAAATGAAACAAATTTTACATCCGGTTCTTTGCCTCTGTACAAGCAATACAAGGTAAAAGCGAACTTATCTCCATGATTGTATAAATTGCAATTAGTGAAATCGGTTAAAAATATAACCCTGCTTCCATCACCTAAAGCAGGAGTACACCCCATTAGCAATACGTTCATTAAAAAACATAATAAAAAAATCTTAGATATCTTTCTCATAGAGCCACAGCCGTCCACTATCATCTAGTACATTACCCAGCTACCATCTTTGTTGTTAGGACTGTACAGCAATCCAACAGCCGGCCTTCCATATGGCATAAAGTACACACCTGTCTTACCTGTGTATTTCGTATTATTATTCGAATATTTATTCCAGTGGCAGCGATACTCAGTCAGTGTTGGAGCCAACATATAATATCCACTAGCAGAACTTGAAGGAACATTTTTTGTGTATGATCCGGCTGATGAATATGTATATGTAACTCCCGTCGCCACCCCCCTGCCTTTGGAAGCAGTAATGGAAATGACTGCATTAATACCGGCAGCAACGTCTATATTTTCATTATATTGTAACGTCGTTGAAAAAGAAAGAGATTGTGTTTGAGTTATCGACAAAGAAAATGAGCCGCTGTTCTTTTTATGATACGATATCGGTGCCAGCGGCAGTCCATACCAGTATCTTATATCATCATAATCATAATACGCACGATATGTGTACGTGGTTGAGCCAATACCTAAAAAGCCGCCCTCCTTTACATCCGTCGAACCAATATATGTACTTCCGGCGTAAACAGTTGAAAAGTTAGAAATAACAAGAGTAAATAGAGAAATAAATGTAACAAACAATTTTATAACACTTTTTTTCATTGATAATAACCCCTTCCTATCCAATACTATTTTATAAACGGTTTGATTATAACATACTTATATTTTTTGTGCAACTTGATTTAAGGCTCTGAAAGAAAGGCACTCTCTTCACTTGCATCACCTCCGGCTCTCAAGCAGATAATCGATCATAGAACAATAATCATCGTAATTCCCGATTGCCTGGATCGCAAATGTGTCCACCAATACCTTGTCTTCACCGCTGCTGTCGGTTAAATACAAAAAAGCATCAAATAAATATTCAGAAAACTTCTCATACCCCTCGCGAAGCGTAATATCCATGTTGATACTTATTTTTGAATCTTTTTTCAGTTTGACCGGAAAAACATCATTAATACTTCCGACAGAAGTATCATCAATGCATATTTCCGATTTAGTAATGTCATAATAATCATTGAACTCAAAGCCATTGACAACGATATCCTCATATGCAAGATATACAAATCTTACCGGATACACAAGTTCATCACCGTCCGAAATCGCTACGACAGGAGTATTAACACCAAATATGGCATCCGTCGAATATATTCCGCTATCAGTACCAATTTCCGTATATTTGATCGGATTATTAAAATTCACAAAAGTGTTTTCACCATTTACCGAAAGCGTAATTGAACTTATACATATGCTATCCCCGGAGTTCAACAAACTCAGATCAAAGAAAAAACCAAGTGCAATACCTTTATAGCCTTTGTATCGTCTGTTTTTTACAGGTTCAATAGTCACATCAGACATCTCGATGAGTGAGGACGTAGCCGTCACATCATCAAACGAAACAAACTTTACATCCGGTTTATTTCCCCTATATAAACACCACAACGAGAATGCCATCCTGTGGCCATGATTATATACATTACAGATAATATGAAGTGACCTACATTTGCAACAACGTGGATTTACCGCTAAACTTG
>CAKZZH010000127.1 GCA_937885345.1 uncultured Lachnospiraceae bacterium | reverse complement strand
TCCGTCATATGCTGACGTATGTCTTTATTGTCCTTGCCAAAGAGTTCCAACATATCGTGCATGGCATAAATCTCGCCCTGAAGCCTGTCAATCTCACCTCTGATGGCATCCTCATTCATGCTGACATACCTGTGACTAAAAACAGGTTTCCCCCTGTACTCCTGCTGCATAACATTCATCCCCCGTCAGTTATACCAAAGTTTAAATAACACTATCTGAATTTTATCACTTTTGCCTACTGTTTGTACAGATTCTTGTTTTACATCAACTTATTGATTTATGATCAGATCTCGGTGTAATCACCATCTACGACATTGTCATCGGCTCCGCCGTTGCCGGAGTTCTGGTCATTGCCGCCCTGGTAACCCGGATCCTGATATCCGGCTCCAGGTCCTGCCTGAGCGCCGGCCTGCTCGTACATCTTGGTAAATACCTTCTGAGAGCTGTTCATCAGTTTTTCCCTGGCTGCCTTGATCTGGCTTAACTGATCCGGAGTGATCTCCGCATTGGAATCTGCAGGAAGTACCCCCTTCAGAGCATTCAGATCATTTTCCACTTCAGCCTTATCGGTCGGATCCAGCTTGTCGCTGACTTCATTCAGAGCTTTCTCGACCTGCATTGCCAGGGAGTCAGCTTCATTTCTGGCATCAATGCCTTCCTTACGCTTTTTATCCTGAGCCTCATATTCAGCAGCTTCCTTAACAGCCTTCTCGATATCAGCATCTGACATATTGGAACCGGATGTGATCGTGATATGCTGTTCCTTACCTGTACCCATATCCTTTGCGGATACATTAACGATACCGTTTGCATCGATATCGAATGTAACCTCGATCTGAGGAACGCCTCTTCTTGCGGGAGGGATTCCGTCAAGTCTGAACTGTCCGAGTGACTTGTTATCTTTTGCGAACTGTCTCTCACCCTGAAGAACATTGATATCTACGGCTGTCTGATTATCTGCTGCCGTTGAGAAGATCTGGCTCTTCTTGGTAGGAATTGTTGTATTACGCTCAATAAGTCTTGTAGCAACACCACCCATTGTCTCGATCGAGAGAGAAAGAGGTGTTACATCAAGAAGAAGGATCTCGCCTGCACCGGCATCACCTGCAAGTTTACCACCCTGGATGGAAGCACCGATCGCTACGCACTCATCAGGGTTAAGTGACTTGTTGGGCTCTTTGCCCGTAAGCTGCTGAACCTTAGCCTGAACACAAGGAACTCTTGTAGAACCACCGACAAGAAGAACCTTTGAAATATCAGAATAATTAAGACCTGCATCCTTCATAGCATTCTGTACGGGAACAGCGGTTCTCTCAACGAGATCGTGAACGAGTTCCTCGAACTTGGCTCTTGTAAGGTTCATATCGAAATGCTTAGGTCCCTCAGCGGTCGCTGTGATGTAAGGAAGGTTGATATTGGTTGTAGTTGCGGAAGAAAGTTCCTTCTTAGCCTTCTCAGCTGCTTCCTTAAGTCTCTGAAGAGCGACCTTATCATTTGAAAGATCAACGCCTTCAGCTGCCTTAAATTCAGAAACCATCCAGTCGATGATCTTCTGATCGAAATCATCACCACCAAGTCTTGTATCACCGTTTGTAGAAAGAACTTCGATAACACCGTCACCGATCTCGATAATGGAAACATCGAATGTACCGCCACCAAGGTCATAAACCATGATCTTCTGCTCCTTCTCGTTATCAAGACCATATGCAAGAGCAGCAGCTGTAGGCTCGTTGATGATTCTCTTAACATCGAGTCCGGCTATTTTACCGGCATCCTTGGTAGCCTGTCTCTGTGCATCGTTAAAGTAAGCAGGAACGGTAATTACGGCCTCTGAAACCGTCTCGCCAAGATAACTCTCAGCATCAGCCTTAAGTTTCTGAAGAATCATTGCCGAAATCTCCTGAGGTGTATATTTCTTACCGTCGATATCTACTTTGTAATCAGTACCCATATGTCTCTTAATGGATGAGATCGTCTTGTCGGCATTCGTTACTGCCTGACGCTTTGCGGGATCACCCACAAGTCTCTCACCGTTCTTGGTAAAAGCAACAACCGAAGGTGTAGTTCTTATACCCTCTGTATTTGCGATTACAACAGGCTTTCCGCCTTCCATAACAGCCACGCAGCTGTTCGTAGTTCCAAGGTCAATTCCAATTATTTTACCCATAGTTATATATCTCCTTTATTATGTATTATTGTTGTTATTTATTTTAAAATATGTATTACCTTTTTAATTGCGCCCTGCGCACCGCTTATCAGTTGGCCACCTTAACCATGCTGTGTCTTACGACTTTGCCCTTGTAAGTGTAGCCCTTCTCAAAGACCTCTGCGATAACATTGTCGCCTAAGGACTCATCTTCGATGTGCATTACCGCATTGTGAAGCTCAGGATTAAATTCGACTCCCTCTGCCTCAATCTCGGTAACTCCGAGATCCGTAAGCACCTTGTCGAGCTGTTTGTATATTTTATCCATTCCTACGGCAATTGCGGATTCTCTGTCACTCTCGGGAATGGCTGCAAGCCCTCTCTCAAAATTGTCCTTAACCGGAAGGATCTTCTCGATTATATCCCTTGCTCCGATCTCATACATTGCCGATTTCTCGAGCTCCGTTCTCTTGCGGAAATTATCAAACTCAGCCATCGTACGCTTGTATTTATCGGTAAGTTCCTCTATCTGCTCATCCTTCTTGTCTTTCTTATCTTTCTTGTTCTTCTTGAAGAAGTTCTCTCTGCCCTTCGGAACATTTTCCTCAGCCGCATCATCACTTACATCCGCTTCTTCGTTTGCATCGGTCTCTTCGCTGCGTGCGTCTGCACTTTCCTGCGCATCTGCATTTTCTTTTGCGTCTGCGCCTTCCTGCGCATCTGCATTTTCTTCTGCATCTGCGCCTTCCTGCGCATCTGCTGCAGCGCTTTCTTCCGTTAAAATATCTTCCTTAGATGTATCTTCAGCCGCAGCTGCATCTCCCTGCGGCATTTTTATCTTCTCATCTTCGGTCACGTTTTGCCTCCTTCATCATCACCGTACGCATCACCAAGCTGCGCCTTGATACTGTTTATTGTTTCAACCACTTTCTCATAGTCCATTCGCTTTGGACCGATGATACCGATGGTTCCTCTCGCACCGTCCTTAAGGTTGTAGGTTGCCGTAACCACACTGCAATCTTTCATACCTTCAATCGGGGTCTCCTCACCGATATATACCTTGATTCCGTCGGTTGAATTCTCAATATCTTCAACCAGACCGCTGAGTGCTTTCTTTTCTTCAAGCGCATATATCAACTCGCTTGCTCTCGCATTATCGCTAAGTTCCGGATATTTGAAAATATTGGTCGCTCCGCTCGTATAAATCTGCAAGTCCTCATCACTTCTCGCAGCTGCCGCGATCGCATCAAGGATATCTCTTACAAGCATTCCGTAGTCACCCGCAGATTTCATAAGCTTGCTTATCACATCAAGATTAACATCCTCAATCGCACGCCCGTCTATCTCATTATTAAGGAGAAGGTTTATTTTGAGGGCCGCCTCGGAATCGATTGCCGTACCTGTTTCCACGATCGTGTTCTTAATCACATTGCCCTCAAGAACCGTAACGGCAAGTATTTTACCCTTCTCAAGCTGACTGACCTGTATAAACTTGATCGCACGTCCCTTCTTATTCTGCGCCGCAACAAGCGTTGCATAATTGGTATTGGTAGCAAGCTTCTTGGCAACATTCTGAAGAAGCACCTCAACCTTATCAACCTTTTCTATAAGAAGATCTTCCTTACGGTTAAGCTCCGACTCTCTCTTATCAAGAGCCTCGGACTTGTCACGAAGCATCTCGTCCACATAAAGCCTGTAACCCTTGTCGGAAGGGATTCTTCCAGCCGATGTATGAGGCTGTATAATATACCCCATCTCCTCAAGGTCAGCCATCTCATTACGAATGGTTGCAGGACTGAGCTTAAGATCGGTATACTTTGAAATTGTCCTTGAACCCACCGGCTCACCGGTCTCAAGATAATTCTGGATGACAGCCTTAAGAATCTTCATCTTACGCTCATCTATCTCCAATGCCTGCCTCCTTTCAATCAGAATTGCCCGGCAATTCTCATGCATATGACTCATTCGTTTTGATTTGTTAGCACTCGATGATTTAGAGTGCTAATATTTCTAAAACATAAGTTACCACTATGGGAAGGATTTGTCAACACATATTTTATTGTCCTCCGTGTAGACTAAAAAAATGGAAGAATATGGAAAACTTATACGTACGGATAACAAGTGGATATTTAAGAGCCACTAAAAAACAAGAGAGTGGTTACATATACTTTAGTAACCTCTCTCTTGTTTTTTATCATATCACTTGAAAATACGTCATCGCATCTTCGATAGCCTTAGCCTTATCTTCCGGACATCCCTGCTATCTTAAAGCCTACTCACCGAACAACTGCTTGTACCATGCCAAAGCCTGAATATACGCAGAATAGACATTATCCATATCAATCCCCGACAGCATCATAAGTCTGGAAACTTCCTGCCATGATGCATCCTCGTAGTTAAGAACGAATTCATATACAGGAGCAAGTTTGCCCTCTTTCTTAAGAAGAGCATCGGAGATGTCCTTGGAAACCTTTACTGCATCGAGTGCTTCACTCATGGGCTTGTCGAGCATTTTATCGAGCATTGAGAACATTCCCATAAGGAAGAGTTCCGAAGAGAAAGCGTTCAGCTCAAAAATAGTTGCAAGGTTCTCGGAAAAACGAGCTCTAACGAGAGACATTCTCGTAATCTCGCTTGGCTTGTCGGAACAAAGTTCCTTGGTTACTGCGGTGTTGATCCAGCGCTTAAGTTCCTTCTGACCGAGCATCGCTGCTGCATGTCTTACGGAAGTGATTCCCGAATTAACAGTCATACGGTTAACCATTTTGAGAAGGGAGATAACGAGAGCCGCATCTCTTCCGATCACATCCGCAGCCTGTGTAAGTTCAAAGTCTGAGTCATTAACGATATTAAGAAGTTCAATATATGTTGCCTTCAAGGGAGCGATCTCTGTCTCGCCTTTTACTATGGGAACTCGGAAGAATTCACCCTCATAGAGATCATAATGACCTTCAGCGGTAAGCTTGTCATAATCCTCCTGAGTATCGACATTTACTGCAACGAGCTTCATATCGGGATAAATCTGTGAAAAATATTTTGTTGCAACTTCCATCTTAATCTTCCTGTGATTAAGAAGCATATAGTCCATAAGCATAAGCACCTGTCTATAGGGCTCAAACTGCTCGATAAGAAGCTTGCGGATCGCGAATTTGTAACCCTTTGCTTTAAGCTCCTTGATTCGATTTATATATGTATCATCGGGAGTAATCGTGTTATTAAGAAGAAGTACGATTCTGGAATGAGGCGCTTTGCACTGTTCTTCAATCGCAGAGAAAAGAGAGATATTGTTAACCTCAACGAATACTTCTCTATCGTCCGAGAGCGTTTCAAGTCCCATATTATCGATAATGTCGAAGCCTGCTATCTCGGCGGCTCCGTCAAGACTACCGGTTCCGAGAAGGCTGGGGTTGGCAAAAAGATTCTTCTTCTGAGCAAATATTGAATATGCTTTAACCTCCATCTTGGAATCGAATAAAGGTATAAGAGTTGCGAGCATTATTGTTCTCCTTTCAGTCTCATATATATAGTCATTATACCCTATTTGGGCTTTATAATAAACAAGAATTTTAATAAAATGCACAAATTTTATGCTTATGTGCAGGCCTTTGCCTTGTGCGATACAAGGCTGCGGTGTACAATACATGTATATTTTATAAAAGGAGGTGGCATCTTGAACGGATCATATGACGAAGAATCTGCCGCAAGAGGTCGCACTATTGTCAAAACGAGTATCATCGGAATTATTGCAAATGTCTTACTTGCGGGCTTTAAGGCAGTTATCGGCCTTATTGCGGGATCGATAGCGGTTGTACTCGATGCGGTTAACAACTTAAGCGATGCGCTCTCTTCAATAATTACGATCGTCGGAACAAAGCTTGCAGCTAAGGCACCTAACAAAAAGCACCCTTACGGATACGGACGGATCGAATATCTTACCGCGGTTATAATATCGCTCATCATACTTTATGCAGGTATTACATCGATGGCAGAGTCGGTCAAAGCCATACTCGAGCCCGGCGTTCCCGAGTATTCGACGCTTTCGCTGGTAATCATCAGCGTTGCCGTCGCTGTTAAGATCGTCCTCGGCATCTATGTTAAAGCCACCGGTAAAAAGGTAAGATCCGACTCGCTTATTGCTTCGGGACAGGACGCTCTTATGGATTCCATAATCTCTGCTTCCACCCTTGTGGCTGCGATCATCTTTATGATAACCGGTCTTTCGCTTGAAGCCTATCTCGGTGTTATCATATCTGCGATCATTATCAAAGCCGGAGTTGAACAGCTTATCTCAACTTTAAGCTCCATTCTCGGAGAAAGAGCCGACGCACAGACAGTTACCGCCATCAAGAATACCGTCAACTCGATTCCTGAGGTTCTCGGAACCTACGATATCGTGCTTCACAACTACGGCCCTGATACCTTGAACGGTTCGCTCCATGTTGAAGTGGATGACAGTCTTACCGCGATTGAGATTGATGAACTCACGAGAAAGATTCAAATGATGGTTTATTGTGAAAATCATATTTTAATTAATGCCGTAAGCGTCTACTCCACCAGAAACGATGAGCAATCGACCGCCCTTCGCAAGAAGCTTTCCGAGATGCTCAAAGGCTACGATAACATTCTTCAGACTCACGGTTTCTATGTCAACAATGAAAGCAAAACGATATCCTATGATATCGTTATCGGTTGGGATGCCAAGGACAGAATCGGTGAATACCACAGCATTGAGGAGGCTTCAAAGAAACTTTTTGAAGGCTACAATGTTATTGTGAATCTCGACTCCGACTGGAGCATATAAAAAAGAGGCTTCATAAGAGCGCCTATGCTCCTATGAAGCCGTTTTCTGTTGTTTTCACCCGATGCCGGCTCAGATCAGCTTGTTACCGAATTACAATGTAAAATCCACCATCGCATTTGCAAACATTCCGGATGCTGCCGCAATATTCGCCGTAACAGTGCCATCCTCGGAGCTTTTAACAACCTGAGAATTGTTATTCATAAAGTCCTGAGCTGCATTCTTATAAAGCCTTGTGTAAATATCATCAAGTTCATTGCTCTTAGCCTCTGTCGATGTTTCCGGTCTCATGGAATCAACCTTGATCTCCGACTGAAGAAGTCTGGCCTGTCTCTCAAGGCCTGCCGTACTGCGCATCTTAGCGGCTAACATCTCCGTATCATCCGATAGAATAGCCTTACCGCTCGCCCTATTATCGGCTGTCTTAGCGGCCTCTTCATTCAAGTCCTCTTTGGTATCGCTTTCTTTGGCTGTATCTTCGCTTTCCTCACTCTTAAGGAGTTCCTGGCGTTTCTCAGTCTGAAGATCCAGCCTGTGCCGGCGATACTCTTCGTTTAACCGGACAAGCTCTTCCTTAAGCTGTGATTCCTTTTTGTCCTTGTCTTCCGGTGAGAGAACAGATGATGAATTGACATCGCGGATCTTTTGCTGAGTCTGGGCAATCTTGGTCTGAAGAGACATACTCTCAGTATCAACAGATGACACAGACTTAGAAGATCCATATGATGAACCCGCTGCCGAGCCAATCGCTGAAATTGCCATGACCTCACCTCCTACATTAATCAAAACACCCTAAACAAAACAGACAATTACGAAACAATCAAATAAAAAGCACAGTCACACAAATCTGCTTTCACACTTATATTATCCCACCTTATAAGCCGAAAATCAACACAAATTTATGCATTATGTAAACTCTATATCAAAAATACAATTTATTATTTTATCAGGCCATCAATATAATCGAGCGCATCCTTAAGTTCGATCGCTTCAAGATAGTTCTGAAGCTTGTCGACCATTTCTCTGACATCGGGTTCGAGAGTAAAGGATTCCATCTCGGAAATGATTGAAAGTGCTTTGTCGTGTTGGAAATCCTCAATAAGGCCTCTTATATTCATAAACAAATCGAGGATCTCTTCCTTGGTCATATCAACCTTAATCTCATTGGTATCAACCTCGGCAACATCTCTCTCTCCGATAAGTCCGGTTGCAAGCCCCGCCTCATAGATGATAACGCGATACATCGCCAGAAGGAAATCATGATTGGATTCAATATAATTGATATTGGATTCCTTGCCTGCCATCTCCATTTTCTTGGCAAGCGCAGACAGTTCAAGGGCGCCCATTCCCGCCATCGAACTCTTAAGAGCATGAACAAGTATCGTGTATTCCTCCCAGTTCTTCTCATCATAGAATTGCTGTATTGACTGAAGATTCTTGTCGCTGTTCTTATACATAAATTTGATGATATCCAGATAATTGTCGAGTTCACCGCCTGTGTACTTGATACCCTCTTTAACATCAAAATGCGGCATCATCTCCTGAATATCGAGTATTTTATCGATCTCTTCGGGGTCGGTGTGATCATTTCGAAGCTGTTTGAATACCTTATCCTCCGGTAAAGTATCAATCAGCATATGTTCAAGTTCCGCAGTATCTATAGGCTTCGTGAGATATCCGTCAAAACCCTCGGCCATCATGAATTCCCTGACACCGGTAACAGCATTGGCAGTAAGGACGACAACTTTGGTTGAGTCGCCGATCGTGTGCCTATCCTTCATCAAATGGAAAGTCTCCACGCCGTCTTTACCGGGCATCATGTGGTCCATAAGAATAAGATCGTAATTGTTGAAATTGGTTCTCTCTATCGCATCATCACCGTTAACTGCGTAATCTGCTTCGATTCCGTATCGTCTTAAAATAGCGATCGAAAGTCTTAAGTTAACCTCACTGTCATCGACAACAAGAACTTTGGCGGTTGAAGAGATAGTATACTGTCCTTTGCTTGATGCTACGATCGGAGCAGCATGGTCCTTCATCTTCTCGTTGCTTACAGCTTCCTGAGGAATCGAAAGTGTTACAACCGTACCTCTGCCGTAATGGCTTGATATATCTATCCTTCCGTCCATCTGGTCGCAAATGGCTTTAACGATCGCAAGGCCAAGTCCCGTACCTTCAACATTACGGTTAATATCTCTGTCAAGTCTGGTGAATTTCTTAAAGAGTTTGGGGAGATCATCCTCCTGTATACCGATACCGGTATCGGCGATTTTAAATACAATATCAACCATTGCGGCACTGACAGGTTCACAGTACACACTCAAAGTAACGCTGCCTTCATTGGTGTATTTTACCGAGTTACCGATTATATTGATGAGCATTTCCTGGATATTGGCCTTATCGCCGATAAGTTCATAAGGAAGGTCATCATCAAATTCAACATTGAATTCAAGCCCCTTCTCGTAAGCCTTAACGCTGTTGATCGCAACCGTATCCTTAAGAAGATTCTCTACAAAGTAATGTTCATGAACGATTTCCTGCTTACCTGATTCTATCTTGGAAATATCAAGAAGCTTATTGATAATGTGAAGCAGTCCGTTACCCGCACGAACAATATCATTCATGTAATGTGTCGTATTCTTCTCCTTGGTCTCTTCAAGAACCAGGTTGGAGAAACCGATAATGGCATTCATAGGAGTACGTATCTCATGGGACATATTCGCAAGGAATATTGATTTCTCGCGATTTGCACGCTCCGCATCCTCTTTGAGTTCAAGTATCTGATTGGTGTAATCATTGATAAAGGACATATCGAACATCCACACCATATGACCGAGGATATTGCCCTCTCTCTCAAGATTGGAGGTACGGATCTCAATATGTTTGCCTTCGATATTCTGAACATTCTCACCCACATTAAAGAGAAGCACCATCATATCCTCATCCACTCTGTCCGCGTAAGCGAGTTCGGGGATAAAGCTGATCGCTGTATCATTAACATAGACTATCTTGTTATCATTATCGATTACAAGCAAACCTTCTCTTGTATTCTCAAGGATAAGGTCTCTTGCTGCCTCAACCGCATCAAAGAGTTTGAATTTCTTAATCGTGATAGCAAGGAGCAGATTGGAAAATGACAGGCATATGGGTATCATATCCACGCCCTTTAAGTCAAACGCGATATATGCTCCAAGTCCGAGCACCGGAAGGATTCCGATAAACAGAAGGAGTATCATCTTGGGTAACTCCGAACGCTTGCTGAGTCTGAACATATGTATCATAACCATTACATACGCAATGGCACAGCCTATCAGCAGAGCCAGCATAAAATAATAAAGCGGTCCCGGATGTACATTCGGGTAATAGTACATATCATTGTAGCCCAGCTCAACATATTTGTAGAAGAACCCGTTTTGTTCATACGAAATAACGCCGGCAATAATAACAGTGTCGGCAATTAACAGAAGCGTCGTTACCCATGCGGGAAGCTTGATCCTTGCGTAGTTGAATATAAATACAAGAAGACAGGTTATGCTGTATATCTTGAACACATAGCCTATTTTAAGAGCGATCATGCTCGCTTCAAGATTAGTTCCGCAAGTGATTTCGAATCCATAAGAAAAAATCGTACAGAAGGTACATACCGATGTAAGCAAGAGAATAAGAGAAGATTTGGTAACCTTCTCCATAACTGTAATTATAATGGTGATCATACTTACAACCGTACCAAAAATTACAACAGCTAAAACCCAGTTCATCAGAACATCCCCCATCCGTCAGGTATACTTTCTTCTGCCTTTGCGGCTCTTTCCGAGAAAATATCTCTTATCTTGGTTATAAGTTCAAGCTTGCTTACCGGCTTAAGGAAAATACCTGCCGGCTGAAGGACGGTACATTCCATAATGATATCCTTATCCTTGACGCCCGTAACAAATACGATCGGAACATCTTCAAGACCGTCCATCTTATGCACCATATTAAAGAGCGATATTCCCGTATAAGGGGACATTTTATAATCAAGGATGATAAGATCGGGCTTATGCTTACTGAGGTATTCCATTGCGAGAACGCCGGAGCACATAGTCGTTACATTATACAGATCCTTAAGATATCCTTGTGTGATCCTAAGCGATGACAAATCGTCATCGACAATAAGTATATTCTTATCATGAGTTACCATATCCTCATGATTGATAAATTTCTCAATGGTGGAAATGAGTTTATCCGGCTTAACGGGCTTGATAAGATACCCGTCACCGCCTCTTGCGATAAACTTGAGTACTGAGCTCTTGGTATTCTGTCCCGTAAGTCCGATGATCGGAATACCCATACGATCCTTGGTCTGCCTTATTCTCTCCAAAGTCTTAAACCCGTCCATATGCGGCATCTCAATATCGAGAAGAACCACGGCAGGCGCGGATTCTTCAATATACAGAATAGCCTGAAGGCCGGATTCACAACATACTACCGAATATTTGTCTTCAAGAAGCTTCTTATGTATCTCAAGTTGTTCTTTTGAATCATCTACCAATACTACAACTGGGAGCATGCAGTTACCTCCGTTGATAGGTCTGGGGTTCAAAAGTCGACACCACCCCGATTATCATTATTTTACCGAATTATGCGTCATAATGCAAGAGAGCCTGAGCATTAGTTGCATATAAAATATCATCCCGTCCGGCAACCATATCGCAAAGTTTTTCAATACGGTCCCAGTTATCGTCGCCACCGAATTCGTAGGAATGTCCCCAGACATAAAACACTTTATCATCGGGCCCGTCATAAGCAAGAAATTCATCCGCAATATCAAACAGCTTCTCGTTATTATGATGACAGGTCGGCTTAAATCTCAGAAGGTCCTGCTGAATATCGCAGTTAAGGCTCTCCTCTACCGTCCTTGCATAGCGGATGCCGAGGTTTTTGAGATAATCCACAACCTTGTCATTGTATGCGCCGTAGGCATATGCCATACCGACAGGCCTTACTCCGAACATTTTCTCAAGTTTATCAAGATCATCCCTGAATTCTGCCGTAAGTTCCTCATCGCTTAGATCCGTAGGCGCAAGATGCCTGCTGCCGTGAGAGGCGATCTCGTGGCCCGAGTAGGTGCTCATCACATCCTCAAGCTGCATCCTTCTCACCGTAAAATCCTTATGAAGCCAGGAGTTCTTCTCACCGATTATTGCGGAATTGAGATTAAAAGTGCAGCGAACCTTGTAATAATTAAAAATCTGCGTAAGCCTCTTATCCGACTCGATGCCGTCATCATAGCTGAAAGTCACCGCTTTGTTATATGTTTTACCGTTTTCTGTCCACATAATACACCTCCGTTGGTTCTTCTTTTGCAGAAAACAGACCGAACACATAGTGAACGGTCTGTCTGTAATCATTATAATACGCCCCCTGCGCCGCGACCGGCATGATCAAGTACGCGTTATCCGAGATGTACGCACAGATCAGATAAGTTTCTTCATACGTTCGATCGCTTCAACGGTATCCTCATATGTACCGAATGCAGTCAGTCTGAAATATCCTTCACCGGAAGGACCAAAGCCTGAACCGGGCGTTCCGACAACGCTTGCTTCATTAAGAAGGTAGTCAAAGAATTCCCATGAATTCATACCGCCGGTTGTCTTAAGCCAGATATAAGGAGCATTGACGCCGCCCGAAACACTGTAGCCTGCCTGAGCAAGACCTTCCTTGATAACCTTTGCGTTGTTCATATAGTAAGCAACCTGCTCTTTAAGTTGTGCTCTTCCTGCCTCGGAATATACAGCCTCTCCTGCTCTCTGAACGATGTAAGGAGCGCCGTTGTATTTGGTTCCGTGACGTCTTGCCCACATAGCGTTAAGGCTGACACCGTCAATCGTAAGAGCCTTGGGAATAACCGTAAATCCAAGTCTTACACCTGTAAAACCTGCATTCTTGGAAAAACTTCTAAGCTCGATCGCACATTTCTTGGCGCCGTCGCACTCATAAATGGAATGTGGTACATCAGCCTCCGAAATATATGCTTCATAAGCAGCATCATAGATGATAACGGCCTTCTTCTCATTGGCATAATCAACCCACTTCTGGAGCTGATCCCTGGTAATCGTTGCACCGGTAGGATTGTTGGGGAAGCAAAGATAAATTATATCCGGTACTTTATCGGGAAGCATCGGGGCAAATCCGTTCTCCTCAAGGCAGGGCATATAAATTACATTACTCCACTGACCTGTTGCCGGATCATATGTACCGGTTCTTCCGGCCATAACATTTGAATCAACATATACGGGATAAACAGGATCGCCTACGGCAATAACATTGTCAAGAGCAAAGAGCTCCTGAATATTTGCGGAATCGCTCTTTGCACCATCCGATACAAAGATTTCATCGATCGCAATATCCATTCCTCTGCTTGCATAATCGCCCTTAACGATCGCACTTCTGAGGAATTCATAACCAAGGTCGGGAGCATATCCCCTAAAGGTCTCGCGAACACCCATCTCGTCAACGCTCTTATGCATTGCATCGATAATGGCGGGTGCGATAGGCTGAGTAACATCACCGATCGAAAGCTTGATGACTTTCTTGTCGGGATGAGCCGCTCTGTATTCTCTCTCCTTCTTACCTACTGTTGAAAACAGATAACTTCCGGGAAGTTTCTGATAATTGTCATTTACTTTAACCATATCAGTCCTCATCTTTCTATGCTTAGAACTTATTGAGATACTCTCTGAGCTCCCAATCATTTATCGTGATCTTGTATTCTTTCCATTCCTGCTTCTTGGCGTCTATATACTTCTCGGCGGTTTCCTCACCGATGGCATCAACGAGCACCGCGTCGCTCTCGAATATTTTAACAGCATCATACAAAGTCTCGGGAAGGCTCTCGATACCGATGGCCTTTTTCTCCTTCTTGGTCATCGCAAAGATGTTGGTGTCAACACTTGCAGGAGGCTCGATCTTATTATTGATACCGTCAAGACCTGCCGCAAGACATACGGCAAGTGCGAGATAGGGGTTAGCCGAAGGATCGGGGTTACGAAGTTCGATCCTTGTCCCCTGTCCTCTTGATGCGGGAATTCTGATAAGAGGGCTTCTGTTCTTAGCGGACCATGCAACATATACGGGTGCTTCGTATCCGGGAACAAGTCTCTTATATGAATTAACGATCGGGTTTGTTATCGCGGTCATACCAAGCGCATGCTTCATAAGACCGCCGATAAAATAGTAAGCTTCCTGACTAAGTCCGTTCTTACCATCAGGATCTGCGAATATATTCTTGCCGTCCTTTTCCAGTGACATATTGATATGCATTCCGGAGCCTGCCACACCTGCCTTGGGCTTGGGCATAAATGTCGCATGGAGTCTGTGCTTCTGTGCGATCGTCTTAACCGCAAGCTTGAAGGTCATGATCTTATCGGCAGTTGACACCGCTTCGCCGTACTTAAAATCTATCTCGTGCTGTGCGGGAGCACACTCATGATGTGAAGCCTCGATAATAAAGCCCATATCTTCAAGTGTAAGAACCATATCCTTTCTTGCGCTCTCCGAAATATCGCTGGGGCCGAGATCAAAATATCCTGCCTTATCAAACGAATCAGTTGTGGGCGCTCCGTCCTCATCAAGATTGAAGAGGAAGAATTCGCACTCAGGGCCTACGTTAAAGGTATATCCCATAGCAGCTGCCTTCTCAACCTGCCTCTTTAAAATATGTCTTGGATCGCCCGCAAAGGGCTTACCGTCTGTTCCGTATACATCACATATAAGTCTTGCGGTCTTGCCGTTCTCTGTATTCCAGGGAAAAATAACAAAACTGTCAAGATCGGGGCGAAGGTACATATCGGATTCTTCTATTCTGGCAAATCCCTCGATTGAAGAACCGTCGAACATCATCTGATCGTCAAGCGCCTTTGACAGCTGACTCTTGGGAATGGCCACATTCTTGAGAATTCCGAAAATATCGGTAAACTGAAGTCTGATAAATTCGACATCATTCTCTTCTACCATTTTGAAAATATCTTCTTTTGTGTAAGACATTAATTCTACCTCCGCATGTGAAAAATAATAAATCTTCGTTGCAATTCTAACAGTATGCACACTTTTTGTCAATGAATGTAAGAGCGTAAAAAGCTACGTCCGATAGCCTTGCATTGGCATTTAAAAATGTATATAATCGTTGCCGTAAAGGGTATATGATCATTGAGTCAATAAAATACAGGAGACAAAGATTATGAATGATCCCTCATGCGATAAGAATCAGACATTGGCCTTACACAAGCCTGAAATAAGAACGGTGGTTTTTGATATGGACGGCGTTATCTTCGATTCGGAAAGAGGCTGTCTTAACATATGGAAAGAACTGGCCGAGGAAAACGGCCTTAAAGATATGGAAAATGTTTTCAGGAAGTGTATCGGAACAACAGCTGTTTTAACACATGAAATCCTCAAGCAAAATTACGGTGAAGACTTTGATGTCGAAAAATTCCAGAAAATAGCTTCCGCCAGATTTCACGAACGTTTTGACAACGGAAGGCTGCCGACTCTGCCATATGTAGAGGAAATACTGCGCTTTCTGAAGGGTGCCGGCTACAAGATCGGGCTCGCTTCATCAACACGCGAGGCAACGGTCAGACAACAGCTGACAGATGCCTCGCTCATTGATTACTTTGATAATATTACCTGCGGAGATATGCTTAAAGTAAGCAAACCCGCTCCCGATATTTACCTTCTCGCATGCAGAAACCTCAACACTGAACCTTGTATGGCATACGCGATCGAAGACTCCTATAACGGTATCCGCTCAGCCCACGCCGCCGGCATGCATCCCATCATGGTTCCGGATCTGATCCCTGCCGATGATGAAATGATAAGGCTCTCATACGCTATCTTCGATAATCTCGGTGATGTCATTAAATGGCTTACCTGAGTGCCTCTTTAAGCACCTCAAGATTTGATGTCATAACGGAAAGATATGTTGTTCCGCTTGCAGAATCCTTGGTGGTTGCCGACTGAAGAGAATCCATAACCAGGATCTGCTGATCCTTCGAAGTTGTGTTCTCCTTGATGGTATTGGCTATTTTACCGTCACTGCTTTCTACCGTCAGAATCGTATTAAGGCCAAGCTCATCAACCTTGCCTGAAAGGAATACGATCGTCTCAAAGCTTGCCTCACTCTCGGCAGAGCATCCTGCAAATGCCGCAAAATAATCAAGACCGTAATCATCTACAAGATATCTGAACGGGAAACGGTCTCCGAAAAGAAGTACTTTATTATCGGCTGCATCGACAGCTTCCTTATATTCCCCGTCAAGTTTCTCAAGCTGCTCTTTGTATGTATCGTAATTGCTGTTATATACATCCGCATTTGCTGCATCGAGCTTTGCAAGAGATTCGGTGATCGCTTTACCCAGTGTAACCGCACGCTTGAGGGAAAGCCATACATGCTCATCAAGTTCTTCTTCCTCTACAGCCTCTGCCTCAATCTCGCTATGGCTGTGCTCATTTTCATGGTTGTGCTCCATACCTTCTACAACTTCCTCAACTTTAACGCTGTCTCCGAGTATTTCAAGAAGATTTATAACCTCCATATCCTTGTTGGTAGCTTCTGCAAGAGCATCTTCTACCCAGTCATCCGACTCGCCGCCCACATATATAAAAAGGTCACATGAAGCTATCTTCATAATATCCTCTGCAGTAGGCTGGTAACTATGAAGGTCCACTCCGTTATCAAGAAGCAATGTTATCTCGGCATTATCAGCTTTATCTCCCATAATTGTCTTGACCCAGTCATACTCAGGGAAAATAGTAGTTACGATCTGTAAAGGATCTGTAGGATCTGCTGCGCTTGATGCAGCGTTACATCCTGCAAAACAACCTGCTGCCATAGCGGCAGTTATGATCATGGCAATAATCTTTTTCATTATATTTATTCCTCCGTATACGGTCTCGCAATCGGAGCCCTCAGTATTTATTTGTCCGCAATTAAATGATCGCATACATAATCTCCCGTCACTTTTTCTGTTTTCACATTATAGTAAGGGAGCTTTGATTTGTCAATAGATTTGAAAATGGTTTTCGTTTTCGTTTTCTGTCTAATGGAAATTGGAATTACCGAGGCAGAGACACCCAATGGGAATATCGTAAAACTGTACAATAAAGAGAGATGCATTATCGACCTGATAAAAAGAAAGCATAAAAAATGAACCCTACGCAGCTCCAGGACGGAACAACATATGGCTCACTTTTAGTTATAAGCATTATTCTGATTTTGTCAATACTGAGTTCTCTTTTGACTAATGTTATTATATATGTTGCAATATCAGCAAAATAGTTATATAATAATAACACAGAGGAGAATAAAATGTTTCAAGAAAAAATTAATCAATTTATAACAAAACATCCGATTTTTTCTATTAATGAAATTCGTCAGTATATTAAAGTGCCTGTAGAAAAGCGGGCCGTCTTTAACACAGAATTAAGCAGAATTGAAAGACGCGGTACAATAAAAAGGTTGTCTCATGGTATTTATGTTGTCCCTACCACGTCATATTTTGGATTGATATTACCAAATGAATACATCATAGCTAAATACGTATATATTGACGGATATAACGGTTATACTACTGGTCCTACATTCTTAAATGAGATTGGTATATCTACCTGGTTACCACGCAAAACACACATTAAAACCAACCGTTTGCAAAATAATGTTCCGCTAAAAACATTCGAAATTGAAAAATCGCGAGTTCACATTACTGAACAAAATATAAAATATCTGCAGTTTTTAGATGGGTTGAACGATCTCGAAAAATATGCAGTAGACGTACAAAAACCAAGAAAAAAAATTTGGAATTATGCGGTTAAGTCCAAATTAGATATACCTACATTACTCCTTTTGTGCCATAGGTGTTATAACAAAAGCACTCAAGAAGAGTTATATAATATATTGGAGGAATGCTATGAGACTTCATGAGGATAAAAAGAATTTTGATGCAATAATTCAACGAGTTTATGAACGAACCGGAATTAATCCAAGCATTATCGAGAAGGATTATTATGTTTCACTAATGCTTCAAGAAATAGGTGACCGACAAAATGAGGTACCGGCGTATTTTAAAGGTGGAACTTGTCTTTACAAAATCTATATGAATATGAAACGCTTTTCAGAAGATATAGATCTGACTGTAAAAATTAGTGAATTATCAAATTCACAGGCTAAAAGAGCACTCGAAAAAGCGGCTTACGGTTATAATTCTATGGAACGAATGCGAGGCGATGTTCTCGAGGAAAATCGTAAGGGTTCAATAACATCTATTTTCGGATACACTCCTATGTATGATGTTAATACTGAAGACCGCCTGCAGAGATACGGTAAGGTGAAAATTGAAGCTACATCTTTTACTGTTAGCGAGCCACATGAAGCCAACACGACTTCCTCGCTGATATATCAATATGCAACTGAATCTGAACGCGCCATCTTGAAAGAGTATTATTCTTTGAATGAATTTACCATTCAGAATATTAGCATTGAGAGAATATTCGCGGATAAAATACTTGCTACGGAATTCTATTTAGAAAGAGAAGAATATTTTGACGTGGCAAAACACTTGTATGATATAGCAGCAATGAGCGAGCATCAGAGAGTAAAAACCTTGCTAAGCAACGAAGAACGTCTTATTCAGGCCTTGTCCTATAAACGCGAAGAAGAAAAAGTAAGAATAGGGAGTAATTTATATAAAAAGCCACTAAAAGAGCTACAATTGTTTACTTTTGATTTTAATAAAAATAAAGCATTTATCTGTGATTATGAAGATATGCAACGGTTATACGTAATTGATGATAGCGATAAAATATCTCTTAAATCCGTATCTGATTGTCTCTCTAATATAAAACCCATTTTCGCGGCCGTTTCGGACAAAGAGTATGCGTCACTAAAAAAGCCGAACAAAGCAAGAAAAACATTTGATGAAGAAAGATAATATAACAAAGTGGCTTAATAGATTGTATTCATTAAGCCACTTTGTCTATACTCTGAAACCCCTATCATTTAGATAAAGGTTTGTTGTTTTTAAACTTAATTTCCACAGAAGATATATCTTCTGTGGTTTTATTTACTTTAATCATACGGCAATAAGATCGATTCGATTAGGACAAACGCATCAATCATAGATGCCTCTTAATAGGTTGCTGTTTTATGCAA
>CAKZZH010000126.1 GCA_937885345.1 uncultured Lachnospiraceae bacterium | reverse complement strand
ATATCTTTTAGAGGACTATTTTAGTAATGGTATATACAAAAACGAACGATGTATTGTTGAAAGTAATGGCGAAGGCGAAATTTTATGGGACAATACCATAAATGAAACTTTTGCTTTAATACAGAATAATTTGCCATATTATATGGAATTTCAAACACAGAATGTAATTGATGATGACAATGATTTTTTTAGAAAATTGCATGAATGTGTATTGACACGATGCTCAAAAGAATTAAAAGAATGGGGAATCTTAGAATTATTTGATATATCAGAAGTAGATTTGACAGGAGTAAGAGTGACAGATTTTGGAGATATCGATTTTGTGCTGTACAGATTGCAATGTGAAATTCATAGACAATTTGTCACAAGAAAACAGATTTTGTTGAAAACTATATACACATATATTGCAAATTCAATGAATGAAAAAGAGGAAATGAGTTTTAGTTTATATGGTACTAATAGCTTTCAACTAATCTGGGAAAATGTTTGCGTTGAAAATTTTGATAGTGTACGGGAAAAAAGGTTATCAGAACTTCCGTATGGTGCAACACATTCTTATAGCCAAGAAGATTTAAGATTAATAGATATTATTGATAGACCAGTGTGGCATAAAAATCCATCTATATCAGATGGAAATATAGATACGTTGAAACCAGATATAATTTGTATATTTCCGTTAGATGAAGGAAATGGATATTGTTTTGGGATATTTGATGCAAAGTATTATTGCATAGATTTTAAAAGACAAAATGATAATTACAAAGTGATGGGACAGCCGGGTGTAGGCGATATCACCAAGCAATACCTATATCAACTTGCATATAATGATTTTATTTTAAAACAGGGATTTCAATATGTGCAGAACCTTTTTTTGTGTCCACAAGAGGAGGCAGAGCCCAACTATGGATATGTAGAAATGAAAATGTTTTGCTCAATAGGTGGAAAAATATTGGAAAACATAGGGGTGGTAAAGTTGTGTGCGGAAGAAATGTATGATTTTTATATTGCAAATAAGAAGATCGAAAATATTTTAGAGTATGTTCCTAATGTGGCAATTCATTTTTCATCTAATAAAAACTTTTCGACCCGTATGATTGAACCGCTCCCCGTCAAGTAGACAATTAAAAAAAAAATTTTCTGCCACCGGATCCGTCCGATGGCAGTTTTTATGCTGCCATCAAATAGTTGTTATGTTTCTCCATCGGTGTGAGAACACCCAGATTTCTTTGTAACCGTTTGTTGTTGTAGTATTCAATATAATTCTCGATCATTGCCACCAGTGTTCCTCTATCTGTATATCTTTTACCGTAATAGCGTTCTCTCTTCAAGATTCCCCAGAATCCTTCCATCGGTCCGTTATCTATGCATTTGGCCACTCTAGACATGCTTTGTGTCATTCCGGCTGCCTCAGGTTTAGCGTGAAATACTCTGTTCGTGTACTGAAATCCCCTGTCTGAGTGGCATAATGGTGTTTCTCCAGGATTAGCTGAAATGGCTTTATCAAAGGTTTCAAACACCAGCGGATTATTGTTGGAATCTCCGATAACGTAGGACACGATCCGGCGGTCATAAATATCTAGGATGGCGCTAAGGTATACCTTGTGGACTTCTATGCCTGTGTAGTATTTAAATTCTGTTACATCAGTTAACCACTTCTGATTTGGTGCATCAGCGGTGAATTCCCTGTTCAGGATGTTTTCGGCTATAAACTGTGGATTTGCTGCCTGCCTTGTGCATCCATGGTTGGAATACTTGATGGTGGATTTAATGTCTTTCTTTCGGCAGATCCGAAGAACCCTCTTATCGTTTGCCTTGATGCCGTGGTAACGCTCTAGATCATCCCTTATCCGTCGGTAACCTTTATCCGGACTCTCCATATGGATATTTTCGATTTCCTCGGCAATACGGTTGTTTTCAGCCTCATATGCAGGGATTCCTCTATGCAGCCATTTATAGTATGCTGCACGGCTTACTTTGCCTAAATGACAGAGCGCAGAGATAGGATATCCATGCTCTTCGTGTTCCTCTTTGATTGCCTGATATATGTTTTCATGCCGTAAAAGTCTCAGTCCCACCCCCTCTCTATTGCATCGAGTTTTTTTAAGAAAGATGCCTCCATTTCTGCGCGTTCTTTCTCGGCGCGAAGTATCTTGTTTTCAGCGCGTAGCCTTTCTAACTCAGACATTTCTTCTTGGGGTTTCGATCTTCCACGCCTATCCCGAAGAGCCTCCACGCCACCTTCTTCATACTTTACGGTGTAGCTTCGGGCTTGCTGATATGAGACCTCATATTTCGTTGCTGTTTCAGTGTAATTATGATCATGAGCAATGCAGTATTGAACGATTTCTACACGCTCATCAAAAGTAGTTTTTCTTCCCTTGGTCATGATGACGGTTCCTCCTGTCCCGGAAGCTTTCAGTTCCTCATGACCATTATACTTCTTTATCCACTTTCTGAGTTGGCTTGTGGATGGAATTTTATGTTTTTCACAAATATCCTGGAGAGAACCCAGACCAGAAAGATAGTCTTGCACGGCTTGTTCCTTGAACTCCTTGGAATAATGCTTGTTCCCGTTGTGAGAAAAGGCATCCGCTCCCATTGATCGGTAGTTCTTAACCCACATCTGAAAGCTGGCCAGGCAGATTCCTAATTTATCTGCAATAGCACTCTGCGATGATTTCCCATCCAAGAACGCTTGAACAGCCGCCACCTTTACTTCTGGTTCTATCTTTCTCTTACCCATAAATAATGCTCCCTTCCAGACAACAAGCTTTTATTATTTTGCTTGTCTACCTAAAAGGGAGCATATCAGTGGAGTGTTCGCAGGCTCTTTTTTGTTATGGGGTTAAAATCCGGCGCATATCTTTTGACTGTGACTTAGGAGGTCTCAGTCATGGATGGATTACAGAAAGAACAAATCAGGAACCTTCGGAGAGAAGGTCTGAGTTATGCGGAAATCGCAAGGCAGGTCGATGTTTCCAGGGATGCGGTCATATCCTTTTGCCGCAGGAACGGTCTGCAGGAGATAAAGAAACCGACATCGGTCGTGAAAACCGATGCCGCAGATGGTTGCCGCGAGTGCGGAAAGCCGCTGGTGCAGGTGGACGGAATGAAACGGCGCGTGTTCTGCTCAAAAGAATGCCGCATCAAGTGGTGGAAGGAGCATCCGGAACGGCTGAATCAAAAGGCAGTGTATCAGTATACCTGCCCGCACTGCGGTAAGGCGTTCTCCGCCTACGGCAATTCCAAAAGGAAATATTGCTCCCACGCCTGTTATATCTCTGATCGATTCGGAGGTGGAGCGGATGAGTGAAGCGGAATTCCATGCGGAGAAAATGTACCTTCTGTGCCTTGGAACGGCGAAAGTGATGCTTAAGAAGGGCGTCATTTCAGAGGAAGAGTTCACTAAAATTGATACAATGCTGCTCGAAAAATACAAGCCAACTTTGTCTACATTATTATCGGGAAAACCCTTGATATAACTGGCTTTTAGAGTGATATATAGTGTCGGAAAGGAGTTGATTTCATGCGGAAAATCACCAAGTTAGAGCGCAGGACGCCGGTCCTTCCGGCAAGGAAAAAAGTCGCTGCGTATGCACGAGTCTCAAAGGACACCGAAAGACTCATGCACTCCGTTTCCGAACAGGTCAGCTACTACAGCGCACTGATACAGAAGAACCCCGAATGGGACTACGCAGGCGTGTACGCCGACCGCGGGATAACGGGTACCCTCACATCCATGAGGGATGAATTTCAAAGGATGCTCTCCGACTGTGAAGCCGGGAAGATTGACATCATACTCACCAAGTCCATCAGCCGTTTCGCAAGGAACACGGTAGACCTGCTTGAAACCGTCCGCCACCTTAAATCCATCGGCGTAGTGGTACGGTTCGAGAAAGAGAACATCAACTCGTTCTCGGAGGACGGCGAACTGATGCTTTCGCTCCTCGCTTCCTTCGCACAGGAAGAAAGCATGAGCATTTCAGAAAACTGCAAATGGGGAATCCGCAAGCGGTTCCAGTCGGGCGAGATTGGTGCGGCAAACAAGCACATCCTCGGCTACCGATACGATGATGACAAAAAGCAGTACATTATCATCCCGGAGGAGGCTGTGATCGTCAGACGGATGTTCGACCTTTACATCGAGGGCAAGTCGCTCCAGGCAATTTGCGATGACTTAAACGGCGCAGGATACAGAACGGTCAACGGCTGTCTGTTCCAGGAGGCATCACTTGCGCTCCTCATCAAGAACGAGATTTACGCCGGTGACCTTCGCCGCCAGAAAAGCTACATGGCTGATCCAATCAAAAAGAACAAGGTCAAGAACCGCGGGGAACTTCCGCAGTATTACCTGGCAGACTGCCACGAAGCCATCATCGACCGTGAGACTTATGCCAAGGTCAGGGCAGAGATGGATCGGAGGACTTCGCTCCTCAATCCCACCTACTGTTTTACAAAAAGAATCCGCTGCGGAATCTGCGGAGCGCAGTACACCCGCAAGAAAGGAAAAGTCAGAGGCAAGACCTATGTGCATTGGATTTGCCGGAGCAAAAAGGAAGTCGGTATGACCTGCTCCAGCGTAAACTTCAGCGAAGAGGAACTGAAAAACATCTGCGCCGATGTCCTTGAGACCGATTCTTTCGATGAGGAGATTTTCGAGAGCCGGGTCAAGGACATCATTGTTTTGAAGAACGGCGACCTGGAGTTCCATCTCATTGGCAGCGAAACACGGCGATGGAAAAACCTGCATCTCAACGAGCCAAGGCACACGGCAACGCTTACGGATGTGTTCCAAGGCAAAATCCGATGTGCGAAGTGCGGCAACACCTACCACAGAGTGAACTCCGCAAACAGATGGGTGTACTGGTACTGCATGGGTAAAAAGAAAAAAGGCTCTTTCTGCGACAGCCCTAACTACACAGATTTTCAGTTGCGGCAGATTTCCGCTCACATCCTCGGACTGGACGAGTTTGACGAGCAGACTTTCACCGAGCAGATTGAAGGCATCACCGTTACCCAGGACGGCAGCCTCGAATACCACTTTTACGAAGGGAGGACGGAGAAATGGCAAAGAGTGTGATAACCATTCCCGCCACAAAAAGCAAATACACGGCTGCGCCGCTTTCCAGTCAGAAAAAACGAAAGGTCGCAGCCTACGCCCGTGTCAGCACAGACCATGAGGAACAGCAAAGCAGCTACGAGGCGCAGGTGGACTACTACACCGCCTACATCAAAGGCAGGGACGATTGGGAGTTCGTTTCCGTGTATGCGGATGAAGGCATAACCGGCTGCAACACAAAAAAGCGTGACGGATTCAACAGCATGGTGGCTGATGCGCTGGCGGGCAAGATCGACCTCATCATTACAAAGTCGGTCAGCCGATTTGCAAGAAACACCGTGGACAGCCTTACGACCATCCGCAAGCTAAAGGAAAACGGAACTGAATGTTATTTTGAAAAAGAGAACATCTGGACTTTCGATGGCAAGGGCGAACTGCTCCTCACCATCATGTCGAGCCTTGCGCAGGAAGAAAGCCGATCCATTTCGGAGAACTGCACGTGGGGACAGAGAAAAAGATTCCAGGACGGCAAGGTCACGGTTCCTTTCGGACGGTTCCTCGGCTACGACCGCGGCGAGGACGGCAACCTTGTTCTGAACGAAGATGAAGCAAAAATCATACGCAGGATTTACGGGCTTTTCCTGCAGGGACGCTCACCGTATGCGGTTGCGAAGGTGCTGACCTCCGAGGGCATACCGACGCCCGGTGGCAAGAAGATCTGGTCGGCATCCACGGTCAAAAGCATCCTCACAAACGAAAAGTACAAAGGCGATGCCCTTCTCCAAAAGGTCTACACCGAGGATTTCCTGACCAAGAAGAAAATCAAGAATGACGGACAGGTGCCGCAATACTATGTGGAGAACAACCATCCCGCCATCATCGAGCCTGCGGTTTTCGACCGGGTCCAGAAGCTCATGGCGGTAAGGCATCCCGGTCAGAACCGCAACAGCTGCATCAGCCCTTTCTCCAGCAAGATCAAGTGCGGCGAATGCGGCAGCTGGTACGGCTCGAAGGTGTGGCACTCCAACGACAAGTACAGAAAGGTCATCTGGCAATGCAACCACAAATTCGATGGGGACTGCAAATGCGGAACGCCTAATGTCACGGAGACCGAAATCAAAGAACTTTTCATCAAAGCGATGAACATTCTCCTCACCGAAAAGGATGACCTGATCGCAGACTTTGAAATCATCAAGGACACGGTTTTCGATACCTCCGCTCTTTTACAGGAGCGGGCAGGCTTGCAGGCTGAGATGAATGTGGTCGCCGAGCAGATTGAAAAATGCATCGCCGAGAATGCCCGCGTGGCGCAGAATCAGGAAGATTACCAAAAACGCTACGACAGCCTTGCAAAGAGGTTTGACCGCACCAAAGCCCGCCTCGAAGAGGTGGAACAGTCGATTGCCGAAAAGCAGGCTCACCGTGAAATGGTCGAGCAGTTCCTTTCGGAACTCGCCAAGCAGGATGCCATCACGGAGTTCACCGATGAACTTTGGTACAGCATGATCGATTTTGTCACGGTCTACACCAAAGACGACATCCGCTTCACTTTTAAGAACGGCACGGAAATCAAAATGTAAGAAATGCCTCCGACACCACATAGGTTCGGAGGCTCTTTTCTAAAAATGCTCAAACCCATGCCTGAGACATCGGATTTGAGCATTTTCTGATACAACCGCTTTATATGCTTACGTCTTCTGTTCCAAATCGCTTTTCGATATAACACTCATGGCTGCAATACTTTCTGTCACTGTCTCCGTAAGCAGTAAACGGCTTTCCGCAATTAGCGCAGGTAAAGGAATAAATGGCTTTCTTTTTTATCATCTCCGGGTGTTCAGCCCACCACTTTACGCGGCAATCGTCACAGCAAAATACCCTCCGCTTTTTATGACGCTGCTGTATGAGTGCAGTACCGCAGTTAAGGCAAAACTCATATCTTCCGTTAATATCTTCAACTTGTTTGATTCCTCTCCCTATCAGGCCGTTTCTTCGGCAGAAAGATTTAACAGCCTCATATTTGAGTCCGGTCTTCTCCGAAACCTTGCCGTAGCTAAAACCCTCACGACGCAATGCTTTGATTGTCTCTTTCTGTTTATCCGTCATCTCTTTTTCCTCCTCGGTGTGTATTTTGGAAGTTCGCATTCCTCGGAAGTACCGTCTGTCAGATGTATTTCAATGATGCCGTCATTGACCACCATTTCTGAAATAATGTAATTCAGTTCATCCCGCTCGGCTGGCAGATCTATGTGCCCTTCCGAAATTAAATGACCGAGATACTTGTGTACCTCGGTCAGTAATTTTGGATCGTATGAGTCATATGTTTTGAGAATAAACTGCTCCACTATATGCCGGCGTTTTATCAGTAGCTCCGCTACGGATTTTGCTATATCCAGCAGTGTCTCTTCATATATGTGGGAGTTGCCGCAAAAGCCTTTTTTAACATACTTGCTCCGACACTCGTAAACCATATCGTTGTAGGTTGTGGAGTGCCAGGGTCTGCGTCCAAAGCCGCGACCGCATTTTCCGCAAATCAATTTAGAAGCCATCAGCTCTGTAAAGCCACTATCGCTCAATTGCAGAGGCTCGTCCAGATCCAAGAATCCGAACGGCGGAAGATATCGGTCGAGCATTGTGAAACGCACGTTTTCCTGGTCTTTCTTTTTTTGGATTACGCCCTTTCTACACATATCCGCAAATAGGATTTTTGTAAGGCGGTAATCCACTTCATTGCTCATCTTTACCAAATTGCATCCCTCCAAAAAGTTGTAGTATGAATACATCACTCTGAAGGGCAGAAAAGTCAAGGATTTATCGGGGGAATTCAGAAAAAAGTATCATCTTCAAGTTGGTTCATTCTTGCGTAGGCTGGTTCATTGAACCAAGTAGAAAGTGTAGGTAAAATCAAAATGTAGCTAAATTCAACTCGTATTAAAGTTCCTGTTTACATATCTGTAAAATGACGGAAAGTGTCGAAGCCGTTTTTCTTGGCATATTCTTCCAAGAGATGCTTCTGATTTGTGGTACTGTTGCTTTCGCCCTGCAATTCATCATCCCTTGAGAGGCGTTCATACAGGGCTGTGTACTGGTGTTTACTCATATGAGCCTCCTTTCATTTTTCAAGGTGATATTACTATTGTCCTATCCAAAAGTAACTTTTAGGCACGTGGATGTCCAAATACGGTATATGGGGCCTTATTTTGGCCTTATTTTATCCAAACGCCATATATTTCGACACATAAATATCTTTCACAGAGACGCTCAGACTTGTTGACGAAACTCTCGCTTTTGGGCTATAATGTAAACGGTCGTCTTCGGATGGCTGCCCGGGTCTCACGCAATAAGTCTCTACGAACCATGTCAGGTCGGGAACGAAGCAGCATTAAGTGGAATCTCTTATGTGCCGTGAGGGTGCCTGGGCTTTTTTGATACAGGCGCTTTTTTGTTATATATTATAAAATATGACGGCCGGATCATCCGGCGATGTAGGAGGTAGAAGGATGCTTAGAGTCGGAATGCTTACAAGCGGAGGCGATTGCCAGAGCCTTAATGCGGCAATGAGAGGTGTGGCAAAGTCTTTGTACGGATCGGTCAAGGATGTTAAGATTTATGGTTTTCTTGAAGGCTATAAGGGTCTTATATACAACAATTACAAAGAAATGAATCCGGGGGATTTCTCCGGTATTCTGACGGAGGGCGGAACCATTCTCGGAAGTTCGAGGCAGCCTTTCAAGCTTATGACGGTGCCTGATGAGAACGGTCTTGATAAAGTTAAGGCTATGAAGGAGACATACGCGAAGCTGAAGCTTGACTGTCTTGTAATTCTCGGAGGTAACGGTACCCAGAAGACAGCGAACCTTCTTAGCCGAGAGGGGTTGAATATCGTGTCCCTTCCCAAGACGATCGATAACGATCTGTGGGGAACCGATATTACTTTTGGTTTTCAGAGCGCGGTGGATATTGCCACCAATGCGATTGATTGCATACATACAACGGCTTCTTCACACGGACGCGTGTTTATCGTTGAAGTAATGGGGCATAAGGTCGGATGGATCACGCTCCATGCCGGAATTGCCGCAGGTGCGGATGTTATCCTTATTCCCGAGATCCCGTACGATATCAAGAAGGTTATTAAGACTCTTAATGAGAGAACCAAGAAGGGCAAGAATTTTTCCATCCTCGCGGTGGCGGAGGGCGCGATTTCCAAGGAGGATGCAGCACTTTCCAAGAAGGAGCTTAAGAAGAAATTAGCTGAGAGCCCTTATCCTTCGGTTTCTTACAAACTTGGTGAGGAGATTACCAAAGCTACCGGACAGGAGGTCAGAATTACGGTTCCCGGCCATATGCAGCGAGGCGGAAGCCCATGCCCTTATGACAGAGTTATTTCCACAATGTTCGGCGCTCAGGCAGCCAGACTTATTATGGATAAAAAATTCGGTTACATGGTTGCAATGGTTAATAATGAGATTACTGAAGTTCCTCTTAAAGACATCGCCGGCAAGCTTAAGACAGTCGATCCCGATTGTACGACGATACGTGATGCGAAACTTCTCGGAATAGGATTTGGAGACTAATGTCATACACTGCTTTATATCGTAAATACCGACCTTCGACCTTTGATGATGTCAAAGGTCAGGATCATATTGTTACAACTTTAAGAAATCAGATTCAATCAGGAAGGGTGGGCCATGCCTACCTTTTCTGCGGTACTAGGGGAACCGGCAAGACTACGATCGCGAAGATACTTGCCAAGGCGGTTAACTGCGAACACCCCGTTAACGGCGGGCCCTGTGGTGAGTGCGAAAGCTGCAGATCCATTGCTTCGGGCGCTTCGGTCAATGTTATTGAGATGGATGCGGCCAGCAACCGTGGTATCGATGATATCAGACAGCTCAGGGATGATGTTAATTATCGTCCTACTTCAGGCAAATATAAAGTATATATAATCGACGAGGCACATCAGATCACAAAGGATGCGTTTAATGCGCTTCTTAAGACTTTGGAGGAGCCGCCGGAATATGCGATGTTTATATTTGCGACGACGGAAGCAAACCGCGTACCCATAACTATTTTATCGAGGTGTCAGCGATATGATTTCCACAGGATTTCCGTTGAGACGATCACGGAGAGACTAAGAGAGCTTACTGCGGCCGAGGGCGTTACAGCCGAGGACAAGGCACTTGATTATATCGCAAGGATGGCCGACGGCGCGATGCGAGATGCGCTGAGTATTCTTGATGAGTGTATCGCATTTTATAATGACAGGACGATCACCTATGAGAATGTGCTTAAGGTTCTTGGCGCGATGGATACCGAGAATTATTCAAAACTTCTTAGAAACATCGTGAATGAGGACGTTCCCGCGATCATAAAAGATGTGGATGAGATTGTTTATCAAGGGCTGGATCTTAGTCAGTTTGTGATGGATTTTACCTGGTATCTGAGGAATGTGCTGCTGCTTAATGTTTCGCCCGATGCAGAGGGGCTTCTTGATCTTACGGCGGAGAATATCAGAAGGATCAAGGAAGAGGCGGGCAGTATCGATGAGGATACCATTATGAGGTATATCAAGGTGCTTTCCGAGCTTTCGGCGAATCTTCGCAGTGCCACGAACAAAAGGGTTCTTATCGAGGTTGCGCTTATCAGGATGACCAGACCTCAGATGGATAAGGATATGAACAGCATCAGCGAGCGACTTGACCGCATGGAAAAACTGGTTCGTGACAAGGAAGATATACTTGCTCTTATCGCCGCAAGGCCGGCGATTGCGGAAGGCTCCGGTAAAATGACCACATTTGCAGGTACGGATGTAAAAGGCAACGCCGGCGCGGATGCGGACGGAGCAGACGACGGGCAGATCGTTAAGAAGAGCCGTATCAAAGCGGTTCCGGAGGATATAAGACTTATCGTTTCAAAATGGGCCGCAGTCGTAGATATGCTTCCGAGATTTGAAGGCTCTTATGTTCATAAATGCGATCTTACGCTTGATGAGACCAATACCGTTCTTAAACTTTGTACAAACGATCCTATAACATACAGTTATCTGAGCAGCGCGGGGACGTTGGAAGAGATCGCGGAAGTTATCGAGAAAGTTTCGGGTAAATATATTCTCCCGGTGCTTGAACTGTTAAAGCCGAATGAATCGTTTGAGGATGTTTACGATAATCTCAAAGAATATATTAAAATGCCCATACAGGAGGAATAGAAATGTCTAAAAGAGGCGGATTTCAGGGTGGTATGCCCGGCAACATGAATAATCTTATGAAGCAGGCTCAGAGAATGCAGCGCCAGATGGAGGAGCAGCAGAAGGCACTTGAGGCAGCAGAGATAAGCGAGACCGCAGGCGGCGGCGCTGTTGAAGTAACAATGAACGGCAAGAAGGAACTTCTCCAAATTCATATCGCGCCCGAGGCGGTTGATCCGGAAGATGTTGAAACACTTGAGGATCTTATTGTTGCAGCAGTTAACGCGGCAGGCAAGAAAGTTGATGATATGTCATCGGCTTCAATGTCACAGTTTACGGGAGGCCTTCCTTTCTAATGGATTATTACGGAAGTCAGATTTCCAAGTTAATACAGGAATTGTCATCTCTTCCCGGAGTAGGCAACAAGAGTGCGCAGAGACTTGCTTTCCACATAATCGGAATGCCGGATGATAAGGTAAAACAGCTTGCGGATACGATCGTAAGCGCCAAGGCCAATGTAAAATACTGCAAATGCTGTGGTACTCTTACGGATAAGGAACTTTGTGATGTATGTGCCGATGAGACGCGCAATCACAAGCAGATCATGGTTGTCGAGAATTCCAGAGATCTTGCGGCTTATGAGAAAACCGGAAGATACAAGGGAGTGTACCATGTGCTTCATGGCGTGATCGCTCCGATGCTCGGGATCGGCCCCGGAGATATAAGGATAAAGGAACTTCTTATCAGGCTTCAGGGAGATGTGGATGAAGTGATCATAGCAACCAGCTCCGGCGTGGACGGGGAAGCTACCGCTATGTATCTGTCTAAGGTCATTAAGTCTGCAGGCATCAAAGTGACCAAGATTGCAAGCGGTATGCCGGTTGGCGGAGATATTGAATATACGGACGAAGTGACTTTGCTTCGTGCTTTGGAAGGTAGGACGGAACTTTAATGGCTGGTCAGGTTCTTTACAGCGAGATAGTTACAGACCATAGAGAGCGCATGCTCAACCTTAAGAAATATTATCCCTTTTTCAAATTGTCGGAGGTTTCATTTTCCTGGTTTCAGGAAGGAAAGTACGACAATCTGGATATGGGATATATTCTTATGGCAGTATTGCGCTTTTTTATTGAGGAAAATAACTTCAAAGAGCGTGATGTAACCTATGCCAAATATGCCGTATTTATGGAGGGTTGCCTCAGGCGTGATTTCGGGATCGTGCTTGATGAGGAGAACCTTCGGATACTCGTCGATTACATTTTCGATAAATTAAAAAACGACGGAAAACCTTTTACTTTTGAATATTACGATCCCGCGCAGAAGCAGAAGAAAATGTCGAGAATTAAGCTTCTTGAGAGCAGGATCGAGGACGGAACGGTATATTATTCGATCAGCAGCGATGCGATCGAATTTTACCTTGATACCAAGGAGATTAAGGATGAATCGAAGATCACGGTTGAGCAGCTTCTCCTTGAGAAGATGATAAGATCCAATAATTTTTCCGGCGGCACTCAGGTCATTAAGCGTATCAATGAAGAGGTTAAAAGGCTCTGGTATCGGAGGGATAAGGTGCTCGATCTCCTTGGCAGCGACGTGTTTGCCGGTGTTGAGGAGTACAGAAATTTTGTGGACACCGGTATAAAATGGTTTGATGAGGAGCAGCGGCTTTTTGTAAGAAATAAAGAGCTTATCGAGGCGGCGCTCCGCCGCGCCAAGGACGCGAAGATAGGCGGCGATGCGGAGAGTTTTTATAAGGCGGGTAATGAGATTTATAAGCTTGATACGGAACTTAAGGTCGCGATGAACAATCACAGCGAGCTCTTAAAGGCCTGTACTCAGCTTTCCGTAAGAGCGGATGAGATAGTTCGCAAGGCTAAGGTTTCAAGATTCAAGAAGAGTTTCGATCACAGGAGAATGCTTGAAAAGCTTGTGAGCAGCGGGGATCCCACGATGCTGATCTATCTTGTAAAACCTCTTTTTGCTCCCAATGTCAGAAGGAGTTTTGATATTGCGAAGGTGGATGATATCTTAAGCTACCGCCCGGATGAGAAGGAGAAAGCCGAGAGCGTAAGTAAGGCCGAGCAGCAGCAGATCGTGTTTAAGGATGAAGAGGACGAGAAGAGAATGTCTTCTAATTTTAAGACTTTGATCCGGATCATGCTCGATATGCTTGCCGAGAAAAAAGAGATAACGCTCAGAGAATTCGATGAGAGAGCAAGGCAGCTTATCGGTCGCGCACTTGAGACTAACGGCGATTATTATGTCTTTCTCGTGCATCTTGCGGGACAGAGCGAATTCCTTGTAAAAGAGATTGCGGCGATGACGGACGATATTATAGAGATTGAGGCGGGGCACAGTGAGGATATTGAGTTCGCGCCGGGAGCGTATGTTACGGATTTTACGATGAGGGTCAAAAATGGAAATCAGAAATCTTGAAAAAGCAATGGATATTTTTGCGAAGCTTATGATGGGTGAGAGCGTCGGCGCATCGGGCGCCAATGCCAAGCTCTACGAGGAGTACAGTCATAATGCGGAAGTGTACGACATTTTCTGCGAGATGTTAAAAAGGTTCGATATCAAACTATATGAATATAACAACACTTTGTTTATAAGCGGTGGTCCGTCCAATAAGGTGTTCGGTTATACCAACGAAGAACTGCGTAAAATGATGGGACTCAGGACCAATAAGGAACTGTTCCTTTGTTATTTTATAATATATAACATGGTTGCTGCGTTCTACAAAGACAGCACGGCCCTGTCCGCGGATTACCTCAGGATCGAGGATGTGATCAGGCAGGTTGATAATTCTTTTGCATCCCTGATCGACAGGGAAGAGGGTATTGTTATGGAGCAGGCGGCAGAGAACACTTTTAAGGCGCTTGCGCTTATGTGGGACGAACTTGTTGCAGCAACTGTGGATGAAAAGATCGGCAGGGCGGCCAAGAATTCCAAGTTTGGCTATGTGAAGATTGTTATGAATTTTCTTGAGGAGCAGGCGCTGATTACGGTGTCGGGTGACAGGTATTATGCGACCGACCGGCTCAAAGCGATGGCGACCAATTATTACGAGGATAACAGAAGCGCGATTTATGAATTGTTTGCGTAAAGACGCAGTGCATCGCGGCGGTTGATGCCGCGATGCAGCCGGTGAATGCGCAGCGATATTTTACGCTTGGGAGGGTGGATATGCCACAGATCAACAGGATACGAGTTAACAATGTAAAATATAATTTTGCGACACAGTACTATGACGATTTTCTTATGAGGTTCTCGTGCCGTAATTCAATATACGATCTTGCAAACGGCGGCGGTAAGAGCGTTCTCATGCTCCTTCTTATGCAGAATATGATCCCGAACTGTTCGCTTGACGACAAGCAGCCCCTCGAGAAACTCTTCAGGGACGGCAATAATAACAGTGTGATCCATTCGCTCGTGGAGTGGCGTCTCGATCCCGGTGAGGAGAGGGACGGCTATAAATATATGACTACGGGTTTTTGCGCGAGAAAGGCCAAGGAAGACGATAAGGAGCAGACGCGCAGCAGCGCGAGTGTTGAGTATTTTAACTATGTCATATTTTATAAAGCATTCGGCGATAACGATATCAAGAATCTTCCTCTTACCGCGAACGGAGAGAGGATTACTTATAACGGGCTGAAAGCTTATCTTCGAAGTCTTGATAAGAGTGATCTGTCTGCGGAGGTGCATATCTTCGAGAAGAAGGGCGATTATCAGAATTTTATAAGTGATTACGGAATCTACGAGAGTCAGTGGGAGATCATCAAAGGAATCAATAAGACCGAGGGACATGTCAGGACTTATTTCGAGACCAATTACAAGACCACGCGTAAAGTGATCGAGGATCTCTTTATCGAAGAGATCATTGAAAAATCCTACAATAACAGGATCCGTAAGGACTCGCGCGACAATGAGGAAATGGCGCAGACGCTTATGGATATTAAGGATAAGCTGATTGAGTTGTCCGGCAGAAAGAGCGAGATTGCAGGATATGACAGGCAGATAGAGTTGCTTAATATTTTTGAGGGAAGGCTTGCCGAGCTTGAAGAAATCTATGACAGGAGAGGCAAGGCCCGGGAGAAGATGGTAAAGCTTCTCGGCTATTGCCGCAGGAGGCTTGCACTTAAGGAGAAGGCGGTTAAGGATGCGGAGGATGAGACCGCTTCCTTTACGATAAAGCTTCGCGAAGTGACCAGACAGATAAAACAGGCGCAGATCGAGCAGGAGCTTCTTGCACTCGATAAAGTGCTTCTTGAGATCAAGGAGACACAGACCTCGCTTGAACTTAAAGATGCCGAAGAGCAGGGCTATAAAAAGAATCTTTATATGCTCGAGAATGCGGCGGATTACAGCGATTATCTTGAATACAAGGAAAAGGCAGCAGTTCTTCGTGAACTGATCTCATCGGAAAATGTCGGCGAAGAGGAACTTCGTAAACAGCTTTCCGCTTTTGTTGCGGCCAAATACCTTCTTGTTAAATCCAGAATGGCAACCTTTGCAGCCGAGAACGAGAGGCTTGATAAGCAGATCGCCGAAATGGCGCAGCAGGTCGAAACGCTCAGAAACGGCAATATGGAAGTGTTCGGAAATATTAAAGCGTATGACGCTTCCGCTGAATTATACAAATCGCGTTATGAGGAGCAAAGCGCTCTTCTTCGCGATAAAATGTCCGAGCAGCAGCTTTTTATTGCGGATGCGATCGGCGAGAAAGCGGATGAGGTAACGAGCCGTCTCCTTGAACTTGAGGAAAAATACGAGAAGATCAAAGCACAGGAGCTTGAAGAAAATGCCCGTATAGAAGAGATCAACGCTAGTCTTCTTGCTGCGAAGCAGGAGCTCCTTGCGCTTAATGCGCAGGAAAGCATCATGAAGGAAAAACTCGCAGAGACCGAGGGATTCGAGGAAAGACTCGAGTCGGTCAGAAAGGTGTATGGCGCTTCATACGGCGATGATCTGCAGCAGGTCATAAAGGGTGTACATGACAGTTTGTATACGCAGTATGTCAGGGACAAGGATGAACTTGACGCGCTTAAGGACGTCAGGGATTCCTTTGAAAAGCACCGCATGCCGGGCTATGACAAATATTATTTAAACCTGCTTGAATATCTGAATACGCGCTATGGCGATTCGGTTATTACGGGCTGGGATTATATTGATTCTCTTGAAGAGGACGTAAGAGGCAAGGCCGTTAAGACACTTGCCTTCCTTCCGTATGCGGTTGTCGTAAATGACACCGAAGAGGCGGGCACAGGCAATCCCGGCACGGACAGCACCGAAGCAGCGGGCGACATTTTCGAAGCGATCAAAAACGATACCAATCTCACATCCATGAATCTCGGTTCTTACAGGATTCCCATTATTTCCGCCGCGAAGGCGAGAGAGGCTGTTAACGATGAGACACCTTTTGAGGACGGATACGGCATCGGCGCGGTCTATGCGGGACGTGATATTTCAATTCTTTGGGACGATAAAATACTTCTCGGCAGACTTGAGATCATGGCCGAAGAAGTAGCCGAAAAGAGCAATGCATTAATGCGTCTTAAGGACAAATGCGATGTGGTTTCGGAGGATCTTGTTTTTGCCGGATCCTGCGTGGGCAAAGCAGATTCATCCGCTGTAAAATATGAACTCGAGACCCTGGCGCTCAAGGCCGCAAAGTCCGAGAAATCAAGGGATCTGCTGCTTGATGAATTAAGGGAGAAGGAGAGTATTTTATCGGAGCTTAAGGAAAAAGAGAAAGTTATCTTAAGCGAGACAGAAACTCTTGAAGATACTAAGGCCAAGCTTGTGAAACTCACAGAACTTAAGATCTCATGCGATGAGATCGGCGCCAAATTATCCGAGACGCAGAAACTTCTGGCAAACGCGAGAAGACAGTATTCGGATGATACCAAGCTCTACGATACGAATGAGAAAAAACTCAAAGAACTGAAACAGAAGAAGGCGAACAGCGCAGCGATCCTTAAGCAGATCGAAGAGGATTTCGATAATAACTGGAAGCAGTACTATTCACCGATGATAGAGCCTGTTGAGGCAGAAAGCGAAGAACAACTCGATATTAAAATGAATGCTGTTCGTATGCAGCTTCTCGGAAACAACGGCGAAGCGGCGGACAAAGAAAAACTTCTTGCCGAGTATGACGCGCTTATGAAGAAAGCGGTTTCGAATATGTCTTACAGAGGCATGACGCTTGAGAGTGCGAAGGAAGCGTATGATAGTGGAGAGCTTGTAAAACATAGTGTTGAAGATATGATCGTGGTCAAAGAGAGTATCGAAAAAGTCGGCAAGGAAAAGAAAGAGATCGATACCAATCTTGACAGACTCGGCAGTATGAAAAACCGGATCGAGGGAAGTATCGATTACGCAATGCGCGAATACGAAGAGAAATACGGTGAATTCTTACGACTTTCGGATGACGAGAAGGCCGGCGCGGGCACCGGTATGGGAGATCATATTGCCGCTCTTAAGCAGGAAGAGTTGCGCATTGAAGATAGGATCGAGGAGATTAAGCAGCACATTTCCGAGCTTCGTGAAGAGAGCAAGGAGGCACTTATCGCACAGAAGGATATTGAACGTGTTATGAAAATATCCGGCATGATAGTGCCCGAAATACTTGCGGAGGGTGATCTTGCCGAGACAATGAGCACCGAGGATTATGAGTCGGCCCAGAAGGAATTTGAGAGAATAAACGCTCAGGAAAAGAAGGCTGCGGCAACCTTCGAGCAGAGCCGTAAAGATATGATCGCCGATCTTGAAAGACTTGGTGCATACGAGCTTGCGGGCGAGATTTCGTCGAGTATTATTTTACCGCAAAGCGTATCCGAGATTGCGGAGCTTAAGAGCAATATCAAGGAAACCTGCGACTGCATTGCGCTTGAGAGAGACAGCATAGGTCGTGGGATCGAGGATATGGAGAAGATTCGCGACAGTTTCGAAAACCGTTGTATTCAGATCTGCGCGAATGTCAGAACGGAGCTTGACCGTATAGAGAAAATGTCCAGGATCACGCTTGATGACGAACTTGTTCCCATTGTCACTCTGCAGATTCCGTACATTAAGGACGAGATGTACAAGGAGCGTATGACAATCTACATCAACGAGACCATCAAGATTGCCGAGGGTTACAATACCGTTGAAGATAAGCTCAAATACATCAGAAGCAGACTTTCCTGGAAGAAGCTTTTCTCGGTTGTGGTTACCGATATGAATGCCATAAAGCTCTGCCTGTACAAGCGCGAGAGGATCACCGACCGCAGCAGATACCTCAAATACGAAGAGGCGGTCGGCTCAACCGGACAGTCCCAGGGTATTTACATTCAGTTCCTTATAGCGGTGATCAATTACATCGCCGGTGTCAACGCAGCCGGTAAGGATTCAACGGTTAACAGGAAGACGATTTTTATCGACAATCCTTTCGGTGCCGCCAAGGATGTTTATATTTGGGAGCCTATTTTTAAACTTCTCAAAACCAATCATGTTCAGCTCATTGTTCCTGCGCGAGGGGTGACTCCTGCGATAACCGCGATGTTTGATGTCAATTACATTCTCGGCCAGACAATGATAGGCGATAAACTTCAGACTGTCGTAACCAATTATCGCAGTCAGATCAACGCCGAAGAGATGGATTATGAGAGGATGGATTTTAAGCAGACTTCCTTGATTTAAGGCGCTTCTTATGGTAAAATAATTACGATTTTTTTGTGGATGCTGCGAGCCGTGTGATCACATAGGCTCGATTGGAGGATATACAGAATTGGACCGCATAGAGTACGGAATCAAAATAGAACAGATATCAAAGCTGGTCAGTAAGAAAGATTATGCCGGTGCCGCCAAGGTAGCGGATACTGTTGCCTGGACAAGAGTTAAGAAATGGTCCGACATTTCCGAAGCCATGAAAATATATACCAAAGCAGGAGAATACCAGAAGGCGCGTAACATCGGTAACGATGCTTATAATCGCCGTCTGGGCGGAAGGAGACTTCTTTCCGATCTTGCTTTTCTTGCTCTTAAGTTAAACGATATCGAAGAGGCGGAAGCACTTTACAAAGAGTTCGTTGATATGAATCCATCGGACTCGGATAAATATATTTTATTATACAAAATAAGCAAGGCTAAGGGTGAGCCTGTCGACAAACTCATCACGATCCTTGAGAAATACAAAGAGAACGAGCTTGAAGAAAAATATGAATATGAGCTCGCCGAACTATATTCCGACGCAGGAAGAATAAATGACTGCGTAAGCGAATGTGATGATCTTATTCTTTGGTTCGGCGACGGCGAATATGTTGAAAAGGCGCTTTATCTTAAGCGCAGATATGCCGAGCTCACTCCTTCGCAGCAGGCTGTTCTTGCAACTATCGAAGCCGACAAAGCGAAGAAGGTTGTTGTTACGGATCCGACAATGCCGATAGATACCGATGCGATCAATTATGATACCGAGACCGGGCAGGACGAGGTTACGGAGGATGAGCCTTTAGAAGAAGAGCATTTTGAGGTCGATCCCAGAACAGGCGCAACAAGCCTTATGTCTGAGGAAAGCATCAACAGTTTTAAAGTTCCCGAGAAGGATTATTCGGTATACGATACACAGATTTTTCAGGCTGAAATGGCGGAGAACCTGAAGGTGCTTGCCGAGCAGGATCGCGCTACAGCCGAGACTGCGATTCTACCGGACATAACCAAGGCGACCGGAAACGAACGGGTTGTGCCGGATATGTCCGATACAAGGATATATGACGCCATCAAAGCCGGCGTCAACCGATTAAACGACTCCGACATTCCGGAGAAGCCGACGGCAGGAGACCTTCCGGAGAAGTCCGTGGAAGCAGAGCCTGCCGCAGAGCCTGTAATCGAAGTAGAGCCCGCCGCAGAGCCTGTCGATGAGCTTAGAGTCGTTCCCGAGAAGGAACTCCTTGATGAAGAACATCTTGATGTTAATGCCGAGGATTTCGGTGCAACCAAAGAGATAAAGATAAATACGCATGACTGGGGACGCCCGGTCGCCGTGCCAGCTCAGCCGCCTGTAGCAGAGGTTCCGGTGATGCCTGAACTTATCAGACCTGAGACCGGAAGCATTTTTGGTGAGCCCATCGATGAGATGGAAGGACAGGTCAATCTTATAGATTGGCTTCAGAAAGAGGAGCAGGCCGCAGAGGCTGAACCCGCTGTGGAAGCAGAGTCTTTTGCTGAATCCGAAGAGGAAGATATGCCTGTTGTTCCCACGCATCAGGCGGGCGATACCGGTAAAATCGATGCATACATTGCTTCTCTTGCAAGTCAGATGGAGAAGGATGCGACATTTGAATATGACAATGATGCGCTGGAAGAGGAAGCGGCTCTTGAAGGCGTAATAAGTGAGATTGCAAACGAGCAGACCGCAGAGCCTGAAGCAGAGTTTGCAAACGAGCAGACCGCAGAGCCCGAAGCAGAGATTGCAAACGAGCAGACCGCAGAGATTGCAGCAGGGCAGGATAGCGAGTCTGAGGCGCCGGAGACGAAGGCAGAGACCGAAGAGGAGACGAAGACCGAGCAAACAAGTGATATCGGCAGCGATGCACATTCTGCTTTTATGGAGGAGAATGAGGCGGACGGTAATACAGAGGAAGCGAAGGCGTATGAGGTTGACAGTGCAGATGCCGGAATTTCCAAGGACAGACTCAAATACGTTAAGAAATATATGCACAGGCCCGAGACCAAGGCCGAGATCGAGAAGGTGGTTCTGGCCAAAGAAGGAACGATGCCTTCCGGCAATTCCAAGAGCGGTAATATAATAATTATCGGCAAGAAGGATATCAACAAGTCGGAATTTGCGATCGATCTGTTTAAGGCGATCAGCGTCGGAAGAAGTCGCGACCAGCTCAAAGTCGCCAGAACTTCCGCACTTTCCATCAATAGAAACGGTCTCGAGGAGAGCAAGAGTAAAATAAAAGGCAAGACTTTCATAATAGAGGATGCGAGTGAACTTGATACCAAATCAGCTTTTACACTTAACTCCATTATGGAAGAGGATACCGACGGAATGCTTGTGATCCTTGTAGGCGAGGAGTACGGCATCAAACGTCTTATGATGAAGACGCCCGAACTTGCAAGCAAGTTTGATTATAAAATAGAACTCAAAACATACAATGCGGTTGAACTTGCTCAGATTGCGAAGGAATACGCGCGCGAGCAGGGGTACCTTATTCCCGAAGAGATAATCGGAAGATTGTATTTGATCATCAATGAAACCGATATGAGTGAGTTTGGATGCGAGGTTGATAAGACCAAGGAAATCGTGAACAAGGCGATCGCTGCATCACTTCGTAAGAAGCACAAGAAAGACGGGGATTACATCATCCTCAAGGAGAAAGATTTTAAGCTGTAGCCATAGGGCATTGTGGTCTATCGCTTATGATAAAACAGGAGGTAAATATTATGAAATTTTTTATTGATACTGCCAATGTGGACGATATCAGAAAAGCCAATGACATGGGAGTTATCTGCGGAGTAACTACCAACCCTACTTTGATCGCAAAGGAAGGAAGAGATTTTACAGAGGTGATCAAGGAGATCACATCAATTGTTGACGGACCTATCAGCGGTGAAGTTAAGGCTACGACCACAGATGCAGAGGGCATGATCGCAGAGGGTCGTGAGATTGCCAAGATCCATCCCAATATGGTTGTTAAGATCCCTATGACAGAAGAAGGCCTTAAGGCTACAAAGGCACTCAGCAAGGAGGGGATCAAGGTTAATGTAACTCTTATTTTCTCTGCAAACCAGGCACTTCTTGCAGCAAGAGCAGGCGCTGCTTTCGTATCACCCTTCCTTGGAAGACTTGATGACATTTCTCAGCCCGGTATCGATCTTATCAGAACGATTGCCGAGATTTTCCAGATTTACGGACTTGAAACAGAGATTATCGCAGCCAGCGTTCGTAATCCTATCCATGTAACAGACTGTGCTCTTGCAGGTGCTGACATCGCTACAGTTCCTTACAGCGTTATCGCACAGATGGTTAAGCATCCTCTTACCACACAAGGTATTGAGAAGTTTGCTGCAGATTACAAAGCCGTTTTCGGAGAATAAATTAATTTAAGGAGATACATCTATGAGTACAAAGATCGACAATATGTCAGTTAATGCAATTCGTGTACTTGCTGCAGATGCTGTTCAGAAGGCTAATTCGGGACATCCCGGACTCCCTCTTGGTTGTGCGGCTATCGGCTATGAGCTTTGGGGCAAGCACATGAATCACAATCCCAAGAACCCCAATTGGCCCAACAGAGACCGTTTTGTGCTTTCCGGCGGACATGGTTCAACGCTTCTGTATTCACTTCTTCATTTATTCGGATACGGACTTACCAAGACTGACCTTATGAATTTTAGACAGCTTGATTCCCTTACTCCCGGACATCCCGAGTATCGTCACACCGTTGGTGTTGAGGCTACCACAGGACCTCTTGGTGCAGGTATGGGTATGGCCGTAGGTATGGCAGCGGCAGAGGCACATCTTGCTTCTGTATTCAATAAGAAGGGCTTCCCCGTTGTTGACCACTATACATACGTTCTCGGTGGCGACGGCTGTATGATGGAAGGTATTTCATCAGAAGCTATGTCACTTGCAGGAACACTCGGACTTAGCAAGCTTATCGTATTTTATGATTCAAACAACATCTCGATTGAGGGTGGTACCGATATCGCTTTCACCGAGAATGTTAAGAAGAGATTTGAAGCATTCGGGTTCCAGACACTTACCGTAAAAGACGGCAATGATGTTGACGAGATCGGCAAGGCTATCGAAGAAGCCAAGGCTGATAAGACACGACCTTCACTCATTATCGTTAAGACCAAGATCGGTTTCGGATGTCCTGCAAAGCAGGGCAAGGCAAGTGCACATGGCGAGCCTCTCGGCGCTGATAATGTAAAGGCACTCAAGGAGAACCTTGGATGGCCCAGCCAGAAGCCTTTTGATGTTCCGAAGGAAGTCTATGACAATTACAAGAAACTTGCTGCAAAGGGTGCCGAGAAGGAGAAGAAGTGGAACAAGCTGTTCGCGGATTACTGTAAGAAGTACCCTGAGATGAAGCAGCTTTGGGATACATATTTTGATGAGGATCTTGCAGAGAAGGTTCTTAAGGGCAATAAGAATTTCTGGAAGAAATTCGATGCTCCCGAGGCAACCAGAAGTGTTTCCGGTAAAGTACTTAACCAGGCTAAGGCCGTTCTTCCTAACCTTATCGGCGGAGCTGCGGATCTTGCACCTTCTACCAAGACTTATATGAACGGTGCCGGAGACTTCTCCAAGAATGACTACAGCGGCGACAATATGCACTTTGGTGTAAGAGAGCTTGCTATGGCAGCTATCGGAAACGGTATGATGCTTCATGGCGGAGTTAGATGCTTTGTTTCGACCTTCTTCGTATTCAGTGATTATACAAAGCCTATGGCAAGACTTTCGGCACTTATGAAGCTGCCTCTTACATTCGTATTTACTCACGATTCGATCGGCGTAGGAGAGGACGGACCTACTCATGAGCCCATCGAGCAACTTGCAATGTTCAGAGCAATGCCGAATTTCTCGGTATTCAGACCTTGCGATGCTACAGAGACAGAGTGCGCATGGTATTATGCGCTCACCTCTAAAGAGACACCTACCGCTCTTGTTTTATCAAGACAGAATCTTCCTCAGATGGCAGGTTCATCCAAGAAGGCGCTCAAGGGTGGATATATTATTGATGATTGCGAAGGAACACCTGATGTTATTCTTATGGCTTCGGGTTCTGAGGTTTCTCTTGCCGTTGAAGCCAAGAAAAAACTTGGACGCAATAAGAAAGTCAGAGTTGTCAGCATGCCTTGTATGGATGTTTTCGAGCTTCAGTCGGCAGCATATAAGGAATCCGTACTTCCTAAGGCTTGTCGCAAGAGAGTTGCGATCGAAGCTCTTACTGACTTCGGATGGGGCAAGTATGTGGGGCTCGACGGTGCATACATCACAATGCATGGTTTTGGAGCAAGTGCTCCTGCAAATACTCTTTTTGAGAAGTTTGGATTTACGGTTGATAATATCGTTAAGACGGTTAAGAAACTTTAATTGTGACCGTGCCGTATTTTACGGCACTATTACAGAAATCAAAGATTTGACGGTTCGGCGCTCGTTAGAGTGCCGGACCTTCACCAAGGAAACGGGAGGATTTGAAAATGGCTTTTTGTACTTATTGCGGTAAAGAATTAGCGGATGGGGAAGTGTGTTCTTGTCGTAGCGGCGCAGCTCAGAACAATGCGGCTCAACAAAGCGCATCATATACTGCAGATTCGATGTATGCAGCACCGGATCCGGTTGTAAATGCAGCGCAGAATACAGCACAGGGCGAACAGAATACAGCACAGGGCGCACAGAATACAGCACAGGGCGAACAGAATACGGCTCAGGGTGCGCCAAGCGAGTCTCAGGGCGGAGAACAGAGGAAGTCTTCATTCAATCTTGGAAAGGGGTTTGTGAACGCCTTCAAATTATTCCCGAAGACATTTACGGCTCCGATCGATGTTACAACTCAATTATATGAAGATGCGGATTTGGGCACATCGGTTGCAGCGGCAATACTTATGTTTGCAACGTTTTGGGTTACTCCTTTTATCGGTACATTTTATTCGTTGATCAGGTCATCGATTTATTTTGGCGGTATTAATGTTTTGGCAATTACCGGAAGATTTGTTCAGAACATTTTCTATCCGCTTATTTGGGCTGCGGTTGTCGCCGGCGCAATGTATGGAGTATATGCCCTTGTCAATAAATTATTCATAAAGGGCAAGATGGATATTAAGAAATTTGCCGCTTTCTTTACGGTGCCTTATGCAGCAGTTTGTTGTGTCAATGTACTGACATGGGTCAACCAACTGATCAATGCAGATGTATTCGTTCTTGATATTGTAATCTTTGCGCTTTTGGCCGTTGCATTTATTCAGATGATAGTTAATCTGTTTAAAGTTATCGAGAATAAGAACAAAGCAGTGATCGCTGCAGTTATAGCTGTTGGAGTATATGTTTTTGCAGACAGACTTATAAGTGTGCTTCTGAATCTTACGACAAATGCTACCGGATATTATTTCTTCGGCATGGCATCGCTTTTCTAAATTATGTGATGATACTACTGGTATGTAAAGGAATGCATCCATCGGGTGTATTCCTTTCTTACCTTATATAAGCATTTACGAGGTAAAATTATTTTATGGCTTTTAATTGGGATATCTTTACAGGAAGAAACAATGCGAACGGTAGTGAAAATAACAGTGGAAATGCCCGCAGGAGGATGCAGGTGCAAAGAAATTATTACGAAGGCCGGGAGAACGGCTCGGAGAGTGAAACGATAGTTGAACCCGCTCCGGTAAGAGAGGTGCTTACGGAGGATGCCGTAAGGAATATCATTCATAATGAGATAGATAATGCGAATATTAGAGGCCAGGTTTTGCAGTATTTTAAGCAGCTTGAGGAAACGAATGCCGCAAACCGCAAGCTTCTTGAATCCATTCAGGAAAATGTTCAATATGCGGGGGACGATATTAAACACAGTTTTGAGAAAGCAATCCGTAAAGAAAACCTTACCGTATACAAAAGTATGAAGGTTGATATGGAGAAGAGTAACCGTAAATTAACGGCTTTAACTGCCGTATCTTTCGTGATGTCAATCCTCTCATTCCTTGGAATAGCGGCGATTATCGTGTTTTTGTACCTCAAAATGGGCGCATTTTAGGGGGTTTATATATAGGACTAATTTCTTATATGCAGTTTTATATCAAATACTTTACAAATTATTAAATTTTTGTTACAATTTTTTCGGGTTTGGGGAAACTATATAAAATGTAGGAGGAATCATGCGCTTATTTAAACGTGACAAGAAGATATATTTGTCCTATGCCAAAGCCGGCGTCGGAGCTATTTTATTCTTGCTGGTGGCAGTTCCCTTTGTTAAGAAAGTAGAAAAAACAGATAATGAGATCACATATACACCCGAGTCAAGATATCTTGTTACACTTAATGGTGAAGATGTCGGTTATGTAAGTGATCCCTCAGTAGCTGATCAGGCATTACTTGTTGCAAGAGATCAGATTAACGAAGAATCAGGAAGTGTTGCACTTGTCGGTGCAAGCGTTCGATATACAGAGGATACCAATGGTGGAAGCGTGAGCAGTGAGAAAGAGATCACAGATGCGCTATACACTTCACTTGTTTCAGAGGTTGTTTCAACTGATGATACTGCGGAAGCCTATACGGTAAGGATTGATGATTTTACCGTGACACTTGCATCACTTGATGATGTTACAGAGCTTCTCGAGCTTGTTAAAGCCAGATACATTGATTCGGATAAATTTACCATCGAACTGGTTGAAGATGATAACGAGATCTATACAAGCTACAAGACCAATTTCATATCTTCGGATTATGAGATCAATCAGGCAGCACAGGTTCTCGCTTCATCGGATGGTGAAGATGTGGCAATAGAAGAGACTGCTGAAGATGAGATCGTTTATACCGAAGGTGTACTTGCAGTTGAATTTGCCGAGTCGGTAGAGGTTATCAAGGTATCCATCACGGAAGACAGTGATGAAGTTCTTTCGGTTGAAGATGCATATGAGCTTGTTACCAAGGAGCATGCAGAGAAGACACAGTACACGGTTAAGTCCGGTGACTGCCTTATCTCGATCGCTACCAGCTTTGGTTTAACACTTGAAGAGCTTCTTGCACTTAACAGCGGTATTACCGTGGAGTCGCTTATTTTACCGGGTGATTCACTTATAGTTCAGGTTCCTGCTTCCGAGATTTCCGTTAAGGTTGTCGAGGAAACGGCATATGATGAAGAATATAATGCGGAAACGCAGTATATAGACAGTGCAGCGTATTATGTAGGCACACAGCATGTTGTTCAGAATGCGATTCCCGGAACAAGATCGGTAGTTGCACTTGTAACATATATTAACGGAGTAGAGTCTTCCAGAGAGATCATCGAGGAGGAGATAATCACAGAAGCAGTTCCTGCTATAGTTGAGAGAGGAACGCTTACCCCGCCCACATATCTTAAGCCTATTTACGGCGGTACGATTACATCGCCTTTCGGATACAGAATTCATCCTATTTACGGAACATATACTCTTCATTCAGGTGTTGACTGGTATGTTCCCAGCGGAACGGCGGTTATGGCATCCGCATCAGGTACGGTTATTCAGGCGGGCTGGAACGGTGGATACGGTATTTCCGTAACGATACAGCACAGTGACGGAAGTCAGACAAGATATGCACATCTTAGCAGCGCTGCGGTAGGTGCTTGGCAGACTGTATATCAGGGACAGATAATCGGTTATTCGGGATGTACAGGTAATGCGACCGGACCTCACTTGCATTTCGAGATAATAATAGGTGGCAATTACGTTAATCCACTCAGTTATGTTCAGTAATTAAGAATTTGATAATGTATAAAACCCCGGATGTTTTGTCGTTCGGGGTTGTTTTTTTGTGCAAATTCAATGTTTACAAGGGTGTTTTTTATGTTATAATCATCGTGTATGTCAAGATAACCTATAATATAGGCTTCTTGCGTGAGAGAACCGAATATGGTTTTCTTCCTATTTTGGAGGCTGGTATGGAACAGTATGTTATAAAGGGCGGCACCAAACTTCAAGGCGAAGTTGAAATAAGTGGAGCCAAGAATGCTGCTCTGGCAATTCTGGCAGCAGCCATCATGGCTGATGATGTGGTAGTGATCGAGAATGTGCCGGATGTAAGGGATACGAGAGTTGTTATTGAGGCGATCAAGGATATTGGCGCCTATGTTGAACAGATAGATAAGCATACATTTAAGATTAACGGTAAGACGATCTGCTCGACCGTAGTAGATTACGAATATATCAAGAAGATAAGGGCTTCATACTATCTTCTCGGTTCTCTTCTCGGAAAGAGACGTAAGGCCAAAGTGGCTCTTCCGGGAGGATGCAATATCGGCAGCAGGCCGATAGATCAGCATATTAAAGGTTTCAGAGCGCTTGGAGCAAGTGTCGCTATTGAGCACGGAATGATCTGTGCAGACGCTGAGAAACTTTCGGGAAGCCATATATATATGGACGTTGTAAGCGTAGGTGCAACTATCAATATAATGCTTGCAGCTTGTTTATCACAGGGCAGTACCATAATCGAGAACGCAGCCAAGGAGCCCCATGTTGTTGATGTGGCCAATTTCCTTAACTGTATGGGTGCCAATATTAAGGGCGCCGGTACTGATGTTATAAGGATTAAAGGCGTAGAGAAGCTTCACGGCACGACTTATTCGATCATACCCGATCAGATAGAAGCAGGCACTTTTATGGTGGCGGCAGCCGCAACGGCAGGTAACATCCTTATCAGAAAGGTTATTCCCAAGCATCTTGAGGCAATAACCGCCAAGCTTATTGAGCTTGGATGTAAGGTTGAAGAGTATGACGAGGACGTCAGAGTTATCGGCTCTGAGAAACTCGGACATACCAATATCAAGACTTTTCCGTATCCGGGATTTCCTACGGATATGCAGCCGCAGATCTCTGTTCTGCTTTCAAAATGCGACGGTACAAGCATTGTAACCGAGAGTATTTTTGAGAACAGGTTCAGATATGTGGATGAATTGTCGAGAATGGGCGGAGATATTAAGGTTGAAGGTAATACAGCCATTATCTCCGGTGTAGAGAGACTTACCGGAGCACAGATTACTGCGCCGGATCTTAGAGCGGGAGCCGCTCTTGTAATAGCAGGTCTTATTGCGGAAGGTGTAACAACTATCGACGATATCAAATATATTGAGCGTGGTTATGAGGACTTTGATATTAAGCTCAGAGGACTCGGCGCCAATATTCAGATCGCTAAATGCGAGAAGGATATCAGAAAGGTTGAACTTGCAATTGTTGAGTAAACCACATTAGTTTGGGATGTGGCATGGAGGGGTGCATAGTTGGCCAGAAAACTTATATTTTCATTTGAACTTGAGCCTGGAATGGTAGTATTTGAGGATGTTTTTGACCCGACGGGAAGATTGATTCTGCCCAAAGGGTCTCCTCTTGATGACGAAACCATATCCAAGCTCAATTTCTTTAATATACAGGAAGTTCCGATTGATGATGAGGCCGGCAAGGAAGAAGCCAAACCCGAGCTTGTGATTCCGGAGGAGCATATCAATTCGGATTATACCGATAAGCTTAAGGCCACGGAAGAATACACTTTATTTTCCGGCGATTACAAGAGTCTTGTAACGCTTATTAAGAGAAATCTTGACGATTTGGTAACCAACCATAAGCCTGTTGATGAGGATGCCATCATTTCGGGTATATTTGAACTTATAAAAGATTGCAAGACAATGATTCAGGTTATGGAGATCCTCCATAATCTTGAGCCTACCGAGGAGCAGGCGTATCATCATTGTCTTAATGTTGCCGTTATTTCGCTTATACTTGCAAAATGGCTCAGGCTGCCTAAGGATGAGCAGCGTAAAATCGTTCTTGCGGGAGTTCTTCATGATGTCGGCAAGCTTACGATCCCGACAGAAGTGCTCAACAAAACCGGAAGACTTACGGATGAGGAGTTTGCACTTATTAAGAGCCATGTAAGACGTGGATATGATATAATCAGGGACCTTGATTATGATGTCAAAATCAAAGAAGCGGTCCTTCTTCATCACGAGCGATGTGATGGCTCAGGATATCCTTTTAAGGTTACAGGCGATAAAATATCTTCATATGCTAAGATAATAGCCGTAGCGGACGTATATGACGCAATGACATCCGCACGTACATATCGTAAAGGACTTTCACCTTTTGACGTTATTAAGATTTTTGAGAACGAAGGTCTTTATAAATACGATCCTCAATATGTAATGACATTCTTAGAGAATATAGTTTCTTCATATCTTCATAATAATGTTCTTTTATCGGACGGAAGAGTAGGCGAGATAATCATGATTAACAGTACCTGTCTGTACAGACCTATCATTAAGGTCGGTCCGCAGGAATTCGTAAATCTTATCTCAAGCCCCGATCTTACGATCGAAGCACTTGTTTGATTTTCCAATGATTGATGTGCAGCGCCCTGGTAATGCCCTTGTACGACTGCAATAAAATAAAATATTTTTTTACGGAGGGTGCCCAAAATGTCAGATTCTACCGGGAACATCATCGAACTAAGAAACATCAAGAAAAGTTTCGAAGACGGCTTTATTGCTGTAAGAGACTTTAATCTTGAGGTGAAGAAAGGCGAGTTTGTAACTTTCCTTGGACCGTCGGGTTGCGGTAAAACAACCACTCTGCGAATGATCGCAGGCTTCGATATACCTACGGAGGGACAGATCCTGCTTAACGGCAAAGACATCAGTAAACTTCCTCCCGAGAAAAGGCCGATAAATACGGTTTTTCAGAGGTATGCACTTTTTCCCCATCTTAATATTTACGATAACATCGCGTTCGGCCTAAAGCTTTGCAAAGACAAGACTTACACCAAGGCCCAGATTAAGGAGAAAGTCCGCCGTGCGCTGGATATAGTTGACCTTGAAGGCTTTGAAAAGAGAAGTGTAGCAACCCTTTCCGGCGGTCAGCAGCAGAGAGTTGCGATTGCAAGAGCCATTGTTAACGAGCCCGAAATCCTGCTTCTTGACGAGCCTCTCGGTGCTCTCGATCTTAAAATGCGCAAGGAGATGCAACTTGAACTTAAGGCAATGCACGATGAACTCGGCATTACCTTTATATATGTTACCCATGATCAGGAAGAAGCTCTTACCATGAGCGACAAAGTTGTTGTAATGAGTGACGGTTGTATCGAGCAGATCGGAACACCCGAAGAAATCTACAACGAGCCGCAGTCCGTATTCGTTGCGGATTTTATAGGCGAGTCCAATATCTTCACCGGTAAAATGTCCGGCAAGAAGGTTGCAAGATTTCTCAAGGCAGATTTCCCCTGCCTTGATGATGAGCCTGTTGGAAGCCAGATTGATGTTGTTATAAGACCTGAGGATATCATTATAACCGCGCCCGGCGCCGGTAAAGTTGACGGTGAGGTTCAGTCGGTTATTTTCAAGGGAATGCATTATGAGATCGTCGTAATGTCCGGCGATAACGAGGTTGTGATCCAGACAACCAGGAATGCAGAAGTCGGACAGAAGATAGGAATGGATATAGAGCCTGACGGAATTCACGTAATTCCCGCAGATGCGGATATCAATATCTTTGAAGGTAAGGTTGTTTCCGAAGGCAGAGTTGCATTTGCGGATGGTGAATTTGATGCGGATCTTACGCAGCTTTATCCCGGTTCGTCCTATGATGCGGATGGCAATCTTGTTGACGCCGAAGGTAATACCATCGATCCTTCCGGCGCGGAGATTCTTGTTAAAGTACCCGTTACTGCTCCGAGAATGGATGATGATAAGGATGTCGGCGGATGCGTCGGTAATATTATCTCGCTCATATATAAGGGCGATCATTATCACTATATTGTCAGAACTGAAAATGAAGAAGATGTACATCTTCATGATGAATATCTCTGGAATGAGGGCGACCTTGTCAGCGTTGTAATCCCGAGAGAGAGCATTCTTCTCAAATTCAAAGACGATGCGGCCGTTAAGGCATAAACGAAAGGAGCAGAGCAATGACCAGAAAACAACTTGGTATTCCTTATGCCGTGTTCCTTATATGCTTCGTTATAGCACCACTTCTTGTAGTGCTTTATTACGCATTTACCAATGGCGAAGGATATTTTACATTTGCCAATTTTATTAGATTTTTTACCGATCAGAATACGATCGGAACGCTGTTTTATTCTCTTGCGCTTTCACTTTGTACGACCGCGGTATGTCTTTTGATCGCATATCCCACGGCTTATTTTCTTGCGCAGAGTAAAATAAAGCGTAAGGCCGTCCTGTTGGGACTTTTTATAATTCCCATGTGGATCAATTTTACGCTGAGGATAGCTGCCCTTAAAGAAATCCTCACACTTATCGAAGGAAATCTCGCGTTTCATCCCTTCCTTAATTCTGTGGTAGGTATGACTTATGACTTCCTTCCGTTTATGATCCTTCCTTTGTATACGACAATTACGAAGATCGATCCGAGTCTCGGTGAGGCTTCAAGAGACCTTGGTGCGACCCGATGGGAGACTTTTACAAGGGTTACCATTCCGCTTTCCCTTCCCGGAATCATAAGCGGTGTAACGATGGTATTCCTTCCCGCAATGACCAATTATGTAGTACTTGATATGCTTTACAACAGTACATATATCATGGGAAGCCTTATCGGCAGCTATTTCAGTGCATATGACTGGAACAGCGGTTCTATGATATCGATCGTACTTCTTATCATAATCTTCCTTGTAACATGGGCTACGGGTGGATTTAAGGATGAAGAAAACGCAAGGGGGGCACTGTTATGATCAAGAAAATCTTCAGAGCCTGTTGGCTGGCACTTGTGTTGCTTTTTATGTACTGTCCGATTCTTATACTTGTGGTATACAGCTTTACGGACACGGCCATTATCGGAACGTCCGGCAATTTATCGTTTAAGAATTATATTACGCTTTTTACCACATCCGATCTTAGGAATATGATCATAGGCACTCTTGTTCTTGCGCTTGTGAGCGGTCTTATAGCCACCGTGCTCGGAACTTTCGGTGCCATCGGCGCATTCTATTCACGTAAGAGTGCAAAGGGATTTTTGATGCTTGCGAATCAGATTCCCGTTGTCAATGCGGATGTCGTAACCGGTTTTTCGATCTGCGTACTGCTCATCGTAGTTATCGGTGTTGAAAAATCCACATTTATACCGCTCATAATCGGTCATACTGCGCTTTGTACACCCTTCGTATTCCTCTCGGTACTTCCGAGACTTAAACAGATGGATCCTTCGCTTTATGAGGCCGCGAGAGACCTCGGAGCAAGCCCTTCGCAGGCACTTTACAGAGTAGTTTTTCCTCAGATTGTGCCCGGAATCGTATCGGGATTCTTCCTTTCGGTAACACTGTCTTTGGACGATTATTTTATAACAACCTATACCAAGCCTGCCACATTCGATACGATAAGTACCTATGTGGTTAATGCGACAAAGGGCTCGCAGACCGCTATTAAGACGGCGCTTTGGGCACTTTCGACGGTATTCTTCGTTGTTATCATTGTGGCTGTTATCGTGATGAATACAGCCTCATCGAGAAAGGCAGGTGACGACATTGAAAAAGCAAATGCATAGGATCATTGCAGCGGCCGGCGCGCTTTGTATGACTACGGTTATGTCGGGTGCTTTCGCGGGGGAGGTTAAGGCTGCCAACGAGAAGGTTATATTAAGAGTATGCAACTGGGAAGAATATGTGGACCTGGGAGAATGGGACGAAGAAGAGGTAATTGACCTTGAGAGCGGCGACATATTCGGTGAGAATTCGCTTATAGAAGATTTTGAGGAATGGTATCTTGAAACCTATGGAGTGGAGGTTGAGGTAGAATATTCGACTTTCGGGACCAATGAGGAGCTTTACAGCCAGCTTACGCTCGGCGATGTATATGATCTTGTATGTCCTTCGGATTATATGATCATGAAACTCATGAGCGAGAACAAAGTTGTTCCTTTTACCGAGGATTTCTTCGATGAAAACGACGAATACAATTACTATGTAAAGGGAGTTTCGCCGTATATAAATGATGTTTTTTGGAGCAATGAGATAAACGGCGAAGCCTGGGGCAAATATGCCGCCGGCTATATGTGGGGCACCACGGGCTTTGTTTACAATGCAGACGAAGTGGCGGGAGAAGATGTCAAAACCTGGGATCTTCTTACGAACAGTGATTATTTTAGGCAGGTTACCGTTAAGGATAATGTGAGAGATGCTTATTTTCCCACACTCGCAATTCTTAACAAGGACAAGCTTCTGAATGAATCCTTCATTAACTCCGAGAATTACAGCGAAGAACTGTCGGCATTGATGAATGACACAAGTGATGGTACAATAGAGAGAGCCGAAGCCAAGCTCAAAGAGATCCGCGCCAATGTGTATGCTTTTGAAACGGACAGCGGCAAGGCCGATATGGTCTCCGGTAAAATACTTGCTTCTCTTCAGTGGTCGGGTGACGCGGTGTACGCGATGGATCAGGCCGAAGAGGATGATGTATATCTTTACTGGGAAGTTCCCGATGAGTGCACCAATCTCTGGTTTGACGGATGGGTAATGCTCAAAGCGGGCGTTGACGGGGATGAGGCAAAGCAGAAAGCTGCACAGGCCTTCATCAATTTCCTTTCAAGACCTGACAACGTTGTCCGTAATATGTATTATATCGGCTACACTTCATCGATAAGTGCTGCGGAGGACGGCCGCGTATATGAATATGTTGAATGGCTTTACGGCGCTGAGGATGATGAGGAGGAGCCTGCGGAATATCCTCTCGGATATTTCTTTACAGGCAATGAAGATGATGAGGATTATGTCCTTTTCACAAGGAAAAAACTCCCTCCTTCTCCGTAAATCCATCGTTAGGTATTTACAAATGCTTTGGATGCGGTGATGGCGGAGATGCAATTTCCTTCATCCAAAAAACTCAAAATAAAGAGTTTATGGAAGTTATAACAGATCTTGCAGAACAATTTGGGCTGGAAATGCCTAAAAAATTCACCAAAGGCGAAAGTAAAGGCTTAAAAGAAGAAATGATGAAAGCCTGCAAAAAAGCCTCCGAATTTTACAACTTACGGCTTTTAAAAGACAAAAACCCCGAAACTACAAAGGTTTTGGACTACTTATCAAGCAGAGGAATTACAAAAGAAATTATTGAAAAATACACGCTTGGCGTTGCTTCAAAGTCTTATGATGAATTTTATAAAAGGTTTAAGGATGAATTTTCTGATGAAGTTTTGGAAAAAGCTGGCTTAATCCTCAAAACAAAAGACGACAGATATATTGATCGTTTCAGAAACCGTGTAATCATTCCAATCCAAAACGAACACGGCGAATACGTTGCCTTCGGTGCAAGAGCTGTTGAAAAAGATCAAATGCCAAAGTATTTAAATTCGTCTGACTCTTTGATTTACAACAAAAGTAAGCTTCTTTACGGGCTTTATACGGCAAAAGAAGCAATAAAAGAGCAGGACAGCGTTGTTTTGATGGAAGGTTATTTTGATGTGATTTCCGCTCAAGCTCATGGGATAAAAAATGCCGTAGCATCTTGCGGAACAGCATTAACAGCAGATCACATCAAACTTTTGTCGAGATACACTCCGTCAAGAAAAATTTATCTTTCTTTTGATACTGATTCCGCAGGTCAAAAAGCAACAAAACGTAATGCTGAGTTAATAAAGGAAGCTTTTCA
>CAKZZH010000125.1 GCA_937885345.1 uncultured Lachnospiraceae bacterium | reverse complement strand
CACTTCCATAATCTTCAATACATTGGTCTACAATAATACCTTTAGCATTACAAAACTGTCGTAAAAAAGATACTTGATTTTGCAAATCATCTTTTTGATTTCTTCTAGACACTCTGGCATAAATAACAATTTGACGATTATCGTTTTCGGTATTTATACCTTTGAATTGAAGATATTGGTCATAAGTGTAATATCGCCTATCAGTTGGAGTCCGATTTGCTTTTAGAGTTCCTTCTCTATCCCAACGCTGTAACGTCTTGACAGAAACACCTAATAATTCAGCAAAATCTTTCGGTTTGTAATTAGTGATATTTGAAGTGTTCATAATAATGTCCTCCGTGAGCACATTTAATCACTAATGTCAATATTTTTAATTACTTAAGTATTCTCCTGTAAATTTGCACGACCATAATAGCACAAAAAAATAAAAGCGACAACTTCTATAATAGAAGAGATTGAAAAAAATTGATAAGTGTGAGAAAATACACGGGGGAAATATTGATTGGGAACAAAAATCATTGTTTACAAAAAATTTACAAATTAAAATGATATTTTTCTTGCATTATTCTTTGTATTGGTGTAAAGTAACTCTTGCTGTGACATTGATAGCTGTGAAGCGTGAGGTTGCTGATCGGCCGGAATTAGTAAGAGTTGCACCGGTGGAATCAGGTTTTCCGTGGAGCGAATGTCAAGTTAGGAAACTGACGACAAGTCACTGTACGAATACCGTCCGCGTATGCGGAGACGACCGCGAAGGGGTCAAGACTGGTAGGAGCAGGATACAGCAAATGCTTCATTTTTTATACCGGGTCGCGACACACGCGGGGAAGTGTACAGTCACCACTGTCGTACTAATTAGTTCCAATATAATAGTACGAATAAGGAGGCGGCTTTTTTTATGGCAAGCGAACAAGTAATGAGAATCACTCTCAAGGCATACGATCACGTACTCGTAGATCAGTCTGCCAAGAAAATCATCGAAACGGTTAAGAAGACAGGTGCTAAGGTTAGCGGACCGGTACCCCTTCCTACCAAGAAGGAAGTAATCACAATCCTTCGTGCGGTTCACAAATATAAGGACTCCAGAGAGCAGTTCGAGCAGAGAACCCATAAGAGACTCATTGATGTAATCGCTCCCACATCCAAGACTGTAGATGTTCTTTCTAAGCTTGAGATGCCGGCGGGTGTGTTCGTCAAGATTCAGAGCAAGTAATATTTTAGTTAATCCTGTAAGTTCATATATAGATGGCGCGCACCGGTGTGTGGTGCAGCGTAAAATGTGTTCTTTCTAGGATGTTTGGGAGGCCTTGAGGCTGACCAAACCGCTGTAGATTAACCAGGAGGTAAGTTTTAATGAAGAAAGCGATTTTAGCAACAAAAGTCGGAATGACTCAGATCTTCACAGAAGACGGTTTGCTCATTCCTGTAACTGTACTTCAGGCAGGTCCCTGTGTTGTAACACAGATCAAGACCATTGAGAACGACGGTTACGAAGCAGTTCAGGTTGGATTTGTAGACAAGAAGGAAAAGGTTGTCACGGTCGACAAGAACGGCAAGAAAGAGATCAGAAACAGACATGGCGTTACCAAGGCTGAGAAAGGTCATTTTGACAAGGCCGGAGTAAGTGCCAAGAGATTCGTTAAGGAATTTAAGTTTGAGAATGTCTCTGATTACAATGTTAAGGACGAGATCAAGGCTGACATCTTTGCTGTAGGTGACAAGATCGATGCTACCGCAATCAGCAAAGGAAAGGGCTTCCAGGGCGCTATCAAGAGACTTGGTCAGCACAGAGGACCGATGAAGCATGGTTCCAAGTTCCATCGTCATCAGGGTTCCAATGGTGCCTGCTCTTCACCCAGCCGTGTATTCAAGGGAAAAGGAATGCCCGGTCACATGGGATCCAAGAGGATCACAATTCAGAACCTCGAGGTCGTTAGAGTAGATGTTGATAATAATATAATCTTGGTTAAGGGTGCAGTTCCCGGTGCTAAGAAATCTTTAGTAACACTTAAGGAAACAGTAAAAGCCAGCAAGTAATGGCTTTTAAGGAAGGAGGAACATACAGATGGCTAAAGTATCTGTTTACAATATTGAAGGCAAGCAGGTTGAAGAAATCGATCTTAATGATGCCGTATTTGGTGTAGAGATCAATGAACACCTCGTACATCAGGCCGTAAAGAGTCTTCTTGCCGGAAAGCGTCAGGGAACTCAGAGTGCTAAGACTCGTTCAGAAGTTTCCGGTGGTGGTAGAAAGCCTTGGAGACAGAAGGGAACAGGTCATGCAAGACAGGGGTCTACAAGATCTCCTCAGTGGACAGGCGGTGGTGTTGTATTTGCACCGAAGCCCAGAGATTATTCTTTTAAAATGAACAAGCAGGAGAAGGCGATCGCGATCAAGTCCGCCCTTACTTCTAAGGTTCAGGCAAGCAATATCGTTGTAGTTGATAAGATCAGCTTCGATGATATCAAGACTAAGAATATGGTACAGGCTCTTAAGAATCTTGAGGTTCATAAGGCACTTATCGTTCTTAATGATAATGATAAGAACGTAGTTCTTTCAGCAAGAAATATTCCTGATGTTAAGACCGCTCTTACCAACACAATCAACGTATATGACATTCTTAAGTATGACAAGCTCGTTATTACCAAGGATGCCGTTAAGACTATCGAGGAGGTGTATGCATAATGGCTAACGTACAGTATTATGATGTAATCCTTAAGCCTGTAATTACCGAGAAGAGTATGCAGGATATGAGTGAGAAGAAGTACACATTCCTTGTGCACACTGATGCCAACAAGACTCAGATCAAGGAAGCAGTTGAGAAAATGTTCGCAGGAACCAAGGTTGCCAAGGTTAACACAATGAACCTTGAAGGCAAGACCAAGAGAAGAGGCGCAACATACGGCAAGACTGCAGCTAAGAAGAAAGCAATCGTACAGCTCACTGAGGACAGCGCTGAGATTGAAATCTTCTCAGGCCTGTAAAACAGATTCGAAAGGAGATACATAAATGGGAATCAAGACATATAACCCATATACACCGTCCAGAAGAAATATGACCGGTTCTGACTTTTCAGAGATTACCAAGACAACTCCCGAGAAGTCACTCCTTGACACCAAGAAGAAGACGGCAGGACGTAACAATCAGGGTAAGATAACTGTCAGACACCATGGTGGCGGAAACAGACAGAAATATAGAATTATTGATTTTAAGAGAAATGGCAAGGATGGAATTCCTGCTAAGGTTGTTGGAATCGAGTATGATCCCAACAGAACGGCAAATATCGCTCTTATCTGCTATGCAGACGGCGAGAAGGCATATATACTTGCTCCTCAGGGACTTACAGACGGTATGACCGTTATGAACGGCCCCAGTGCAGAGATCGCAGTTGGTAACTGCCTTCCCCTTGAGAACATTCCTGTAGGTACAAGCATCCATAACATCGAGCTTTATCCCGGCAAGGGCGCTCAGCTTGTTCGTACAGCAGGCGTTTCTGCTCAGCTTATGGCTAAGGAAGGTAAGTATGCTACACTTCGTCTTCCTTCAGGCGAGATGAGACTTGTTCCTATCATCTGCCGTGCAACGATCGGTACGGTCGGCAACGGAGATCACAACCTTATCAATCTTGGTAAGGCAGGACGTAAGAGACATATGGGTATCCGCCCCACAGTTCGTGGTTCGGTTATGAACCCTAACGACCATCCTCATGGTGGTGGTGAAGGTAGAGCACCTGTTGGTCGTCCGGGACCTGTTACCCCTTGGGGTAAACCGGCTCTTGGTCTTAAGACCAGAAAGCACCATAAGGCTTCTAACAAACTTATCGTCAGAAGAAGAGACGGTAGGGGCATCAAATAATAGGAGGTATGATCGATGGCTCGTTCATTAAAAAAAGGACCATTTGCAGATGAAAGCTTACTCAAGAAAGTGGATGCAATGAACGCTTCAGGTAAGAAAGAAGTAATTAAGACCTGGTCACGCAGATCCACAATCTTTCCTACAATGGTTGGACATACAATAGCTGTTCATGATGGCAGAAAGCATGTCCCTGTATATGTTACAGAGGATATGGTCGGACACAAGCTCGGTGAGTTTGTTGCCACAAGAACATTCAGAGGACATGGCAAAGACGAGAAGAAGTCTCGCTAGGATATTTTAGATAGGAGGTTTAATCCATGGCTAAGGGAAACAGATCACAGATTAAAAGAGAAAGAAACGCCAATAAGGACACAAGACCCTCTGCTAAGATATCTTACGCAAGAGTTCCTGTTCAGAAGGCATGTTTCGTACTTGACGCTATCCGTGGTAAGGACGTTACGACAGCACTCGCTGTTGTTACTTACAGCCCCAGATACGCATCTTCAGTAATTAAGAAATTACTTGAATCAGCAATCGCAAATGCTGAAAACAACAATAATATGAAGGCTGAGAACCTGTATGTAGCTGAGTGCTATGCTAATCAGGGACCTATCATGAAGAGAGTTCAGCCGAGAGCACAGGGTAGAGCTTACAGAATCGAGAAGAGAATGAGCCACATTACCGTAGTGCTCGATGAGAGATAAGGAAGGAGAACACGAATGGGACAGAAAGTTAATCCTCATGGCTTGAGAGTCGGTGTTATCAAGGACTGGGACTCAAAGTGGTATGCTGACGATGCAGAGTTTTCAGATAACCTTGTTGAAGATTACAACATCAGAAAGTTTCTTAAGAAGAGACTTGCTAAGGCCGGTATCTCAAAGATAGAGATAGAGAGAGCATCTGACAGAGTTAAGATTTTGGTTTATACCGCAAAGCCCGGTATCATCATCGGTAAGGGTGGAGCAGATATCGAGGTTCTTCGTAACGATGTTCAGAAGCTTACCAGCAAGAAGGTTAATATTGACATTAAGGAGATCAAGAAACCCGACAGCGACGCTCAGCTTACAGCAGAGAACATCGCTCAGCAGCTTGAGAACCGTATTTCATTCAGAAGAGCTATGAAGTCTTGCATGTCAAGAACGATGAAGTCAGGCGTTAAGGGTATCAAGACTTCCGTTTCAGGAAGACTTGGCGGTGCCGATATAGCTCGTACTGAATTTTACAGTGAGGGAACTATTCCTCTTCAGACACTTCGTGCCGATATCGATTATGGTTTTGCTGAGGCAGACACCACATACGGTAAGGTCGGAGTTAAGGTTTGGATCTACAAGGGTGAGGTCCTTCCTACCAAGAATAACGATACTAAGGAAGGGAGCGAGCAGTAATGTTATTACCTAAGAGAGTAAAACATCGTAAACAGTTCCGTGGTTCTATGGCCGGTAAAGCTACAAGAGGCAATAAGATCAACTATGGTGATTATGGTCTCGTAGCCCTTGAACCCAAGTGGATCACATCAAGACAGATTGAGGCAGCCAGAGTTGCCATGACACGTTACATTAAGCGTGGCGGTAAAGTATGGATCAAAGTATTCCCCGATAAGCCTTATACCCATAAGCCCCTCGGTGTCAGAATGGGTAAAGGAAAAGGTGCGGTAGAGTACTGGGTAGCAGTAGTTAAGCCTGGTCGTGTTATGTTTGAGATTGCAGGAGTTCCGGAAGAGGTTGCTAAGGAGGCACTTCGTCTCGCAATGCACAAGCTTCCCCTCAAGTGTAAAATCGCTTCCAAGGCTGATTTAGAAGGCGGTGACAACAGTGAAAATTAATAAGTATGTAGAAGATTTAAAGAGTAAGACATCTGCTGAGCTTAATGAGGAATTAGTAGCTGCTAAAAAGGAACTTTTCAATTTGAGATTCCAGAACGCAACGAACCAGCTCGATAATACGAGCAGAATCAAGGATGTTCGTAAGAATATTGCAAGAATACAGACTGTTATTGCACAGAAGCAAGCAGCTGCCGAGTAACCGGAAGGAGGAGAATCTAGATGGAAGAAAGAAATTTAAGAAAAACTCGTACCGGTAAGGTAGTGAGCAACAAGATGGACAAAACAATCGTCGTTGCAGTTGAGGACCACGTAAAGCATCCTCTGTACAACAAGATCGTTAAGAGAACATACAAATTGCAGGCACATGATGAGAACAACGAATGCCAGGTTGGTGATGTTGTAAAGGTTATGGAGACAAGACCTTTATCCAAGAACAAGAGATGGAGATTCGTCGAGCTTATTAGCAGACCTGAGTAAATCGATTATTTGAAGGAGGAATACCTTTATGGTTCAGCAGGAAACTAGACTTAGAGTTGCTGATAACACAGGTGCCAAGGAACTCCTTTGCATCAGAGTTATGGGCGGTTCTACAAGAAGATATGCCAACATCGGCGACATAATAGTTGCTACCGTTAAAGATGCAACACCAGGTGGCGTTGTTAAAAAGGGCGATGTTGTTAAAGCGGTTGTGGTACGTACCGTTAAGGGCTCTCATCGTAAAGATGGTTCATACATCAAGTTCGATGATAACGCAGCAGTTATCATCAAGGACGATAAGACACCCAGAGGAACACGTATCTTTGGACCGGTAGCAAGAGAGTTAAGAGAGAGACAGTTCATGAAAATTGTTTCGCTTGCTCCTGAAGTATTATAAGGAGGTGTAATCGTGTCAAAGATTAAGAAGGGCGACCTCGTAAGAGTTATCGCCGGTAAAGATAAGGACAAAGAGGGCAAGGTTACCTCTATCGATACTAAGAACAATAAGGCGATCGTTGAGGGCATCAACATGGTATCAAAGCATACCAAGGCTAATGCTAAGAACCCCAACGGCGGAATCATCAATATGGAAGCTCCCATTGATATTTCCAACCTTATGTATGTTCATGAAGGAAAAACAACAAGAATCGGTTATAAGGTTGGCGAGGACGGCAAGAAAGTAAGAATCGCTAAATCTACCGGTAAGGAAATCTAAGGAAAGGAGATCTGTAACTGTGAGCAGGCTCAAAGATTTATACAATAATGAGATTCAGGATGCTTTAGTAAAGAAGTTTGGTTACAAGAACAAGCTTGAAGCACCCAAGCTTGATAAAATCGTTATAAACATGGGTGTTGGCGAGGCAAAGGAGAATTCAAAGATTCTTGAAGTTGCCCAGGGCGAGCTTGAGACCATTACCGGTCAGAAGGCTGTACTTACAAGAGCTAAGAATTCGGTCGCTAACTTCAAGATCAGAGAGGGAATGCCTATCGGATGTAAGGTTACACTCCGTGGCGAGAAGATGTATGAGTTCCTCGATCGTCTTGTAAACCTTGCACTTCCCCGAGTTCGTGACTTCAGAGGCGTAAGCGCCGATTCGTTCGACGGAAGAGGTAATTATGCACTTGGTATCAAAGAGCAGATCATCTTCCCTGAGATCGAGTACGATAAAATCGACAAGGTAAGAGGTATGGATGTAATCATTGTTACCACCGCTAAGTCTGATGAAGAAGCAAGAGAATTACTCAGATTATATGGCATGCCATTCAAGAAATAATTATAGGAGGTAGAATTCAATGGCAAAGACTTCAATGAAAGTTAAGCAGCAGCGTAAGCCTAAGTTCTCTACAAGAGCTTATACACGTTGTAAAATATGCGGAAGACCGCATTCCGTTATAAAGAAATATGGAATTTGCAGAATTTGCTTCCGTGAGTTGGCATACAAGGGTCAGATTCCCGGTGTTAAAAAGGCAAGCTGGTAAAGAAGTTATAAGGAGGATAATCGAAGATGACAGATCCAATTGCAGATATGCTTACCAGAATTCGTAATGCGAATACATCCAAGCATGATACGGTTGATGTTCCTTCATCCAAAATGAAGGTTTCTATAGCAGATATTCTTGTTAAGGAAGGCTTTATCGAGAAGTATGAGCTTGTTGATAACAAGGGCTTCAAGGATATTCACATTACACTTAAGTATGGCAAGAATAAGAATGAGAAGATCATTTCAGGCCTTAAGAGAATCTCTAAGCCGGGTCTTCGTGTATATGCAGGCAAGGATGAGCTTCCCAGAGTTCTCGGCGGACTCGGAATCGCTATCATCTCTACCAACCAGGGCGTTGTTACCGACAAGGAAGCAAGAAAGCTCCATGTAGGCGGCGAGGTTCTCGCATATATCTGGTAGGATATTTTAAAGCATTTAGGCGCGGCTTATTATAAAATATAATAGCTGTCGGTTTACTTATATTTTAAGGAGGTAAAGGCATGTCACGTATAGGAAAAATGCCTATCGCTATCCCTGCAGGAGTTACAGTGGATATAGCAGAAAATAATAAGGTGACTGTAAAGGGCCCTAAGGGAACACTTGAGAGAGTTCTTCCCGCAGAGCTTACGATCAAGGTTGAGGGCGCAGAACTTGTTGTTACCAGACCTGATGATCAGAAGAAGACAAAGTCCCTTCACGGACTTACAAGATCACTTCTTAACAACATGGTAGTCGGTGTTACTGATGGTTTTGAGAAGAAGCTTGAGGTCAACGGTGTAGGTTACAGAGCTGCAAAGCAGGGTAAGAAGCTTACACTTTCTCTCGGATACTCACATCCCGTTGAGATGGAAGATCCCGAGGGTATCACAACAGAGGTTGATGCAGCCACAAACACAATCCTTGTTAAGGGTATTGACAAGGAGAAGGTTGGCCAGTATGCAGCCGAGATCAGAACCAAAAGAGCACCTGAGCCTTATAAGGGCAAGGGTATCAAGTACGCTGATGAGACTATCAGACGTAAAGTCGGCAAGACCGGTAAGAAATAAGTAAAGGAGTGAACAATAATGGTTAGTAAAGAATCCAGAGCTAAGGTTCGTGAGAACAAGCACAGAAAAATACGTAATCGTTTTAGTGGTACACCTGAAAGACCCAGACTTGCCGTATTTAGAAGCAACAATCACATGTATGCTCAGATAATCGACGATACACAGGGCAAGACTCTTGTATCTGCTTCCACTCTTGAGAAGGAAGTTAAGGCAGAAATAGAGAAGACTAACAATGTTGATGCAGCAAGCTATCTTGGCAAAGTAATCGCTAAGAGAGCACTTGATAACGGAATCAAGACTGTTGTTTATGACAGAGGCGGATTCATTTATCAGGGTAAAGTAAAAGCATTGGCAGAGGCGGCAAGAGAAGCCGGCCTCGAGTTCTAGTCAGGAAGGAGATAGCATGAATCGTACATTTGTTGATTCTGAGAATACGGAATTTAATGAAAAGGTAGTATCCATAAAGCGTGTAACAAAGGTTGTTAAGGGCGGACGTCATATGAGATTCTCCGTACTCATCGTTGTGGGAGACGGAAAAGGACGTGTCGGCGCAGGAATCGGTAAGGCAGTAGAGATCCCTGAGGCTATTCGTAAGGCTAAGGAAGATGCTATGAAGAAGCTTGTTACTGTTCCCGTTGACGAGAATGGCACGATCCCTCATGATAACTACGGAAGATTCGGAAGCGCTACAGTACTTCTTAAGAAGGCTCCAGATGGTACCGGTGTTATCGCCGGAGGTCCGGCGCGTAGCGTTATAGAGATGGCAGGAATCAAGAACATCAGAACAAAGTCACTTGGTTCCAACAATAAGCAGAACGTTGTTCTTGCTACAATTGCTGGCCTTTCAGAGCTCAAGACACCTGAAGAGGTTGCCAAACTTCGTGGAAAGACTGTAGAAGAACTCTACAAGTAACAGGAGGATGAAACAGTGGCAAATACAATTAAAGTAACACTCATTAAGTCAACAATAGGTGCCATCCCTAAGCATGTGAAGACTGTAGAGGCTCTTGGCCTTAAGAAGCTTCACAAGACCGTTGAGCTTCCTGATAATGCTGCTACAAGAGGCATGATCAATCAGGTTAAGCACTTGGTTAAGGTAGAAGAGGCATAATATTACTTAATAAGGAGGTGTAAAAGATGGACTTATCAAGCTTAAAGCCTGCTGCAGGTTCAGTTCAGAGTGATAATTTCAGAAGAGGCCGTGGACACGGTTCAGGCAACGGAAAGACAGCCGGTAAGGGACACAAGGGACAGAAGGCTCGTTCAGGAGCTCCGAGACCCGGTTTCGAAGGCGGTCAGATGCCGTTATATAGAAGATTACCTAAGAGAGGTTTTACCAACAGAAATTCTCTTGAGATCGTATCAATCAACGTTAACGTATTGAATACATTTGAGGATGGCGCAGACGTTACCATAGAGTCGCTTATCGAGTCAGGTATCGTTAAGAATCCCCGTGATGGCGTAAAGATCCTTGGATATGGAGAATTAACCAAGAAGCTTAATGTTAAAGCTAACGCTTTTTCTGCTTCCGCAAAGGAGAAGATTGAAGCTCTTGGTGGAACCTGCGAGGTGATTTAATGTTCAAAACATTAGTAAACGCATTTAAGGTTAAGGATATCAGAAAGAAACTGCTCTTCACGTTTCTTATGTTGCTGGTAATACGCTTTGGCAGTATTTTACCGATTCCGGGAGTTGATACCGATTATCTCTCCAGCGTGTTCAGTTCAGATGCCTTCAACTTCGTTGATGCATTTACCGGTGGTTCGTTCCTCAGTATGTCAGTGTTTGCACTTAGCATTACGCCGTACATCACTGCATCGATCATTATGCAGCTTCTGACGATCGCAATTCCCAAGCTTGAGGAAATGCAGAAGGACGGAGAGGATGGACGTAAGAAGATCGCTTCCATTACGAGATATGTTACCATCGTACTTTCACTTGTTGAGAGTATCGCAATGGTAGTAAGCTTTGGTAACCAGGGCTTGATCGTTGGTATCAGCACGATGTCTACTTTCCAGAAAATACTTGAATACGTGCTTATGGTAACACTTCTTACAGCGGGTTCAGCGCTTCTTATGTGGATCGGTGAGACCATTACGGAAAAAGGTGTGGGTAACGGTATTTCAATAGTTCTCGTTATTAACATCGTATCCCGTATACCGGAGGATTTTGCAACACTTTTTGAAACGTTTATTAAGGGACAGTCAGTACTTGATGCAACAATAGCAATTCTCGTGATCGCTGTTGTTATAATCGGAATCGTAGTGCTTACGGTCATTCTCTGCGAAGCGGAGAGACGAATACCGGTGCAGTACTCGAGAAAGATTCAGGGAAGAAGGACATATGGCGGCCAGTCCACACATATTCCTCTCAAGGTCAATACGGCCGGAGTTATCCCTGTAATCTTTGCACAGTCGATCATGCAGATCCCTGTTATGATCGCAGCATTCTTCACTGTTGATTACAGCACATTCGGAGGTAAAATCCTTCTGGCTCTTTCTTCCGGCAACTGGTTCAACAGAGAGAATATGATTTACACGGTTGGTGTGATACTTTATGTTGCACTTATCATTTTCTTCGCATATTTCTATACATCAATAACCTTTAATCCGGTTGAAGTTGCAGGAAATATGAAGAAGAGCGGAGGCTTTATTCCCGGTATCAGACCCGGTAAAGCAACCTCTGATTACATGACCAAAGTTCTTAACAGAATTATTTTCATAGGAGCGATAGGACTTACAATAGTAGCTCTTATCCCGGTAATTTTCTCCGGATTGTTCAATGCCAATGTTTCCTTCGGCGGAACATCCATCATCATCATCGTTGGTGTTGTACTTGAGACTATAAGAGGTATCGAGTCTCAGATGGTTACGAGAGATTACAAAGGTTTCCTTACAGAATAACTTTGCGAAGGAGGATAAGCCATGAAGATTATAATGCTTGGAGCACCCGGTGCAGGTAAAGGGACACAGGCTGACAAGATCTGTGAGAAATACAGCATTCCCCATATTTCTACGGGTGATATTTTTAGAGCAAATATTAAAAACAATACCGAACTTGGCCGTAAGGCTAAGGAGTATATGGACAAGGGCGCACTTGTTCCCGATGAGCTTGTTGTTGATCTTGTTGTAGACAGGATCAAAGCGGACGACTGCAAGAACGGATATGTTCTTGATGGTTTCCCCAGAACAATCCCTCAGGCAGAAGCTCTTGACAACGCGCTTGTAGCACTTAATGACAAGGTTGATTATGCTATCGATGTTGAAGTTCCCGATGAGAACATCATCAATCGTATGGGCGGAAGAAGAGCATGCGTATCTTGCGGCGCAACCTATCATGTTGTATACAGCCCCACTAAGGAAGAGGGTAAATGCGATAAGTGCGGCAGCGAACTTATTATCAGAGATGATGATAAGCCTGAAACAGTTAAGAATCGTCTTAATGTATACCATGAGCAGACACAACCTCTCATTGATTACTACAACGGTAAGGGTATCCTTAATGAAGTAGACGGTACAATGAGCATGGATGATGTCTTTGCAGCCATCATTAAGATCATAGGAGCGTAAAATGTCGGTGACCATCAAATCTGCAAGTGAGATCGAGAAGATGCGTGAGGCCGGAAGACTTCTCGGAATGCTTCACGATGAACTTGCAGAGCTGGTTAGGCCCGGGGTATCCACCAAGGATATCGATCTTAAGGCGCAGGAGATAATTGCCGGATTCGGGTGCAAACCCAATTTCTTAGGCTACAACGGATTTCCCGGTGCGGTTTGCGTATCGATCAATGAAGAAGTAGTACACGGAATACCCAGCAAGAAGCGCTTTATAGAAGAGGGCGATATAGTCAGTCTCGATACGGGGCTTATTTACAAAGGCTATCATTCCGATGCGGCAAGAACGCATGCATGCGGAGTGATCACTCCGGAGAAGGCAAAGCTCGTTGAAGTAACGAAGCAGTCCTTTTTCGAAGGTATTAAAATGGCCAAGCCCGGTAACTACCTGCATGACATATCCAATGCGATAGCCGATTATGTCGAGCCTTTCGGATACGGAATAGTCAGAGAACTTGTGGGACACGGCATAGGGACTCATCTTCATGAGGAACCGCAGATTCCCAATTTCAGGCAGAAGAGCAAGGGCGTGAAGCTTTATCCGGGAATGACGCTCGCTATTGAGCCGATGATCAATCTCGGAACGGCCGATGTGTACTGGCTTGACGATGACTGGACGGTAGTGACATGCGACGGACTTGCGTCGGCGCATTATGAGAACACGATTCTGATAACTGAGGATGGATGTGAGATTTTATCTCTTTCCTCCAACGGATGATAGGAGGTCATTTAACGGATGTCAAAATCAGACGTAATTGAAATCGAAGGAACAGTAGTAGAAAAGCTGCCCAACGCCATGTTTCAGGTTGAACTTGAAAACGGCCACAAGGTACTTGCACATATAAGCGGTAAACTTAGAATGAATTATATCCGTATAATTCCCGGTGACAAGGTTACTCTTGAACTTTCTCCGTACGATCTGACAAAGGGCAGAATTATTTGGAGAGATAAATAAAAATTTTCTTGTAATGAAAAAGTCGTTGTGTTATACTATCACACGAACGCTTTTCGGAAGATAAGTTAGAATCTCCGGCTTATTTGAGCCGGAACAGTAGTGACCGCAAGGTCTGTACTGCCAGAAAGGAGGTTTTACAGTGAAGGTTAGATCATCAGTTAAACCTATTTGTGAGAAATGTAAGGTTATCAAAAGAAAAGGCAATATTATGATTATATGTGAGAATCCCAAGCATAAGCAGAGACAGGGCTGATCTTGTCTGTCGGCGGGGCCTTTTCGAAGGCGGCTTTAGGCCGGCGTCGTGCCTTGCCGGGTAGGATTTCATGTATTTTATATTGTTGTGCGCATTTTGACTATGCGGCTGCAGTGAAGGGCATTGCCCGACACTTTAAATAAAATGCGGTAAGCGAGTGCATACCGCGGCTTCGGTTACATACCGCCGGGGCACTATATTTATTATTTTATAACGGAGGTGTAACAAGCACATGGCTCGTATTGCTGGTGTAGACTTACCAAGAGAGAAGAGAGTTGAAATCGGCCTTACCTATATCTATGGTATCGGCAGAGTCAGCGCAACTCGTATTCTTGCTGAAGCTAAGGTAGATCCCGATACACGTTGCAAGGATCTTACCGATGAGGAAGTCGGCAGAATCAAAGATGTGATTGACGCTAGTCAGCTCGTTGAAGGTGATCTCAGAAGAGAAACAGCCCTTAACATTAAGAGATTACAGGAGATCGGTTGCTATAGAGGCATCCGCCACAGAAAGGGTCTCCCTGTAAGAGGTCAGAAGACCAAAACAAATGCAAGGACTCGTAAAGGTCCCAAGAAGACAATGGCTAACAAGAAGAAGTAATTTACTGTTCTTTAAGCGTATTTGTGGCTGATTCATTTATGGACCGGCTTTGGTAAAATGCGATCCGTCGTATTTTATATGCGAAACGCCCGGGCAAGTTGCCGGGACCCCGGATATGATTCCGGGAAGATACAGATTGTTTAAGAAATACCCGTACAACGGGAACCCATAAGGGAGGTTAGTTTAGAAAAATGGCTAATAAAGTTACGAAAAAAGTGACAAAAAAGCGTGTTAAGAAAAACGTTGAACGTGGACAGGCACATATCCAGTCATCATTCAATAACACGATCGTTACCATTACTGACACAGAGGGTAACGCATTATCGTGGGCAAGTGCCGGTGGTCTTGGTTTTAGAGGTTCAAGGAAATCTACTCCTTATGCAGCTCAGATGGCAGCTGAAACTGCTACAAAGGCAGCTTTAGTGCATGGACTCAAATCAGTTGACGTTATGGTTAAGGGCCCCGGATCAGGTCGTGAAGCAGCAATTCGCGCTCTCTCGGCATGTGGTCTTGAGGTTACCAGTATTAAGGATGTTACTCCGGTTCCGCATAACGGATGTCGTCCGCCCAAGCGTAGAAGAGTCTAATTATAGGAGGTGCTAAGAGATGGCAGTTAATAGAGTTCCTGTTCTTAAAAGATGCAGATCACTCGGACTTGATCCGGTTTATTTAGGAATAGATAAGAAATCAAAGAGAAAGCTCACAAGAGCAAACAGAAAAGTAAGTGAGTACGGACTTCAGCTCAGAGAGAAGCAGAAGGCAAAGTTCATTTACGGCGTACTTGAGAAGCCTTTCAGAAATTATTTCGAGAAGGCAGAGAGAATGAGCGGTATGACAGGTGAGAACCTTATGTCCATGCTTGAACTCAGACTTGACAATGTTATTTTCAGACTCGGACTTGCAAGAACACGTAAAGAGGCAAGACAGATCGTTGATCACAAGCATGTGCTTGTAAACGGCAGCTGTGTAAATATCCCCTCATATCTTGTAAGTGCAGGAGATACGATTGAGATTAAAGAGAAGGCTAAGAGCTCCCAGAGATACAAGGATATCCTTGAGGTAACAGGCGCAAGACTTGTTCCCGAGTGGCTTGAAGTTGATCAGGAGAACCTTAAGGCAACCGTTAAGCAGGTTCCTTCAAGAGAAATGATCGACGTTCCGGTTAACGAGATGCTTATCGTCGAGTTGTACTCTAAGTAATAAGCAACGTAACGCATGTAACTCTATAATAAAATAAGGAGGGACTTTTAGTGTTTGGATTTAATACACCAAAGATAGAAATCGCAGAGATATCTGAGGATAAGAAATACGGCAGATTCGTTGTTGAGCCTCTTGAGAGAGGTTATGGCACAACTCTTGGTAATTCGCTGAGAAGGATCATGCTTTCATCTCTTCCCGGCTGTGCAGTCAGCCAGATCAAGATTGAAGGCGTACTTCACGAGTTCAGCCCCATTCCCGGAGTTAAGGAAGATGTCAGCGATATCATCATGAATATCAAGAAGCTTGCTATCAAGAATAACAGTTCTTCAGACGAGCCCAAGACAGCTTACATCGTAAGCGACGGCCGCGAAGGCGTTATAACGGCAGGAGATATTCAGGTTGATTCAGATATCGAGATACTTAATCCCGATCTTGTAATTGCTACACTTAACGGTGGCAGTGATTGTAATCTCGAGATGAGACTTACAATTACCAAGGGAAGAGGTTATGTAAGCGCAGATAAGAACAAGACACCTGATACACCTATCGGTGTTCTCCCGATCGATTCTATCTATACTCCGATTGAGCGTGTTAATATGCTCGTTGAGAATACACGTATCGGTCAGGTAACTGACTATGACAAGCTCACACTTGATGTATATACTAACGGAACACTTGGACCTGATGATGCCATAAGCCTTGCCGCTAAGGTTCTTAGCGAGCATTTAAGCATGTTCATCGATCTTTCAGAGAGTGCTAAGTCAGTAGAAGTTATGGTTGAGCAGGAAGAGAATGAGAAGGAGAAGGTTCTCGAGATGAGTATCGATGAGCTTGAACTTTCCGTTCGTTCATATAACTGTCTTAAGCGTGCAGGTATTGATACCGTTGAGGCGCTTTGCAGTAAGACATCTGAAGATATGATGAAGGTGAGAAACCTTGGACGTAAGTCACTTGAAGAGGTTCTTGCAAAGCTTAATGAGTTAGGTCTTCATCTCAGCACAGGTGATGATAATTAAGGAGGATTTATAACAATGGCAGGTTATAGAAAGCTTGGAAGAACTTCTGATCAGAGAAAAGCATTACTCAGAAACCAGGTTACAGCTTTAATCTATAATGGCAAGATTCAGACAACCGAAGCTAAGGCTAAGGAAGTTCGCAAGATTGCAGACGGACTTATCGCTCTTGCAGTTAAAGAGAAGGATAACTATGAGACCGTTAAGGTTACAGCAAGAGTTGCCCGCAAGGACAAGGATGGCAAGAGAGTTAAGGAAGTTGTAGACGGCAAGAAGAAGACTGTATATGATACAGTTGAGAAGGAGATCAAGAAGGATAACCCTTCAAGACTTCACGCTCGTAAGCAGATGCTTAAGGTTCTCTATCCCGTGACCGAAGTTCCTGCTACCAATGCAGGTAAGAAGCGCGGTACACAGGAAGTTGACCTTGTAAAGAAGCTTTTCGAGGATATCGCACCCAAGTACACAGGTCGTAACGGCGGTTACACCAGAATCGTTAAGATCGGCCAGCGTAAGGGCGATGCAGCTATGGAAGTACTTCTTGAGTTAGTTTAATAAGAATAACTTTTTATGGTAATTTACGGGGACGGATGCCAAAGGCGTTCGTCCCTTTTTGCAACCGCGCGGGGCACTTCGGGCGTAGCTGCGCCGCCCGCACCCTAAGGTACACCGCCCGTGCGAAGGAGCATATATGGGAATCATTGAGACACAGGACCTTGTATATGAATATATAAGACGCGATGAAGACGGCAATGTCGAAGGCATTACGAGAGCTGTTGACAACGTTAGTATTGATGTGAAGGAAGGGGATTTTATAGTGATACTCGGACATAACGGTTCGGGTAAATCGACCCTTGCAAGACATATCAATGCCCTTTTGCGCCCTACGGAAGGTGCGGTCTATGTAAAAGAGATGGATACCGCGGAGGATAAGAATCTATGGGATATCCGGCAGAATGCGGGGATGGTTTTCCAGAATCCCGACAATCAGATAATCGGGACCATCGTTGAAGAGGATGTGGCCTTTGGACCTGAGAATATCGGTGTTCCAACAGATGAAATATGGGAGAGAGTCGATGCAGCGCTTGCATCGGTCGGGATGACCACATACAGGGACTGTTCGCCGAACACACTTAGCGGAGGGCAGAAGCAGAGAGTTGCGGTCGCAGGCGTTCTGGCGATGAAGCCGAGCTGCATAATCATGGACGAACCGACGGCAATGCTCGATCCGAGCGGTAGACGGGAAGTCATCGAGACCGCAAAGAGGCTCAACAAAGAAGAGAAAATAACCATCGTTCTCATAACTCACTATATGGACGAGGCGGTGGATGCAGATAAAATTTTTGTTATGGACGAAGGCAAGATCGTTATGGAGGGCACACCGGTTCAGGTGTTCTCGCAGGTAGAGCGTTTAAGGCAGCTCAGACTTGATGTGCCGCCGGCAACAGAACTTGCCTATGAACTCAGAAAAGCGGGGATCATGCTTCCCGCGGGTATTTTACGAAGAGAGGAACTCGAAGCAGCCTTATGTCAATCATTCTCGATAAGGTAAAATTCATATACGGTCAGGGCACGAGCTTCGTAAAGGAAGCGCTGAAGGACATCAATCTCGTTATTGACGAGGGGCAGTTTATTGGGCTTATCGGGCATACCGGAAGTGGTAAGTCGACGCTGATCCAGCTTCTTAACGGGCTTTTAAAGCCGACCGGTGGGACTGTCTATTTTGACGGGCAGGACATCTGCGACAAAAGGTTCGACCTTCGCTCGCTCAGGCAGCAGGTTGGGCTTGTTTTCCAGTACCCGGAGCACCAGCTTTTTGAAGAGACGGTTTTCAAGGATGTTTGCTACGGCCCGAGGAATCTGGGACTTAGCAGGAAAGAGTGCGAGCTGCGTGCGTTCGAAGCCTTGAGGATGGTTAAGTTTGAAGAGGAATTATTTTATCAGTCACCTCTGGAACTTAGCGGCGGACAGAAGAGAAGAGCCGCGATCGCGGGCGTTCTGGCGATGAAACCGCGCTATCTTGTGCTTGACGAGCCGGCCGCGGGACTTGACCCAAGGGGGCGCGATGAGATACTCGGACTTATAAAAGATATGCATGAGGAGACCGGGAACACGGTTATTCTTGTGTCACACAGTATGGAGGATGTGGCCGATTATGCTGACAGGATCCTCGTTATGAACAGAGGCGAACTGGCGATGGACGGAGCGCCGAAGGATATATTTGCAAGGTACACCGAGCTTGAGAAGATGGGGCTTGCGGCGCCCGAGGTCACTTACATAATGAACGACCTTGCGGCGGCGGGAATCGATGTTGATACGAGTGCGACCACGATCAAAGAGGCCGCGGGCAGCATAATCGAGGCCTACAGGAAGCGAGGCGGATATGCTTAAAGACATAACTATCGGCCAGTACTATCCCGGGGGCTCGGTGATCCATCGCCTTGATCCGAGAGTCAAACTTTTCGGCACCATACTTTTTATCGTTACGATCTTTATCGGGCGCAATCCCGTGCTGTACGCGATCGCGGCGACTTTTATGCTTACGTGCATATTCATATCCGGTGTCCCGATAAAATACATTTTACGCGGGCTGAAGGCAATATTTGTGCTGATCGTGATCAGCATGCTCTTTAATATCTTCCTGACGCCGGGAGAGGTTGTATGGCAGTGGTGGCGCCTCAAGATAACGCACGAGGGCATCACGCAGGCGATCTATATGGGAATCAGGCTGAGTTTCCTCATTATGGGTTCGTCGATCATGACGCTCACGACAACGCCGAATGATCTTACGGATGGGCTTGAGAAGGCTTTCAGATTTCTGAATGTGATAAGATTTCCGGTTCATGAGATTGCGATGATGATGTCGATCGCGCTCAGATTCATCCCTATCCTCATGGAAGAAACCGATAAAATAATGAATGCCCAAAAGGCCAGGGGCGCCGATTTTGAGAGCGGCGGGCTCTTTAGGAAGGTTAAGGCGGTGATCCCGATCATCATTCCTTTGTTTGTTTCGGCAATCAGAAGGGCATACGATCTGGCCGGTGCGATGGAAGCCAGATGCTACCGCGGCGGAAAGGGGCGCACAAAGATGAAGCCTCTTAGATACAAGAAGAGAGACGCTGTTGCATATGTGATCTTATTTGTATACCTCGGGCTTATGATCGCGTCGAGGATCCTGTGGGACAGATTTATGGCGTAGGCATGCGGCCGGCGGATTTCAGGAGATTGGAAGATGCGGATTTTACTTAAAGTGGCATATGACGGAACTTCATATTGCGGATTTCAGGTGCAGCCTGATGCGATCACGGTCGAGGGAACGCTCAAAACGGCCGTAGAGGGACTTTTGAACTCGATGGGTATTGTTACGCCTGTGGAGCTTATCGGCGCTTCGAGGACCGATTCCGGTGTCCACGCGCTGGGAAACGTGGTCGTCTTCGATGCCGATATCCGGATGGATGCGGGGAGGGTGGCGCACGCGCTCAACACGAGGCTGCCCGATGATATAAGAATCGTTGGCTCTGTGCAGGTTCCGGACGATTTCCATCCCAGGAAAACGGACTGTATCAAAACCTATGAATACAGGATCTGGCACAGCGAGTTCGAGAATCCCAAAGAAAGATTATACAGCACCCATTTGTACGGGAAGCTTGATATAGACGCTATGCGCGCGGCGGCGGCATTTATTCCGGGCGAGAAGGATTTTAGCTCGTTCTGCGGCGCAGGAAGCCAGGCCGAGAGCCATGTGCGCGATGTAAAGAGCGTTGAGATAATTACGGAGCGCGCCGGCGCAGAAGGGTGTGCGGCGCAGAAATCCGGTGCTAACGGCCGCGCGGATTCCTGCACTGCGCCGGGCGTTGTTACGATACGTGTTAAGGGCACCGGCTTTCTCTACAACATGGTGAGAATAATTGCCGGAACTCTTATAGAAGTCGGACAGGGCAAAAAGTCGCCCGAAGATGTGAAAAGAATTATCGATGCGAAGGACAGGACGCTTGCCGGTCCAACGGCTCCGGCTAAGGGCTTGACGCTTGTCGGAATCGAGTATCCGGAGGCACGCGGATGATCTGGATCGGACTTACTTTATTTTACGGACTCGCCAAGGGAGCGCGTGAAATATGCAAGAAAAAGGCGCTGATGAAGAGCTCGGTCATCGAGGTGCTTTTCTTCTACACGCTGATCTCGTTTGTGGTTGTGATACCTGAGGTCAGGAACGCGGCAGGGCTGACTTTGAAGCAGTTCGGCCTCGTTTTTCTTAAATCCTTTGTGATATTCGTCGCGTGGATCTGCTCTTTTAAGGCAATAAAAAAGCTTCCGGTGAGCGTCATCGGAGTGCTTGATCTGTCGAGGATCCTGTTCGCGACTTTGATGGGAATGATTTTCTTCTCGGAGACGGTAAGTGTGATGGGCGCAGTTGGCTTGATACTTGTATCTGCGGGTCTTGTGATGCTCCCGATCCCGAAGGCGGTCGCACTTCGCCGCGCTCAGGCTGCAAATCCCAAGGTTTCGCCGATTCGCGAGCGCCTGAATATCGGATATGTGATCCTTGCGCTCGTTAACTGCATACTTAATGCGGTCAGCGGCACGCTCGACAAGTACCTGATGAGTGGAACCGATATGACCAGTGGTCAGCTGCAGTTCTGGTACATGCTCTTTTTGCTGATAATGTACGGCTTGTATATTCTCGTTAAGGAAGTTAAAATAAAAAAAGACGGCAAGGAAGACCTTCATATGATCAACTGGAAGAACCTTGTCAAAAACTACTGGATTTACGCGCTTGCAGTGCTTTTGGTACTTGCGGACAGAGCGCTTTTCATTGCCAACGCCGACCCGAACAGTAAAGTCACGGTCATGACTCTTATCAAGCAGTCGGGCTGCATTATCACGATACTCGGCGGCAAGTTTATTTTTAAGGAAAAGGATATTTTATATAAAATGATCTGCGCGGCGGTCATCATCGCAGGAATCGTTATCGCGACCGTGTGGTGACCCGGCGCGGCATAGACCCCGCACGGCATAGACCCCGCACGGCAAATAATTAAACAGGAGGTTATTTTATGGCTAACACACCTACACCGCATATCGGTGCAATGCCCGGAGATATCGCTGAATCGATACTTCTTCCCGGCGACCCTTTGAGGGCGAAATTTATCGCTGAGAATTTTATGGAGGACATTAAGCAGTTTAATTCGATCAGGAATATGTACGGGTTTACCGGTACTTACAAGGGCGAGCGCGTGTCCGTAATGGGCACGGGAATGGGCTGCCCGTCGATCGGAATCTATTCATATGAGCTCATCAATTTTTACGGCTGCAAGAATCTCATCCGCGTCGGCACGGCCGGTGCACTTGTCGGCGGCATTAACCTTAGAGAGGTTATTCTTGCGATGGGAGCGTGCACAACTTCCGGATTTATCGAGAATTTTAACCTTCCCGGCACATATGCTCCGATCTGCAGCTATGAGCTCCTTTCGAAGGCTGTTGAGGCTTCGAAGGCTCTCGGCATCAAAGCACATGTCGGAAATGTCCTGACCTCCGATAATTTCTATGCAATCGGAAGAGAGGCCAATTTCGGTACAAAGTGGAACGAGATGGGCTGCCTTGCTGTTGAAATGGAAGCGGCCGCACTTTACGCAAATGCTGCAGCGGGTGGCGCTAACGCGCTTGCAATCCTTACAGTCTCGGATTCTACGGTTACGGGTGAGGCTGCAACGGCAGAGGAGCGCCAGACATCCTTCACCAATATGATCAAGATCGCGCTTGAGACCGTTACCGCGAAATAGTATTTTACCGCGGAGAACCCCCATAAAATCGGGCAGCGCAGGGGATTGAAAATATTTTGTAAAAATATTAAAAAGTTTCTTGACACACCCGACTCCGTGTGATAAAATCCGTAAATGTGGCATAGGAGAAATACTGTCAAACCATAGCCCCGGTGGGCAGTTTTCGATATAGAATGCTAATTTGATACATAGTTTTACAGGAGGAATACCAATGAAGACACTTATGGCCAACCCCAAAACGGTTGAGAGAAAGTGGTATGTTGTTGATGCTTCTAAGTACACACTCGGACGTCTTTCGTCAGAAGTTGCTAAGGTTCTTAGAGGTAAGAACAAGCCTATTTATACACCCAGTGCTGACACAGGCGATTATGTGATCGTTGTTAATGCTGAGAAGGTTAAGGTTACAGGTAAGAAGCTCGATGAGAAGGTTTACTACAGACATTCAGGCTGGGTAGGCGGACTTAAGGAGACAACCCTCAGAGAAATGCTTGCAAAGCATCCCGAGAGAGTTATCGAGCACGCAGTTAAGGGCATGCTCCCTAAGGGCAAGCTTGGTGATCAGATGTACACAAAGCTTCACGTATATGCAGGTCCTGAGCATGAACAGCAGGCTCAGAAGCCTGAAGTATTAGAGTTTTAAGAGGGAGGATTAGACAATGCCAGCAAAGAAAGCAGCAAAGGTTAAGTTCTACGGAACAGGTAGAAGAAAGAGCAGTGTTGCGAGAGTATATATATTCCCCGGAACAGGTAAGATCACAATTAATAAGAGAGATATTGATGAGTACTTCGGTCTTGAGACACTCAAGGTTGTAGTTCGTCAACCCCTTGTAGCAACTGAGACAACAGACAAGTATGATGTTGAGGTTAATGTTCACGGTGGCGGAACAACAGGCCAGGCAGGTGCCGTAAGACACGGTATTTCAAGAGCTCTTATTAAGGCTGATGCAGACTTCAGACCGGTTCTCAAGGCAGCAGGATTTTTAACAAGAGATTCCAGAATGAAAGAGCGTAAGAAGTATGGCTTGAAGGCCGCGCGCAGAGCGCCTCAGTTCTCGAAGCGTTAATCAGACCCAACAAGAGTCGAAAAACCCCGGAAATACGCCATTTCCGGGGTCTTTTCATGCCCGTGAATCTTTGATGGCTTTTGATGGCGAATCATGGATTTTATCGGGAATTTAGTAGTTAATGCTGAGACAATAGTTAATGAATGAGACAAAAAAATGAAAATGAGCGAGAGCAAGAAGTGTCCTTGTGCTCATTTCTGGCTCCGATCCTGTCTCCTCAAATAATTGTCTCAGGCCACTAAAATGACCCCATATTACGGAAAAGGAACGTTTGACGGATTCTGACGGAATCCGACATTTCTGATCCGGCTTTATCCGCGTTTAGGCGCTCAGCAGAAAGTTCTTCCTGCCGGGCGTCTTTGTCTTCCCAGAAGAAAAGCCTCCATACATAGCCCGGTTGCTGTACGAAACGGTAGCCGGGCTTTCTTCATTTCTGCAGGCTCTGCAGAACCATCATGAAAAAGGAGGATTATTCGATGGAAAAAGAAACGATCGTAATCGACGGCGTGCGTTACTTCGCTGACCGTCCCAAAAGCTGCAGAGGCTGTTTCTTCTGGAAGAACCGAAAGGCAGGGTGCTCTCTCAAGAAGGAGAACTGCTACTACCTGGCTGAGTCTCCGAAAAAGAAATCGCCCTGTGACGGCTGCTGCTATGGCCCCTGCGTCAGCTTCTGCATGAAGAAATGCATGAACGAGGTCTTTAAGACGAAGATGGAGGTGCCGGTCAATGCGTGAGAATGGAGGATTGAACTTCTACAGAGACCTCATGAAGCACGAGGTGACAGTGGACCGGAACAAGACGGCTCCCAGGTGCAGGAACTGCTGCTATTTCCATCCGGACTTCAAGTACCGCAGATGCCTGTTTGCCACATGTCCTTATGGGAAGACCGATAATGAGGTGTTTCGACAGAAGCCACTTCCGAAGGACAAGTTTTCAGGTCGGGAGGTGGTGATATGAGTGCATGGCTATGAGTTTTTTCATGGTGGTGCCGGGAAGCATTTCAACTTCTTTCAGCTTCCTGAGGATCTTGTGTTCAATGATTGCTTTAAGGAGCTGTCAACCGATGAGGCAGGAACCAAGATTATCACAATGAAGTCATTCGCGGTTGTTGACGGAGCTTTTTCGGGAAGCATTACAGACGTAACTATCGCAAAAGACACTACATATGCGATTTATGTCGCTGATTATGAGGGCGGAGATTTTACAACAGAAACATTTGAACTTGCTACACCGGAAGTTGCCAAGTTTACTTTCCCTACTGATCCGGTAACAATCAAATTTGCTGAGGTTACCTGGGATGAGAGCGGTTTAGCTGCACAGGAGAATTTTGTACTTGAACTTGAAGGCTTTGAGCCGGGTAAAACGACAGTTGCACAGCTTCGTAAGCTTTACAGTTCAGTCGTTCTTGAAGGAATTAAATATGTAAACGACAGTGGCGATGTCGGTGCGGAAAATATCGACGTTTCAATCTATTGTATGACCGGAGAGGGCTGGAGCTGGCATTCGGTTGGCGATACAATGGCCGGAGAAGGCACCCTGACTTTTGATACAACTAAGGATATTGCAGATGCTAAAGATTCCGATGTTGTTCAGGCGTTTGGTTATCAGGTTAATATCAGTGGTAGCAAGGTAAAGAATATCGCTGATTACAAGGTTGGAGATGCTATAGTTGTAAATGGCGCAGAAGCTGTGGATAACACTGTTGGTGATGTACTTCCTTATGCAGTAATCTTCTTCGCATTATCGGGTGCATGTGCATTCTTCGTTGTTAAGAGAAGAAGGGTTACAGAATAATCAATCACAGGCTTGTATAGTTGTTATCGTAATTTAAAAAGAAATCGATAGATAATAATCAATGCCATCAGACAGCGGAAAATAAGATGAGCCCAAACGGGCAATGTCATTAAGTTAAGATGACAAACAAAGATCTCTATATCAGAAGAGCGATTGAAGATATAAATATCTCCATCGCTCTTGATGATTTTGGGGTTATTCCCTTAATTTGTCAATGTAAACTTAATGACATTGCCCCTAAGGGACCCCCGAGGCAATTCTTCAATTATTTCTATAATGCAATCCAGACCATATAAGGCGGTATCTTTGTGATATTTTCGTCTATGCTGAAAATCTTCGGGTGTATGATCATCTGATTATCCACTTTATTTCCAAAGACTTCTTTAAACTTTTCCAATGATTTTGTCGTATAATTCTTAGAAGACTTTACCTCTATAGGATTTACTTTGTAATTAGTTTTGCTTTCATTAGAGAGGAGAAAATCTGTCTCTATGTCATTTCTATGTTTTTCCTGATTATATCTTGTATAGAAATATAATTTCTTACCCTTTGAAACCAGCATCTGTGCAATCATATTTTCGTATAACATGCCTTCGTTGAGCGACAGTTTTCCATTCATGATCTGTTTGTATAGATCATAATCGGCAAGCTCATTTTCGCTGAATGCGAGACTAACCAATAAACCGGTATCGCCCATGTAACATTTTACATATGAATCATTTTTGTTTAGTGCGAGACCGACATTAGGATCATTACATTTGTAGCACAGGTTGCATATCATAGAGTCATCAAGCCAGAAGAATGGTTCGTCATATCTGTCTGAGTCACTGCTGCCAGTGATGCTGCTGAGAATTACTCTTTTTTCATGGGATGAAAGATATCCGGGGATACTTTCAAATATGGCAGATACCTTTGACTTATATTTCTTTGCGGCTTTTTTTATATCATCTCTGTAAAGATCCAGAATATCTCTTTTTTCAACATCCGACGCAGCAAAGTCTCTTCCGTTTTCAAGAAAAGCCAATACCGACTGAGGCATACCGCCGACAAGCATATACTCTTTGTAGAGGTGCATGGCTTTCGTGTGCATTTTATTGTCGAGTGGGACTTTCTTTTCCCAGCAATCAGCAATGTATTCCAGTAATAATTCTTCACCCATGAAACACATATATTCATTGAAGGTGAGAGGATACATTTTAATCTTGCGTTCCTCAGATGGAAGAGTGATTCCTTCAACATTTTCTTTAATGGAGATAAGTGATCCGGTCTCTATGTAGTCATATCTTCCGTCTTGTACTAAATACTTAATGGATTCCCTTGCTTTTGGGCATTTCTGCACTTCATCAAATATAATCAAAGATTCACGAGGATAAAGCCTAGTGTTGTATTCAAGTGATAGCGTCTGAAAGAACACATCAAGGTTGTTCATATCGTTAAATAGATTTATAACTTTCTTACTGGCTTTGTTAAAATCTATCATTATATATGATTTGTATTCGCTTTTACCGAATTTCTCGACTATAGTAGATTTTCCTATTCGACGGGCACCTTCTATCAGAAGTGCCTTCTTTCCGTTTGTACTATTTTTCCAATTCAAAATCTGATCGTATATATCTCTTTTTATCTCCATGAAACTTCACCTCAAAACCTTGAATTTAAGGCAATTATACACCATAACAATAAAAAAGCGCAAGGTATTTGTGGCAGAAATTGTAATAAAAGCACAAAGTATCTATGACCGGAATTGTAATAAAAGCGCAAAGTTTTTGGCGAACTTTGCCCCCCTTGGTTATACTAATCTTCTATTTGAATCTTCGTAAATAATGTAGATAAGCCGACCTGAAAAGAGACTCATTGCGAGCCTCTTTTTTTGACCACTTATCGTGCCAAAACGACCGACTGTCCTAAAAGGGTTGATTTTACATTTCCCAAATGCAAGAATGATCAAGTGAGGTGCTTATGAAGATAAAATACGATATACAGGAAATATACAAAGAAAACGAGATCCACCTGTGCGGCAGGGACAAAAATGAGGAACTTGTCGAATTGTATCAGGGGATCTTAAATCTTACGGGAAGCGTGATAACCGCTTATAGCGGCGGGGAGGCTGTAAGGCTTACTTATGCGCAGATTGTCCGCATCTATTCCGAGAACAAAAAAGTATATGTCAGGACGCGCGAGCAAAGCTATGAGGTAAAGGAACGGTTATACTCGCTCGAAGAAAGGCTGCCATCGGGGACATTTATCAGAATATCCAATTCCGAGATGATCAATTCGGATTATATCAAGAGGCTGGATATGAGCATTTCAGGCACTATCAGGCTCACTTTGAAGAACGGTGACGAAACCTATGTTTCAAGGCGTTACGTCAAGACTATCAAGGAAGCTTTGCTGGGAGGTAAATAGTATGAAAAAGGCATTGATCAAATTTATAAACAGCTTCTGTTATTCAATTGCGATCGTACTTATCGTGCAGCTGATCGTTATGAGCATAACCGGCAAAGAGCCGATGCTTCCGGAATATCTGGCAAGATTTGACTCGACTCTTAAGGCCTTTGCCGTTGAACTTCTTCTGATCGGTATCCTGAGCGGTACGGCAGGCGCGGGTACGGCGATATTTGAACTTAAGAAACCCGGACTTGTTGTTCAGAGTATTTTATATCTGCTGATATTGCTTGCGGTCTGGATCCCGATCGGCGGCTTCTTATGGGAAATCTTCAAGTATCCGCAGTCGGCGATCACGACTATGGCGAGCATGCTTCTGACCTATGCCTGCTGCTGGATCATTCAATATAAAATATGCGAAAGAAATATAAAGGAAATAAACAACCACCTTATGGAAGGGAGCGGTGAAAGTGGAGTACAGCATTGAAATTAAAGGGCTTTGCAAGGATTTTGGTGCCAAAAGAGCGGTAAATGAGCTGAATATTAAAGTAAAAACGGGAAGTCTTTTCTCGATCCTGGGTGTTAACGGGGCAGGCAAAACGACGACTATAAGAATGCTTACGGGACTCACAAAGCCGACTGCGGGCGACGCGTCGGTTATGGGATGCAGCATTCTGACAGACCTTGATAAGATCAAAAGAATAAGCAGTCTCTCGCCTCAGGAAACCTCGATCGCGCCTAACCTTACCGTTCGCGAAAACCTTGAATTTATCGCAGGTATATATGGTATGGACGGAGAAAAGAGCAGGCTTGCTGCCGGCAGGATGATAGAGCATTTTACCCTTAAAGAAGTGGAAAAGGTTAAAGCCAAGACTTTTTCGGGCGGCTGGCAGAGGAAGGTCAGCCTCGCAATGGCGCTCATTACGCAGCCGCAGGTTCTGTATCTGGATGAGCCCACACTAGGCCTTGACGTGCTTGCAAGACGGAGTCTTTGGAAGGAGATCGAAGCCTTAAAGGGTAAAATAACGATCATCCTCACCACTCACTATATGGAGGAGGCCGAGGCACTGTCGGATGAGATAGCGGTCATGGCCGGGGGCAATCTTAAAGCAGCCGGTACACTCGATGAACTTAAGAAACTTTCACAGACCGATACGCTCGAGGATGCTTTTGTTAAGATCGTGGAAGAAATGTAAGGAGGGCGGAGATGAAAGGTATTGTTTTTGCAAAAAGGACATTAAAAGAAATCCTGAGGGAGCCGCTCAGTTATATTTTCTGCCTTGGCTTTCCGATCGTTATGCTGATAATTATGAGCATTGTTGACCGCAGCATCCCGGCGCATGCAAATGTGACTTCGTTTCACATACAGAATCTTACTCCCGGAGTGGCATATTTCGGACTTTGCTTTGTGATGCTTTTTACTGAGATCCAGGTTTCAAAGGACCGCCAGACATCCCTTCTTCTGAGGCTTTATTCATCGCCGATGAAGCCTGCGGATTATATTGTCGGGTACACGCTTCCTGTCTTTGCTCTCTCGCTTATTCAGATGGTGATATGCTACGGAGCGGGTTTGGTGATCGCTGCGATAAACGGAAATGATTATCCGGTTACCGGTGCGCTTCTGTCAATGGCAGCACTTATACCTTCGGTGTTTTTCTTTATCGGACTGGGTATTATTTTCGGAACTCTTTTGAGTGACAAGGCGGCTCCGGGAATCGGTTCGATACTCATCTCTGCTGCCGGAATGCTCGGCGGAATATGGATGGATGTCGATAATATGGGCGGCGCGATAAGGGACGTTGCTTGTGCGCTCCCTTTCTATTACGGCGTAAAATTCGCAAGAATGCCCCTTGCCGGCTCGTATGACGGTTTTCTAAGGTGCGCTTTGGTGTGCGTTTTATCGGGCCTTCTGATATACATACCGGCGGTACTTATTTTCCGCGCCAGGATGAAGAGGGATATCCGATGAACGGATAACCGCTCCTCGCCGGGTTCACAATATGTCCACACTATCCGTTGTAATTCTTCGATAATTTGTATAATTTGCAGATTCCATTCCTTGACTTTATCTGCTACAATATCTTCGCTTTATCAGCAAAATGATAATTTTACGGGAATGGGAAAGAGAAAATGAACAGCAAGGAAAAACTTAAACCGAAGCTTTTTTCGGTAATGAAGAACTATTCTGCAGGGCAGTTCGGCAAGGACGTGATTTCGGGAATCATTGTTGCGATAATCGCACTTCCTCTCTCGATCGCACTTGCGCTTGCATCGGGCGTCGGACCTGAGCAGGGTATTTACACCGCGATAGTTGCGGGATTTCTTATTGCATTTTTCGGTGGCAGCAGGGTGCAGATCGCGGGCCCGACGGCAGCCTTTGCAACTATAGTTGCAGGCATTGTTGCCAAAAACGGAATGAACGGTCTTATCATCGCTACGATTATCGCCGGGATTCTCCTTATAATCATGGGTGTTTTAAGGCTCGGCAGCCTTATTAAATTCATTCCCTACACGATCACAACAGGCTTTACGGCCGGCATTGCATTGACCATCCTTATCGGTCAGATAAAGGATTTTCTCGGACTTACTTATCCCGAAGGAACCGTTACTATCGAGACCACCGAGAAGGTTACGGCCATTGTCCGCAACTTTGGAAGCATCAATCTATGGGCACTTCTCGTAGGCGGTGTATGCCTTCTTATCCTTATTTTCTGGCCCAAGATAAAATACTTAAACAAAGTCCCTGCTTCTCTGATCGCCGTATTTGCAGGCATTGGAATGGTTAAGGGCTTCCATCTCGAAGTGAATACGATCGGAGACCTCTACACGATAAGCAGCTCCCTTCCTCATTTTACTTTCCCCGAGATCACATTATCAAATATTGCCGCAGCGTTTTCGGACGGTTTTACGATAGCGATCCTTGCAGCGATCGAGTCCCTTCTGTCCGCGGTTGTCGCAGATTCAATGATCGGTTCGAAGCACCGTTCCAATATGGAGCTCATCGCGCAGGGTATCGGTAACATCGGTTCGGTGCTCTTTGGCGGAATACCTGCAACAGGCGCGATCGCGCGTACTGCGGCCAATATCAAAAACGGCGGTCGTACTCCCATAGCCGGTATGGTGCATTCGATCGTGCTTCTTCTGATCCTCATAGTGCTCATGCCTTATGCGGCATGGATCCCGATGCCGACGATCGCAGCCATACTTTTTATGGTAGCGTACAATATGTGCGGCTGGAAGACTTTTGTGAATCTGTGCAAGACAGCGCCCAAGAGCGATATTATCGTGCTCGTGCTCACCTTCGTGCTTACCGTTGTGTTCGACCTTGTGGTTGCGATAGAATTCGGTATGATCGTTGCCTGTGTGCTTTTTATGAAGAGAATGAGCGATGAGTCCAAGGTAAAGGGCTGGAAATATTTCGATGATGAGAACGATCCCGATGCCATTGAGCTCAGGGAGGTTCCGAAGAGCGTCCGCGTCTATGAGATAAACGGTCCGCTCTTCTTCGGTGCCGCTTATCATATCAGTGAGATCACTTTAAAAGACTATACCAGGTGCCTGATAATCCGTATGAGAGGCGTCCCGGCGCTTGATGTTACCGCGATGAAGGCCATTGAGGATCTCTACGAGAACTGCCGCAAGAACGGTGTTCAGATGATTTTTTCGCATGTTAACGAACAGCCGATGAAGACTATGGTCAAGGCCGGCTTCGCCGATAAAATAGGCAAAGATAATTTTTGCGAGCATATCGACAGTGCGCTTTCACGCGCAAAGGATATAATAGACGCGCGTGCTTGATCGAACGCCCATACGGGACCGGCAATTATGCCGGTCCCGTTTTTTATGTCCTTTTTCCTATATTTTTGTGGATTTCTATGCTTTTTTTTTATATAATTAATTAAAGTGTTATTGAAGGAGGTAAATGCGGAATATGCAGACTGCTGATTTAAAAGAAAAAAAGGATGTTAAAGAACTTGAAAGATTGTCAGGTCTTTCGGAATTTAAGATGGCCAATAAGGTTGTGTTAACAGCACATACCATTATTGCCTCTGTAATCGCTGTTGCTTATATTCTTGAGGTTATCAAGAAAACAAGGACGGTTCCGTACATAATTGCGACGGTGCTTATATGCGTTATACCGTTTGCTTTGGGATGGATATTTTATTTGCGTGATCATTCGGCCAAGATTGTCAAGCATATTACGGGAATAGGATATGCGATCACTTATTCATTCCTTCTGTTCACGGCACAGAACGATCTTGTGTTTACCTATGTTATTCCTATGTTGATCGTTGTTACACTTTACAACGACCTTAAATATACAAGGCTCATAGGCATCGGTGTTATCATACTTAATATCGCGGATGTAATCAGGAAGTTTGCGACCGGTGCGGTTACGAACACCGCAACGGTGGAGATACAGGGACTTCTGAGCATATTGATCGTCATATATTTTATATGGACCGAAGTTACCAGTACCAAGTTCACCGCTATAAGATCTGCGAGACTTGAACTGGAGAAAGAGAAGGAAGAAAAGATTCTCGACAGCGTACTTACGGTTTCGGGTGATATGACAACGAATGTGGAGAGTGTTTCGCGGGAAATGAACACTCTTAAGGATTCTGTCGATCAGACGCTTGAATCAATGAATGATGTTTCCAAGGGCTCCAACGAATCTGCCGAGGCTATACAGCAGCAGATGGTTAAAACACAGGAGATCCAGGAACATATCGATGCGGTTACTCAAGCAGCCAAAGAGATCAACAACAATGTTACGGTTACAACGGATGCGGTTAAACAAGGGCAGCAGCATATTGAGGATCTCAATAAGCTTACGGTCCTTATAGATAAAGCAGGTAAAGAGGTTGCGGCTGCACTCAGCACCTTCCAGGCGAAGGCGGCTCAGATGAACTCCATAACCGATATGATCACGAATGTAGCGGATCAGACCAGCCTTCTTTCGCTTAATGCGAGCATTGAAGCAGCCAGAGCGGGTGAAGCGGGAAGAGGCTTTGCTGTCGTTGCCGGTGAGATCTCCAATCTTGCGGCGCAGACCGGTAGTGCAACGGATGATATTACCAAACTTATAAAGGATATTACATCCCAGATCGATGTTATGGTGTCGACCATCAATAACCTTCTTAAAACGGGCGAAGAGGAGAGCCGGGTTGCCGTGGATACGGCCACTGATTTTAATTCAATTGCCGACAATATCAGGAATATTTCCGAGCATTCAACGCAGCTTGAAGATACTGTTGAACAGCTCGTCAGCGCCAATACGGTAATCGTTGACAGCATACAGACAATATCCGCAATAACCGAGGAAGTATCGGCTCACGCTTCCGAAACATATTCGATAAGCGAGCAGAATCAACAGATCGTAAACAATGTTATGGGTATAGTCGATCAGCTTAATATGGATGCCGACAAGCTTAAACAGTCCATGTAGTAAATTGCCGCCTGTGGTAAAATATACCGGGCGGTAACTTTAACGAAAGGTATGATCACGGATCAATGGCGACAGTAAACGGTAATATTTATACCGAAGATAACGAATTCCATTATGGCTCCGTCAGCTATGAGAACGGTCTGATCACGGATGTATCGGTTCAGGGAGAGACCAGAGAAGGCGAAGATATGGTGTTTCCCGGGCTTGTGGATGTTCATGTTCATGGTGCGGGAGGCTATGATTTCTCCGACGGTGTATCAAGTTCGATAATCGGAATGGGAAGGTATGAAGCATCTCACGGAGTCACAGCGATGCTTCCCACAACCGTTACGCTTCTTAAGGATGAGCTTCTAGACGTTATGGAAGCGGCACATTTGTATACAGGCTTTTGGGATGGCGTCAAAGCGGATCAGGCAGATTTTCTGGGTATTCATCTTGAAGGTCCCTTCCTCTCCGCTGCCAAAAAAGGCTCGCATAATGCGGATTACCTTATGTATCCGGATCTTGAGCTGGTTTCGCTTCTTCAGCATGGGTCAAGCAATCTGATACGTATGATAACGCTTGCACCTGAGCTGCATGGCGCAATGGATTTTATTAAGAGTCTGAAAGCAGGCAATTGCGGGAGTATATACGGCCCGATAATCATATCCATCGGACACAGTATGGCAGATTATTCCGTTTCCTGCGAGGCTTTTTCAAACGGTGTTTCTCACGTTACGCATATTTACAATGCCATGCCGGGATATCAAGGAAGACTTCCGGGAATCATAGGCGCGACTATAGATAATAAGGATGTCTATGTGGAGCTTATCGCAGACGGCGTACATCATCATGAGAGCGTAGACCGTAATGCTTTTGAGATCTTCGGTGATGACAGGCTGGTGCTGATCAGCGACAGCATGAGAGCCTGCGGCCTTGAGGACGGGGACTATGATTTCGGCGGCAACATGATCAAAGTATCCACCACTACCAGAAACGGCTTCACGATCAGAAAGGCAATAATGGCCGACGGAACGATTGCGGCGAGCGTCGCCAACCTCTATGATGTGCTGCGCCATTGCATTAACGATCTGTGTGTTCCACCGCAAAGGGTTATCAAATGCGCAACGATAAACCCTGCAAAATCAATCGGCGCCGATGACAAAGTCGGATCGATTAAGGTTGGCAGACAGGCGGATATCCTTATCGCATCCCCGAAGGACTATGAACTTAAACAGGTTATTTTAAGGGGCAACGAACTGTAAAGCGCTTTGCCCGAATATAGAATATCAACAACAATGGAGATTATGAGATGATCAAAGACGGTAAGATTTGGATCGCGCAGACAAGTGAAGGCGAGAATGTGTACATGGAGCCCAAGATGGCCAATCGTCACGGACTTATTGCAGGAGCAACCGGAACAGGTAAAACCATCACACTTAAGGTGCTTGCGGAGACCTTCAGTGATATGGGTGTACCTGTATTTTTGTCGGATGTAAAGGGTGATCTTGCCGGTATGTGTAAGCCCGGTTCCGATTCCGAGGACATGCAGAAGAGAATTGCCCGATTCGGCCTTGCAGAGGCGGGTTTCTCATATACCGCATATCCCACGACTTTCTGGGATATATACGGTGAGAGAGGAATTCAGCTTCGAACCACGGTTTCGGAGATGGGGCCCATACTTCTTGCAAGAATCTTAGGACTTAACGATCTTCAGAGCGACCTTCTCTCGATCGCATTTAAGATCGCGGACGATAATGATCTTCTACTTATAGATACCAAAGATCTTAAGGCAATGCTTAATTATATGTCGGAGAATTCCGCGGCACTTGCTCCCGATTACGGTAATATCAGCAAGGCATCCATCGCAGCGATCGTGAGAGCTGTTGTGGCGCTTGAGATCGACGGAGGAGAGACTTTCTTTGGCGAGACGGCGCTTAATATTGCGGATCTGTTCAGCGTTGATATGAACGGCAAAGGAATGATCAACATACTTGATTCCACCAAGCTTATCAATCATATCGGCCTGTATTCAACCTTCCTGCTTTATCTTCTCTCCGAGCTCTTTGAACTTCTTCCCGAGGTGGGAGATCTTGAGAAGCCCAAGATGGTATTCTTCTTTGATGAAGCGCATCTTCTCTTTAAGGACGCTCCCGCACCTCTTATGGAGAAGATCGAGCAGGTCGTAAGACTTATCCGTTCCAAGGGTGTTGGCGTGTATTTTATAACTCAGTCGCCCAAGGATGTTCCCGACAGTGTGCTTGCTCAGCTGAATAATAAAATCCAGCACGGACTTCGTGCTTACACACCGGCCGAGCAGAAGGCGGTTAAGGCAGCGGCACAGTCTTACAGAGAGAACCCCGCTTTCAATACTTTTGATACGATCCTTGCTCTCGGTACCGCAGAGGCGGTTGTCAGCTTCCTTGATGAAAAGGGTATCCCGGGTATCGCGCAGCAGGTTAAAATACTTCCTCCCAAGAGTCTTATGGGCGGCATTGACGATACAAGCAGGGATAATATAATAAAGGGCAGCATACTTTACACCAAATATGCGAATGCTTACGATCCGGATTCGGCTTACGAATTCTTCCAGAGACAGGGTATTGAGGCTGCCAGGCAGGCAGAGGAAGAGGCCGCTGCCGAGGCCAAGGCCAAGGAAGAGGCTGCTCTTGCCAAGCAGAATGCCAAAGAAGAAGCCGCTCTTGCAAAGCAGCAGCAGAAGGAAGCTGCAGCCAAATCCAAGAAAGTCAGCAACGCTGTTAACAGCGTGGGCAAGACCGTTGCCGGTACCAGATCGGAAGAGCACACGTCTGAACTCCAGTCACATCA
>CAKZZH010000124.1 GCA_937885345.1 uncultured Lachnospiraceae bacterium | reverse complement strand
TTTTTGTTATTGTATTCCTTGAGGAGAAGCTGTCAACTTTTATTGTACTATATCAAATAGCATGCTACAATGATCGCGTAAGTGTGGACAAAATATATATATATACAGAGAAAGTGATGCCGGGAAAACAGAAAAGGACACTTCCCCGGAAGATGCGACCGGGGATGATGAAACCACAACCGAAGAACCTACACAGGCACCCACACAGGCACCTACACAGGCACCTGTCACAATAAGTGAAGATCAGATTGTAAATCATAGCGTTGTTGAAGTGGATGATATGCTCAAAGAACAGGGTTACACGGTAACATATTTGCATGCCGTTTCCAAAGAGGATTTTACAAGTTTCTTTGAGATGACCCCCGATGAGGAAGTAATCGAAAATAAATGGCTTGTAACCGGAATAGTATATCAGGATGCTGCCAACAAAAAAATACAGCTCTATGTGAACGCTCAGGAGAATATAGACCGTCTGGATAATGAGGCAAAGCTGCTTCAAACGCTTGAGAACAACTTCCCCGAATCAGACGCGATCGGAACTCTTACATTATATTGTAAGGAGAAATATGGCAGTTCTTTTAAACTTCATACGATCATAGGTATGCTCGGGAAGAGAGCGGTTGATGAGAATACATGGTTTTTCAAGATAGAATATACATATTTGGGTTTCGATGGAGTTTGCGAAGCAAAAGTAAGCGGACCTTCAAGCAACCCTACGGTATATGATTTTATTATATACTGATCTGTTTTAGGTGTAGCCGGGAGGCGTATATAAAAAGGTGCGGGTGATATTTGCCCGCGCCTTTTTGATACGGAAGGGTGCCTGATTTTGACACTGCTATGTAGCCTGTGATATAATAATCTCTCGAAAATACATTGCAAAGAAGGAATTGCGAATGGAAGATAATACAACAAATAACGACGAGCTTGTTAATAAGCCTGATAATCTTGATAATAACGATGATCCGAATGAATATGAGGATGTCTGTTTCTTGTGTCACAGGCCCGAAAGCCAGACCGGTAAAATGCTCACAATCCCTCAGAATACCAAGATCTGCCTGGATTGTATGCAGAAGACTCTTGATTCGATGAATAATGCTTCCAATATCGAAGACATGCTCAAAATGTCAGATCTCAACTTTAATGGTATGCCGGGGATCCATTTTATGAATATGTCGGATCTGGGCCAGGTTCCCGATAAACAGAAGATTAAGAAGCGCAAGGAGCCGCTTCCCAAGATCAATCTTAAGGATATCCCGGTGCCGCATATCATCAAGGCCAGACTTGATGAATATGTCATCGGTCAGGATTATGCCAAGAAGGTAATGAGCGTAGCGGTTTACAATCATTACAAGAGAGTGGCGACTTCGACGCAGGATTCCATAGAGATCCAGAAGTCCAATATGCTGATGATCGGACCTACCGGTTCGGGTAAGACTTATCTTGTGCAGACGCTTGCAAAGCTTCTGGATGTGCCTCTTGCCATAACCGATGCCACATCCCTTACGGAAGCCGGATATATTGGCGATGATATCGAATCGGTTGTTTCAAAGCTTCTCGCTGCGGCAGACAATGATGTTGAGAAGGCGGAGAGAGGCATTATTTTCATTGATGAGATCGATAAAATAGCCAAGAAAAAGGAAGTCAGAAGTCGTGATGTCAGCGGTGAGTCGGTACAGCAGGGACTTTTGAAGATCCTTGAGGGCTCCAAAGTAGAGGTTCCTGTTGGCGCAGGCTCCAAGAATGCGATGGTTCCCCTTGCTACGGTCGATACCAAGAATATTTTATTTATATGCGGCGGAGCGTTCCCTGATCTAGAGGATATTATCAAGGCAAGACTCAATAAGCGTTCCTCACTTGGCTTTGAGGCGGATCTTAAGGACAAATACGACAAGGACCCCAAACTGCTTTCCAAGGTTAATCTTGAAGATCTCAGAGAATACGGAATGATACCGGAGTTCCTCGGAAGACTTCCTGTGGTATTTACGCTTGAAGCTCTTACCAAGGAAATGCTTATTAAGATTCTTAAGGAGCCCAAGAATGCGATCCTCAAGCAGTATCAGAAGCTTCTTGAACTTGATGAGGTTAAGCTGGATTTTGCGGATGATGCATATGAAGCAATTGCCGAGAGAGCACTTGAGAAGGAAACAGGAGCCAGAGGCTTAAGATCGATCATAGAGGAATTTATGCTCGACATTATGTACGAGATTCCGCGTGATAATAATATCGGCAGCGTTACGGTTACCAGAGCCCTTATCGAGAACACCGGCGGTCCCGTGATCGGACTTAGAGGGTAGATTACGGCAGGATTGAGCCGCCGCTTTTTGCGGCGAAGCACATTTGAAATATGGCTTATTATCACTCTCTGACGGAGGCTCAAATGCACCCGCTATTATGCGGAAACGGCCTGTTTACAAGGATTTTAGAGATAAAATAAAACGGACCGGCAATCGACACATTGTATCAATTACCGGTCCAGTTATGGTGCGCGCGGCGCGATCCTAAATATGATCATTCTATTTCTCACGCATTTGATAATCCTTATCTTCCGCAATCATTGAAAGCATGATATCTGCAAATACCGGATCAAATTGCTTTCCTTTGCCCTTTTCCAGTTCTTCTTTAACAATCTCCTGAGGAATAAGGCTTCTGTAACTGCGGTTGCTTGTCATCGCGTCATAAGCGTCGGCGACGGCTATAATACGCGCCTGTTCCGGGATATCCTTGCCCTTGAGTCCGTCCGGATAACCGCTGCCGTCATAGCGCTCATGATGCCAGCGGGCTCCGGTCACGAGATTGGGCATTTCTGTTATATCCTTAAGGATTTTGGCGCCCATTACGGGATGATTCTTGATCATCTCGAATTCGGCGTCCGTGAGCTTGCCCGGCTTGTTGATGACATCGTCGGGAACGCCTATTTTACCGACGTCATGAAGAAGTCCCATCATATAGATCTCTTCAAGACGTTTGTTATCATATCCATACCGCGCGGCGATCTCTCTTGAATAATCAGCCACTCTTCCGGAATGACCGTTTGTATATGTGTCCTTAGCGTCTATCGCGTTGGCCAGGGCCTGTACAACATGCAGCGAAAGGCTTTCTATTTCGCGGGTCTTAAGCTCTACCTCATGATGAAGATCATTCTGAAGATTGATAAGCTCAACAAGGTGCTTCACACGGAGCGTAAGGATCTCGGCAGCGAAGGGCTTTCTTATGAAATCCATCGCGCCAAGCGAAAGTCCCTTTGTCTCCGATTCTCTGTCATCATTGGCAGTAAGGAAGATCACGGGAATCTCTTTCCTGTTATTTGATTTCTCCCATTGTCTAAGAAGGGAAAGTGTTTCATATCCGTCAAGCTCAGGCATCCTTATATCCAGCAGCAATAGGTTGATATCATTCATCTCAACATAGTCGAGAAGGAGCTTGCCGCTTTTGAGGCAGGTAACCCTGAAGCCCTCATGCGACAGTATGCCGTTTGCGGTCTTAAGGATAACGGCATCATCATCTACTATAACTATTCTTTCATTCATAGGCTTATCAATTCTCCTGCAGCTGTCCGTAAAGTGAAACGGCTTCATCTATCGTTAATTCACCTGTTGAGACCTTATACAGGGCAGTGCGGAATTCTATAACCGCTACGTCCAGCAGGCCGAGCTTTGTTTTACTTATGCGTCTCTCTTCAGGTACATCAGCAAGCGACTGGTATACCTTATCAAGTGTAAAATTATTCGTTGGTGTGATCAGACGTTTGAGCTCCGACATATTGCCCAGCTCTTCCTCTGATGTTATGAATCTCATGAATTCATTCGCGTAATCGAGGTTCGCGCTGTCTTTGTTAACCGAGAAGGCGACGGTTACGGCATTAAGGAAGAAGCCCCCGTCGTCCGTAACAGGAACAGTATAGAATTTGTAATCAAAAGGGTTCGCGGTGAAGGCGTCGGATTTGCTTTCCCTCTTGGCGGTTCCCGAAATAACATCTCCGGTGCACAGCATCATCGGAACGTCTCCTTCGAAGAAGCGCATGATCACGGCGTCATATGAATTCTCGATTTCATCAGTGCACTTATCGATGTCGATATAACCTGAATTGATAAAATCATAAAATCTTTGAAGCGTGGGCCTCATGATCTCGCCGGCCGAAGAGACAAGATTGTTTAAATCCTGCAGGCTGTCGGGATTGTTCATGACATCATAGCAATACATGGGATACGCGTATGTATGGAAAAGTCCGGCCGATGTACTTTGTCCGTTATATCCCATGATCGGGGATTCATAGCCTGACTTCTGAAGAGCGGCGCATACCTCCATCAGCTCTGTATATGTGGAAGGGATCTCGAGACCCTCTTTGTCGAAAATATCCGTATTCACGAGCATTCCGTAGGAGGTAGTGAATATAGGAATCTCTATCAGATCGCCCGAATCATTGGTCCAGCATAGGTCCTGTCTGATGCAGGAGGTATCTATATTAAGTGAAGGATCGGACAAATTCTCCGCTTTATCAAAGATGATCTCATATTCGCTCCTTCCCTTCATCCAGAGCATGGTAAAATAGATATCCGGCTGATCATCAGAGGATAATGTGGTCTGTATCGTTTTATTATAATTATCCAGGAAAGTAAATTCGACATTGGCATTCGGATAATATTCGCTGAAGCGTTCGATCTCGGCTTCGAGTGACTCGAAGTTGGCATAATTGCCGACTATGGAGACCGAGAATTCAGTGTCGCTGTCGTATTTCGGGACGAATCCCTCCGACGAGTTGTCCTTCTTACAGCCCGATATCAGAGCGATCGTTATCAGCGGGAGGATTAATTTCTTATAAAATGATCTTTTCATAAATTCTCCTTTCGAATAAGAATCAATAGATGTTGTCCCATTTGCTGGTGTTAAAATATTCACCGATCGCGGCTACAATATCATCTCTTGTCATTGATTTAAGAAGATATCCCTGCGGCTTGAGGCGCATAACGTTCATTATGCTCTCGCGGTCGGATTTGCCCGTCAGGAAGATGATCGGTATCTCGCTTGAAGTAAATTCACTTCTTATCATTTCCATGATCTGAGGCCCCTGGGTGATCGGCATATCATAATCAAGGAGGATCAGATCCGTTTTATGATTGGCTATATAGGTTATCGCCTGCATTCCGGATTTGACGGCGGTCACACGGTATTTGCCCGAAAGCCATCCCTGAAGCATCTTAAGGAATGTGGGGTCGTCATCAACAAGAAGAATATGCTTGCCCCTTTTCTTTTCTTCAATCGACATTGCTATATCCTTGAGCTGCTTTGAAATATTCTTTGCGTCAAAGGGGCGTCTGAACACGTGTCTTATATGCTTCTCCGGAATGAAGCGTTTGATCTCCGCGAGCTCATCGTCATATCCCATGATGCATATCGGGATTTCCTCATCTTCACTGATATCCTTAAGATATACCAGAGCTTCGCTCACATCATATATGTAATCGCCTGCTATAAGAAGTATCAGATCGATGTCCTTTTTCTTTTCCTGTATCTTTTTGACCACCGGTTCAGCGTGAACAGCTTTAAAGCCTTCCCTGATCAGGTTTGATTTGAGAGCGTCAGCCATAAAGCCATATCCCCGGCTGATGATCAGTATCCTGCTTGCCATTGTTATTCCATTCCTCCCGAAAGTATTCCCGGAATAAGATCATAATCAAAATTATCGACGGCCTTTTTCAAAGCGTCATATCGTGTTGCCTCATCCTCAGGTATCGTATATTCATTTAATGAATCAATTACATTGATAACACTGTCATAATCAAATGAATCGCAGAAGACTGACAGTGTATCATAAGCTTCTTTAAGAGCCTCCGGTGATATGAGCGGCTTGTCTTCCTCTTCCGTCTCGCTTAGGTCATTAAGCGGTTCAAGCTCACGCGCGAGAGCCCTGTAAGCGCTTATAAGATCCGGAAGCTCAGCTTCGAGCGTATCGATATCCATGGTGTCACCGGCTTTCTCCAGCCGCTCCGCGAAGTCGCCGAGATTAAGAGCGCCTATAACGCGGGACGTACTCTTGAGCGCGTGAACCTTCACGGTTGTATTCTTGAGATCCCTTGCGGCCCAGTAATCTTCGATATCGCGCGCGTTCTTCTCGGCGGTTTCAAGATACATCCTGATCGTGGACATATAAGATTCACTGTTTCCGCAGTGCGTAAGTCCGGAATTGACATCAAGCTCCTCAATCTTAAATATAAAATTAGGTATCTCATAATCATCATTTTCATTCTCATCCGACGCGGGCGCGATCTTGCCCTTCGGAAGATAGTTCATGAGAAGATATTCAAGTCTGTCCGGATCGATGGGCTTGGTTATATAATCATCAAAGCCTGCCGCTATATACATCTCACGCATTCCCGAGATCGCGTTGGCCGTAAGGCACACAACGGGCGTTGAGGCATTGGGCGAATCCGTCAGCTCCTTAATTTCATTGAGCGTTTCTATGCCGTCTTTTTCCGGCATCATATGATCCAGGAATATTATATCATAATGTTTGTTTCCGCAAAGAGCTATACATTCGTCTCCGCTTTCGGCCGTATCGATCTGTATCCTGGTCCTGTTCAAAAGATTCTTAAAGACCGTAAGATTAACCGGCGTATCATCGACAATAAGGACGTGCGCGTGGGGCGCCGTGAATTTCTCATGGTAATTTCGTCTCTCGCTTACGGAATGATGGAACGCATCTTCGTAATTGCCTATAGGGTCCCATTTCCTGACACTCTGTACCAGGTCGAATGAGAAGGTTGAGCCCTTTCCGTATTCGCTTTCAACCTCAAGATGGCTTCCCATCATGGTCAGAAAGCTCTGCGCTATTGTTATTCCGAGGCCGGTGCCTTCGATATTGCGGTTTCTCTTCTCTTCAATACGCTCAAAGGCGACAAAAAGCTTTGAAAGGTCTTCCTCCTTGATACCGATGCCTGTATCGGTCACGCTGAATTTCAGCCTGATATCATCCGTATCCGGGATTGTGATATAGTCAACAAAGAAGGTAACGGAGCCTGTTTTTGTGTATTTTACCGCGTTGGTCAGGATATTCGTGATAACCTGTTTGATCCTTATCTCATCACCGTAAAGTACAGAAGGGATGCTCTTGGAAACATCAAGCTTGAAGGCAAGGCCTTTATCTTCGGCTTTCTTCTGGATCATGTTGACCAGATCGTTAAGTAATGAGACAAAGCTGTAATCAACATTGATGATCTCCATCCGGCCCGCTTCGATCTTGGAAAAATCAAGTATATCATTAATAAGTCCGAGCAGGGTATTGCCCGCGGTACGGATATCCTCGGAATATGAGAGTATCTTCTCATCCTCGCTGTCTCTCAGTACCATTTCATTGAGACCAAGGATCGCGTTCATGGGCGTCCTTATATCATGGGACATTGTTGAGAGAAAGTATGATTTAGCGGCATTGGCCTGATTCGCGTCCTTGGCGGATTCAGCGAGTCTTCTGTTGTAGCTCATCATAGTAAGGAAGTTAAAGATCAGCAGTACCAGCAGACCTGCCGATACCGTTCCGAGAAGTATTCCGTCAAAGGCTCTGTCGGAAATAAGCTCGGATGCCGGAAGATATGTAAGCAGGAACCATACATCCATTGAGCTTAAGGAAGTGTATGAGATGATACAATCCTCACCCTTGAAATTCTTGATATTCATTGTTCCGGTGCCGGTCGTTATCTCGGTCACGAAATCATTATATTCCTTATTGGTTACCGTATTATATGATTTGTAAAATTCAAAAAAATTAGAATTCTTAAGTGATTTGCCGTGAACAATATAATTGCCGTCCTTATCGATAAGGGACATCTCCACATTCTCGTATTCGCCCTTCAGGAATACAAGTTTCTCACTGAGCAGTTTCACCGGTTCTATACGCATAAGAAGAGCGTCCCGCTCCTCGCCGGTAGAGCTGTCGAGAAGTGTCACAAAATTAAGGAATGCTATTGACTGTGCGCCGTTGATAGGATTGGTATACGCGCGCGTAAGATTAATAATTCCGTTTTCCGGGCTTACAGAGGAAAGATTCGCGAAGATATCGATATTCTTGTATGATACGGTATAATCATTCGGATCGGTTGATCTGGCGGAGGTTGACATTCCTTCCCTGGAATCGTCATCGACATAGATCACGTGTCCCTGGATATCGGAAAGCACAATGGCCTTCTGGATGAAGGTGATCGCCTGCTCCATGGTCATCGGAGCGCCGTCCTGCGCTGATCTGTTGATATAGTTTGCCCAGATGTCGCACAGATGCTGTTCATCCTCAAGATAGTTCGTGATTATCTGCTCGGCAGTGAGCGTCATATTCTCATAAGATGTGATGACGTTATTATTGTTCTCTTCGGATTTCCTTGTTACATAAAGGATTATGAAGAAAAGAACCAGAGCTATTACTGTTATATTGGTGATTAGTATGAAAGCCTTCTTCAATTTGCTCCTCCGGGGGCTCGCCTGATATGCAGATATTTTACCTTATTTGTATGATTTTTTCAAGTATTGCGTGCCCGGCAGATCTGCGGCGGGGATCATCTGTAATATGTACACAGACATATCTGTCACCGATAGTGAATGAGGATTCGGAACGGGAATAGTCTGTAACGGATAATATGGCGGAGGATATAGCGGTTAATACTTCCTTCGCAGACTGTGAGCTTGCTCCATCATCTCCGAAATCATATTATGACACACAAAAATACTAAGAAAAGCAAGTTCCTGTGGGATTTAGTTGATCTCTCTTACACCATGGAATGTGAGCCTAAGAATGGGAAGCGTTACAGCTGGAACGCTATATAAATCAGGAAAGGAACCCTGAACTTCGAGAAGCCTTAGAAGATCTTGACGAATTTCTATTTGGATAATTATAAGCCCTACTGGTAGGCAATAATTGAGCCTGTCAGCAGGGCATCTTTTTTTGAGTGGTAAAACTACTGGAAGTTAAGAGTACATTTCCGGGCACATTTCTGCTCAAATCAAAAAAGAAATTATTATGAAAAAAATGTTCTTTTTATGTGGGAAAATGTTTTTGTGATCCGTGGCCGGCACCGGCTTGACATTTCGCTTAAATCAAGATTTAAGTACAATCCGTAAATTCGGCTGTTTGTGGAAATGTCGGTAAATAAATTGCATAACTCTGTTGATAAATCATAAATCGAAGATAAGTATCATTTATGCGCGTTTTATTACATTTGTGAGAAATCTGCCACATATACCTGGAATTTGCGATGTAAAACAATTGTATTTCGGTGAACATAAAAATTATAGAAGGCAAAATGTGAATAAAGTGGAAAAATACGGCATTTCGAACCGAGATCACAAGATCAGGAACAATCATATTTCAAATAGAACGATTTACATAAGCCATAAAATAATATTTACATAAGTAAAATGCCGGATCTATGCGGTTTTGAGGAGGGGGAGACCGGCAAGCACAAGATGTTGCGTTTTTAGCGAAAAAAATACAAGAAAAAACACAAATTATTGTTGATATATATGATGGTTTATTATATAATCCCAAGTGGAGTTATAAGGAGGGTGAATCGGTGTCAGCTAATCAGGAACTGAAGAATACGCTTGAGCGCATTAATATGAAGAGGGCGCTCTATTCTTCTATTGCTTTATCCGTTGCAACCCCCATTTATCTTTTGGTGGTCCACTTTTCAAACCTCTTTGGCGTGGCTACGCTTGCCGCCAAGATTTTTCTTATATTTGCGGAGATTTTTCAACTTGTATTTCTCGGAATCGGAATTTTCCTCAACAAATACAATGAAACAGACCGGTTTGCGCTCTTTTACAGGACGTATTTTATGGGAACGATGGCTTTTTCGATCGCGCTCTCATCAATATGCGTTCATAATGTCGGCGGTGTAATGGGATACGGGCTTGCGGCTGCGTATTTTACACTTGTTCCGGTGCTTAATCCCAGAGAGAGAAGGTATATGACATATCCTTTGATACTTGCCTTTGTTCTTACGGCTTCGATGTGCTCCGGCTCTGTTCGCATGAGCGTTGCTGCTGCTGTTATTTCGGGTGTGATGCTTGTTGCGTCGAATGTTGTTCACGATCATAATATAAGCTACCATAAACTCGAACTTAAGCTTAAGGCTAAGACGCTTACATCCGAGCTCGATCCTCTTACGCAACTTTATAACAGGCGTGGACTTGAGAAGAAAGCGGCTACTTTGTGGCCTTATTGCGCAAGAACCGGAACGACGGTCGGAATGATTGAGCTGGATATCGATTTCTTCAAAAAATACAATGACAAATTTGGTCATCCTGCAGGGGATAAATGCATTAAAATGATCGCCAAGGCGATCAGAAGATCCGCACAGCGAGGCTCCGATATAACGGCGAGAACCGGTGGAGAAGAGTTTATTGTATTTTGCCAGAATATGACCGATCAGGAACTTGTAATGCTTGCGATGAAGATAAGAAATAATGTTGCGGATATGAAGATTCCGCATGCTTATATTGGAATTTCTCCGTTTGTTACGGTCAGTATGGGAATTGCAACCTGCATTCCCGATAAGGACACGTCTTTTGACGGCCTCTATGAAGCGGCGGATAAAGCACTTTACGCTGCCAAGCAGAACGGCCGTAACTGTATAGTATTCGAGGATAGAATTTACGGAAGAATGAAGAGAGCGGTGGCAACGACCATCGCCCAGTAAAAAAAGAACGGCGGCTTAGCCGCCGATGGTCATTGTTTGCCCTTTTTGACGTATTGTTCGGCAATGAACAGAATTATTGCCGCTGCCGTAAGGGCTATTCCGACATAGAGGTACACTTTGGTAAGACGGGTTGCGGTACCGTATATTTCGATGGCGCCTGCACCGAAGCTTCCGACCGTAAGCGTGGTTATCGCACAATAATGCATTACTCTTGAAGTTGCATGTTTCTTTACGGTTTTCGGTATAAAGATAAGTATCAGATACGGAAGCGCCCCGCCGATAAGCGGTATCAGGAACATATATATCATATAATTGCTGTTAACGCCGTGCCCGTGCATTTCATAAATATATCCCAGCACAAAACAGAATACGCTGACAAGAGCATACACTATCGTATGCTTTATTGCGGTTTTCCTGCCATATTGAGCTGCAAAGTTAACCTTGCGCTTCGTTGTTTCCATTTCCATTACTTTTCATCCTTTTGTGTTTTACGATAAAATATCCGAGGACTATTCCGCGCGATATTTAATATATACGATGTCGCTTACACTTCTCTCATAGAAGTCCGTTCCGTTCGGCGTGGGATCGTTTAATACGGCGCCCTTGAAGAAAATGGTCGACGAACCACCACCGTCAAGATTATAGCCGGTTACAACTCCCAGATTCTTAAGGAATTCAGCCATTTGATAGAGCGTAAGACCGTGATCCTTTGCGGTTCTGGCATCGGCCTGAACGATAACATAGTGACCGTCGGCAATTTGGCCGATTACCGTTCTCTGATTGGTATCCAGGCAGTACAGCACCTCCTGGCGTTCACTGACATTGATCTCACCGTTAACAACGAGTCCGGGCCCGAAGGTAAATACTTGCCATGCGCCCTTATCAAGCAGTTCACGCGCTGTTATTTCGCCCTCTTTGATAACCTCGAACGTTCCGTCATAATATATGACCAGATCTTCCTGATCGTATCCTACAGGTTCTTCTCTGTATAAAACACCGTTTCTGATAACATAGCCGGACCATCTCGCACCGTAGAAATCGCCGTTTATCGCAAATATCGCTCCGTTGTTGTTGGCAATAAAAGATGTAGGTTCCTTGATGTTGCGCCCGTAGGTATTTTCGGCAAAAGCTGATAAAATAGTTGTTATATCATCTGTATAAATATCAACTACGATCACATCGGTATCGAGGTAACGTATTTCATCGATTGTAAGGGATATTCCGTAATCACTGTAGGAATTCTCCGTCACAATTGTCGGTGGCGTGGTAGGTTCTTCGGTAGTGGGCTCTTCGGTGGTGGGTTCTTCGGTAGCGGACTCCTCTGCCCGGGATCCTTCGGCAGAAGATCCTTCTTCTCCGGGTGTGGCATTTGAAGCATCTGTGCTTGAAACAATATCGCCCGAAGGCTCGGTATTATCGCTCTCTGATCTGCCCGCAGTGTTGTCGCCGCCATTTGGCCGCGTTTCGGCGTTGTCTGCCGGAACAACCACCTCGTACCTTCTCTCGATAACAAATGTATCAAGAATGACATAGGTAGTAAAACCTGCCAGCAAAGTCATAAAAACAATTGTCCATATTGTATTAAAATATTGTCTTTTTTTCATAGCAAGGTAATGATACAATAAAATAGAATTTTGTAAAACTGTATTTATTGACTACATTTTGCGGAGGTTATTTTATGAAAAAATGTGAAACAGAGGGCAAGAATTCCTTTGCTGTTACGCCGCCCATGGGCTGGAACAGCTATGATTATTTTGATACCGCTGTTACTGAGGATGATATCAAGGCGGCGGCTGATTATATGTCGGCAAACCTTAAGAAACACGGCTGGGAATACATTGTTGTGGATATTGAATGGTATGCCGTAGGCGCGGGCTCCAGGCGCTATATGTACCAGTATATTCCCTTTGCCGATGTTATGATGGATGAGTATTCGAGACTTATTCCCGATGAGGTGCGTTTTCCTTCAAGTAAGGGCGGAGCAGGCTTTAAGGCTCTGGCTGATTATGTTCATGAGAAGGGTCTCCGATTCGGTATTCACATTATGAGAGGGATTCCGCGTCAGGCTGCGCATACGCATACCGCGATTCTCGGAAGTGATACGAATGCAAGCGATCTTGCCGACCCCTCCAATATCTGTCAGTGGAATCCCGATATGTACGGCGTTCGCGTAGACGATAAGAATATCGAGGCTGCGCAGGCTTATTATGATTCGATATTTAAGCTCTACGCGCAGTGGGGCGTTGATTTCGTAAAATGCGATGACATCTGCAGAATGGATATGCCCTCGGCGAAGAAGGAAATTGAGCTGCTTCATAATGCGATCATGAAATCGGGCAGAGCCATTGTTCTGTCCCTTTCGCCCGGACCTGCGATAGTGGAAGAGGCCTGGCACTATGAGAAATACGCCAATATGTGGCGAATAACCGATGATTTCTGGGATAACTGGGACCTTCTTAAAGCAATGTTCTTCAGGTGTGAGAGATGGCAGGATCATGTAAGCGCAGGTTGCTGGCCCGACTGCGATATGCTCCCGCTCGGACAGCTCGGGAAGGGCTTCGGCCATGAGTGGAAATGTAATTTTACCAAGGCGGAGCAACGCACGATGATGACTCTCTGGTGCATATTCCGTTCGCCTCTTATGCTCGGCGGAAATCTTACAGGCTATGATGAGGACACGCTTAAGCTTCTTACCAACGACAATGTGCTTGCGCTTCTTAACAATGACTACAAGGCTGTGCAGATTGAAAGAGACGACGATCACGCAATCTGGATGACAAGGGATGCGGCCGATAATAATAAAATATACCTGGCATATTTTAATCTTAAGGACGAAAAAAGTTCATGTACACTTGATATCAGTGAGTGCACGGATCTGTGGACCGGCGAGAGATACACGGGAGACGGAAAGGTCAGCGTTGAAGCTGAGCCTCACGGATGTGTACTGGTTTCCTGCTAAGGAGGTGGCGTTATGACGGAGAATGTGACAAAACTTGCCGAAATGATCAAGGGATCGGACAACATCGTTTTCTTTGGAGGCGCCGGAGTCAGCACGGAAAGTGGTATTCCGGATTTCAGAAGTGTCGACGGACTTTATAATCAGAAATACGATTATCCGCCGGAAGAGATACTAAGTCATACCTTTTTTATGAGGCATACCGCGGAGTTTTACAGATTTTACAGGGATAAGCTGCTGATCGAGAATGTTAAACCGAATGCGGCGCATAAGGTACTCGCAAAGCTTGAAGAAATCGGTAAATTAAAAGCCGTCGTTACTCAGAATATCGACGGGCTTCATCAGGATGCGGGCAGCAAGGTCGTGCTTGAACTGCATGGTGGTGTACTTCGTAATTATTGTATGGAATGCGGTAAGGCTTATGATGTGAGCTACATAAAGGAATGTAGCGGTGTGCCTAAATGCAGCTGCGGCGGGACGATCAAACCCGATGTTGTTCTCTATGAGGAAGGACTTGATAACAGGATGATAAGCGAGTCCGTCAGATATATCACGGAAGCGGATATGCTTATTATTGCCGGCACTTCGCTTAATGTATATCCTGCTGCGGGACTTATAGATTATTATCGCGGTGATAAGCTTGTGCTCATAAACAGGGATGCGACTGCACGTGATGTGCAGGCGGATCTTGTTATTCACGATAAAGTGGGCGAGGTGCTGAAGGCTGCTACGCAGGACCTGTTTACCTGTGATTAACGATTACCGGAAGCTCAGTGGTGATGACATCTGACATGCCTCTGAATTCTTCGGCGACAACCATGTTTCCTTTACCGGCAAGGATTGCGTCAGCGTAGTCCTTGCTGCTTGAAAGGGGCTCTTCAAACTCCATTGCAAAATGCCTTTTGGGGTCCGGCAGACTTCCGATCTCGTGAAAGTCCGAACCGGCTGTCATCGGCAGGTTATAGTCATGTGCATATCTGACGGAGTTGTGATTCATATGATCTGAATTGAAACTGTTATATCCCTCGCATGCGTCGCATGTCTCAGGGTTTAAGCGGATTGCGTTAAGATAGCCTCTCTCCCTGTAGGGATGTGCCTGAACGACGAGACCTCCGTCTGCATGTATTCTGTCATAGTGCTCGGTTCTATTCCACTCGAGGATGTCTTTGTGTTCAAGAAGCCAGTTCTTGTCGAGCCCGTATACAAGGTATTCGTCACCCTCGAAATTATCTTCCCATCCGAAGAATACTTTAAAATCGATGGCATCACCGGCCTCTTTGGCAAGCTCGTAGCCATAGCAGAAGCGGTTGACCATATCCTTCCAGTCGTAAGCGATCTTGACCGCGCAGTTGCCATTAAAGAAATGATCGGTGATGATGATCCCATCATATCCAAGGTTTTTATAATATGCCGGATAAAGCTCAGCCTTCGTTTTCCCGCAAAGACTGCTTTGCCAGGTATGTAGATGCGTTTCGTATTTATACATTTGATCTCCTGTTTTTATGATCTGCGATAGTTATAAATATAGCATATGATCAGCAAATATGCTATAATTATTAGTCAGCGATTGTATTTTTGGAAAAGCTTGGAGGGTACTTATTTTGGAAGGGGATAGAAGCACCGGCCCCGGAGGCATTACCGGCACGCATCTTAAGATCATAGCCATAATATCGATGTATATAGATCATATCGGCGTAATGCTTAACGATCTTGATCTGATCGACAACGTCCCTTATGTCATAATGAGAGCGGCAGGAAGGCTTGCGATGCCGCTCTATGTGTTCCTTCTCATACAGGGATTTTATCATACAAGGTCGTTTTGGAAGTATTTTACGAGGATTGCGATTCTGGCACTTCTTACAGAGATTCCGTACAATCTCTTTCACAAGAACGCGATATTTGACCCGGCCAAACAGAATATTCTTATCGCGTATGCGCTGGGACTGCTTATGATCTATGTGATACACATCCTTTGGAAGAAGGATCTGCCCGGTAAAATAGCCGGTGCTGCGGTTGCGATCGCGGTAGCGGTAGCGGCATATTTTCTGAAGCTTGACTATGGCTGGAGGGTGCCGGCGATAATTTACACCACCTATCTGGGGCAGACACTTGCAATGCTTCCGATAACCATCGTATGTGGAACGGTCATCACGGTGTTAGGAAGACCGTGGTATCTGTGGACGACGCCCTTTGCATACATTCCTGTCGGATTGTATAATGGAGAACGCGGCAAGTGCCCCAAATGGCTGAATATCGTATTTTACGGGGCTTATCCGATGAGCTATCTGCTTCTGTATATTGTCGAGATCATTGTCAAAGAAGCGGGCGCGGCATGGTAATATTACTACGGAGATGATAAAATGGAGAATTACATGGATTACATAGACTGGCGAGGGGATATAACCTTCGATATGTGTCCGTTTACCGAGATAGACGGACTGATATTCAGCCAGCTTGCATATATAGAATTTGACGAGCGTCTGGTTCCGGAAGCGGGCGATGAAGAGGAAATGACACTCAGAAACCTCGGGAAGGCTTATTTTAATGGTAAAGTAAACGGCGAGAATTTCGTGCCCGGAAGTGATGAGCTTCTTAAAGCGATGATAAAATGCGACAGGTTCAAGAATATTGGTGTGATGTCATATGTGTCCGAGTTTGATGCAGAGAAGACAGAGCAGTTTGGCGCGATAACCGTCAGGATTTCCGACGGAACTTATGTTGTGGCTTTTAGAGGAACGGATGCGACGATATCGGGCTGGGAGGAAGATTTTAAGCTCTGTTATATGTGCCCTGTCGTTTCGCAGACCAGGAGCGCCGAATATCTGCGTAAGGTCATGAATAAGCTTGACGGAACCTTCTATCTTGTTGGTCATTCCAAGGGCGGTAATCTGGCTGTGTATTCGTCGATGGAGCAGAAAAAGAGCAATATCAAGCGGATCAGGGCCATTTATAATTACGATGGGCCGGGCTTTTTACAGGATATTGTCGACAGCGAAAAATACAAGAATATCATGCCCAAGGTACAGTCCTTTATGCCGCAGAGCTCGATCGTAGGCACTATTATGTACCACAATGAAGATTTTACAATTATTCAGAGCGATAAAAGGGGCATTGCACAGCATAATGCGATCAACTGGCAAATGCGTGGAAAATCCTTTAAAACACTGGACAAGTTCCAAAATGCAAGTATAATATTCAGTGAAGCTAATAAGGCGTGGATTAATGAGATCGACAGGAAGAGAAGGGCTGAATTTATCGATATTGTATTCAGGATTCTCAAAGCCGGAAGTGACACGGTCACCGGCTTTTCTGAGGATTTTCCCAAGGTCATGAATAATATGCTTAGAAGCTTCAATAATCTGGATAGGGATACCAAGCGAATGATCAGAACTACTGTAAGGCAGATGATTTTATTGTATTCCAAAACAGTAACTACTAGTTTAAGGGGCAGAATCAAGAATGAATAAGTCATACACCGATGAAGTAACGGGATTACCTTCGTTTGATACATTTAGTGAGACAGTAGAGGCTGATATCAAGGCTCATTTCTCCGATACCCATTTCGTATATGTGTCAACAGATATAAGCAATTTCAAATATATTAACAGGATTTACGGATACCAGAAGGCGAATGAACTCCTCGAGAGTCTTTCCAAACTTATGTACGACAGTGATTATGGTTGCAGATGTGCCTGCAGGACACATTCGGACCATTTTATAGCATTCTTCTCATATGAAGATTCACATGCATTTGAGGAATATATTGAGCGTATCGATAAGAGCTTTTCGCGTAAGAATGCGAGAAAATTCCCTTCGATCACCCTGCACCTCAACAATGGATTATATTTCCTGAACAATCCGAATGAGAGTATATCGCTCAGCTTTGATAAGGCAAATGTTGCGAGAAGACAGTCCAAGGGTAATTATACGGTTACGAGTGTGCATTATGCGGACGAGATGTTCGGCAGGGGTGAGTCGGATGCAAGAGTTATAGCGACCTTCGACAATGCTCTTAAGAATGACAATATTGCGGTTCTTCTTCAACCTAAGGTTGACATATCGAGCGGAGAACTTGTCGGAGCGGAAGCGTTGAGCAGGCTCTATGATGAGAACGGTAATCTGATGTATCCGGATAATTTTATACCTGTTCTTGAGAACAGCGGTAAGGTCGTAGAACTTGATAAATACGTGCTTGACGTTGTCTGCAAAACGATTAAGGAGTGGATTTCGAAGGGATATAAAGTGCCCCCGATATCGGTTAATCTGTCGAGAATGCATTTCTACGAGAAGGATATGGCACAGGAAATCTTCAGACGTTTTGCAAAATATAAGATTCCGATCGAATATATAGAGCTGGAACTTACCGAATCATTGTTCTTTGCCGATCACGAGATGATAATATCCGAGATAAGCAAGCTTAGAGATTACGGTTTTAAGATCAGTATGGACGATTTCGGAGTGGGCTACAGTACCCTTAATACACTCGGAACACTTCCGGTTGATATTATCAAGTTCGACAAGGGATTTGTTCGTTCGAGTATGGGCAATGATGCATCGTTCCAGATCTTTAAGAGCCTTATATCGGTATTCAACAATATCAATTATGAGGTTATCTGCGAAGGTGTTGAGACCAGGGAACAGGAGAAACTTATATTTGAATGCGGCTGTGATACGGTTCAGGGATTCCTGTATGACAGGCCGATCAAGATCGATGTATTTGAACATAAATATCTAAGCGATAAGAATAACAAACGAGAGGGATGTTGTATATGAGAGGTTCAGGAGGCGGACGTAGCGGCGGTTTCTCGGGAGGAGGACACAGCGGTGGATTTGTAAGAAGCGGCTCCGGAAGGGGCAGCTTTAGCGGCGGCCGTTCAAGCAGCTTTAGCGGTGGCCGTTCAAGCAGCTTTAGCGGTAGTCATTCATCCGGCGGCGGTGTGCATTTTGGCGGACCGAGGCCGAGCGGCGGAAGATATTATTATCACGGCGGCGGAAACAGGCGAGGTTCGGGCGGTTGCGGTAGTGGCTGCTTTGGTTTTATTGCCGTCATTATTCTGATGATTGTCGCAATCTCTTTCTTCTCTTCCGTATTACCGGTAGCCTGTGCTTCCCTCAGCTGCGCGGGAGCGGCCCTTTCTTCATGCTCATCGACAAATGCGGGCACGACAACGATCGTTGCATCCACTACGGAAAGAGAAAAGCTCGACTGGGATTATAAGGATACTCTTAAAAACATAGGACTCTGGACGGATAACATTCAGTGGTTTAATACCGCTGATTCCGATCTCAGAAGCGGAATGATGACATTTTATGATGAGACCGGTATAAGGCCTTATCTCTACCTTGTGAGCGAAGAAGATTCGGTAGCGATTCTTGGCAGCGACGAGGCTATGATCGAATATGCAAACAACCTTTACGATACGCTTTTTGATGGTGATGAGGGATACTTCCTCGTTACATATTTCCCTTGTGAGGGTGATACCCCTGCAGCTGTTGAAGGAATGATGTACTATCTTTGCGGTGACGGAATAACTTCTGTCATGGATGATAATGCCTGCGAGATGTTTACTTCATACTGGAACTATTACTATTCCAAGGACGGCCTCACTATTGGCCAGTTCTTCGGTAAAATATTCTCTACCACGGGCGAGAAGATGATGAAGCATTCTCTCAAAGTCCGCTATGTTGTACTTATAATTGTGCTTGTTATTGCGGCGGTAGTTGTGGTGATAACCGTAAGAAGTATTGTTAAAGCCAAGATAAAGCAGCGTAACAAAGAGACGGAGGACCTCGAGAGAATCCTCGACAAGCCTCTTGAAACCTTTGGAACTGATTATGACAAAGTCAGGGACTTGAAGGCGAAATATGACGACAAAGAAGACGACAAACAGCAGTAAAACCAAGAAAATATCCAAGAGAGGAAGCCTGAGAACCGCGTTTCTCAGGCTTGCTGTCATTCTGTGTGTCATAGTTATTTTTGCGATAACCATTGCATGTTACAGCAATTTCCACAAGGTTATCTTCAGAAATGTTGAAGTGGAACTGACCAACGAAGCATATACTCTCCTGAATGCACTTGACAGGATCAATCCCGGCGAATATTCCCTTACCGTTCAGAAGAATGTAATGGCTCTCTATAAGGGCGATTCGCCTATTGAACAGGATTTTCTCGATGCGATAAAGGAAGATACATCGCTTGATATTTCTTTGATTTACATATATACGAACGAAGAAGGTTCCACATACGGAATGCGAATGCTGTCAACTCTCGTGTTCGAAGATTCAAATATCAGTCCGATCGGGAGCAAGCTCAACGGCGCGATATACAAGGAGGTTGCTGTATCGGACAGTGCCAAATTCTATGATTCCGTAACGATCGAGGATAAGGATTTTGCCGCATATTATATGCCGCTTCACAATTCCGACGGAGACGTAAGAGCAATCCTTGGGGTTGTCAAGGATTCTACCGCGATCAAGAGTGACCTTCTTAAAGCGTTTATACCTATTATTGTGATCGCTCTTATACTTATCACGGTTATGATCGTGTTTGTTATATTTTACTCCAAGGAAGTTACGGGGGATATATCGGCTGTCAGGAATTTCATTACCGCGGTCGGTAACGGAGAACTTGATAAAGCTTCGCCGGATAAGGCGAGAAAGCGTGATGATGAGATCGGAGATATCGCATCGAGCGCGGTTATGATGCAGAGTAAAATCCGTGATCTTGTAGAGAAAGATGCCCTTACCAAACTGTATAACAGGAGATACGGCAATACACATCTTAAGAAGATTGCTTACGAGTGCACCGGTAATGACAAGCCGTACAGCGTAGTGATCGGTGATATAGATTTCTTCAAGAAATTCAACGATACATACGGACATGACGCCGGTGATATCGTACTTATAGAAGTTGCCAGATGTCTCGGCGACTATATGGTAAAATACGGATTTGCCGCAAGATGGGGCGGTGAGGAATTCCTGCTTGTTTTCAGAAATATGGACGGCAAGGCAACAGTGGCTGCAATAGAGAATCTTATAGAACTCGTTCATGCCATATCGATCACTTATAATGCCGAGAATCTTACGGTGAATATGTCTTTTGGCGTTGCGGACGGAAGGGGACAGGATATTGAGACAACCCTTATAGAGGCTGATGTCAACTTGTATTACTCAAAAGAGCACGGAAGGGATAGGGTGACATATCAATGATATATCTTTATGCCGCATCGGCTGCTTTTGCTTTTGTTGAACTTGTTGCTACGGCCTGTATTAACAGAGGAAGGGTCATATATATAGGTCAGCTTCTTTTTATGGTTACGATAACGATTTGTAACCTGGGTTATTTTGCGCTTGGTGCGTCTGCAACGGTTGAAGCAGCTATCTATGCGAATGCTCTTACATATCTCGGCGGCGTGCTGATACCCGCTTTTGTTACTCTGTGTGTGGCAAATATTTGCCATGTGAATATCCCGAGATGGTTTATTCTTACAATGATCATATTTAATATGGGCGTGTACATGCTCATACTTACGATAGGTCATAATGATTTGTATTATGCGACCGTAGATATTGACAGTTATAAGGGCGTTACATATCTTGTCAAAACCTACGGACCTTTCCATAATGTTTACACGATCACTTTGATTGCCGAAACGGTTGGTGTTGTTGCGGTTGCATTATATTCAATATTCCGCGGAAATAAAGTATCCACCGGGACTGCCGTCATCCTTGTAGCGACCTGGGTGTCCGGCTCGCTGGTTTACCTTCTTGAAAGAGCTTTCCATTCAAAGCTGGATTTTATGCCGTTTTATTACAATGTTGCGGGTCTGTCCTTCTTCGTTCTCGGAAGAAGGCTCAATCTCTATGATATGACCTATAATATAATCTCGGTATACGAGAAACGTGATGAATACGGATATATCGCATTTGACAACAAATACAAATTCATGGGCTGTAATAAGCTCGCCCTTAATGCGCTTCCTCTTCTTCGCAAATACAGCGTGGATTCATATATCCGTGAGCCTGCGGGTAATCTTGAGACCGTGATAGATAAGGTTGTCTCATGGGAAGGCGACACCTCCGAGAGGTGGAATATTTCGGCGAAAGGGCGTATCTATCAGTGTAGCATAAGCACGATCACCAACGGCTCGGGTAAGAAAAAGATAGGATATCTTGTGGAACTTGTTGATGATACGGAAAGGCAGAATTATATAAGGCTTATCAACGAGACCAATTCAAGCCTTGAGACTCAGAAAGCATATGCTGAAGAAATGGCCAAACTTGCTGACAGTGCAAACCTTGCCAAGAGAGATTTCCTTGCGAATATGTCGCATGAGATCCGTACTCCCATTAATGCCATTATCGGTATGAATGAGATGATACTCAGAGAGTGTGAGGAGGACAGGATCAAGGGCTATGCAGCCACGATAAAATCCTCGGGCACCAATCTTCTTAACATAGTTAATGATGTACTTGATTTCTCCAAGATCGAGTCAGGTAAAATGGAACTTGTCAATGCCGAATACGATATGTCGCTTCTTATTGCGGATTTGTACACAATGTCCAGCATAAGGGCGAAGGGGAAGGAATTAAAGCTTGATTTTGAGATCAATCCCAGACTTCCCAAGAAGCTTATCGGCGATGATTTCAGATTGAAACAGATCATTGTAAATCTCCTTACCAATGCGATAAAATACACCGATGAAGGTAAGGTCGTCCTGATGATGGACTTTGATGATATGGGGGACGGAATAATCCTTAAAGTCAGAGTTGCCGATTCGGGACAGGGTATCAAGAAGGAGGAACTTGAGAAACTCTTCTCGCCCTTCGAACGAATCAATGAAAAGCGCAACAGAAGCATAGAAGGCACAGGTCTTGGGATGAGCATTGTTCAGAGCCTTCTTGAGCTTATGGGCAGCAAACTCAATGTTGAAAGTGAGTACGGCGTCGGTTCGGTCTTCTCGTTTGAAGTGTATCAGCAGACATCGGAGAGAAGCATTGTCGGAATGCTTGAGAATATACTGAGCACACATATAGAGGAACCCTCCAAATACCGTGAAAGCTTCCATGCGCCCAATGCCAGGATCCTTGCAGTTGACGATCTTGCGACCAATCTTATGGTATTTACCGAACTGCTCAAGAAAACACAGGTGCAGATAGATACGGCGATCAGCGGAGAAGAGGCGATCAAACTGGTTAAGACCAATGATTACGATTGTATTTTCCTCGATCACCAAATGCCTGTAATGGACGGAATAGAGGCGCTGCATCTTATAAGAACTATGAAGGACAATCACAATTCCACCGTTCCGATAATTGCGCTTACCGCAAATGCTGTATCGGGTGTGAGAGATATGTATCTTGCCGAAGGATTTGACGATTATCTTTCCAAACCGATAGAAGGCAAGGGACTTGAGGATTTGATCTTAAGATATCTTTCTGCCGATAAAATTCAAGAGACGGAGGCAGAGGAAGAAACGGAGCCTGTTGGCGATGACGAGTGGCTTAAGTTATATTCAACCGTACCGGGCATAGATGCCGATGAGGCTATTAAATACTGCTCGGATGCATCGGTACTTCGCAATATACTTCCTCAGTTCGTTAAAGAAATCGACGAGAAGAGTAATCTGATAGAGATTGCCCGCGGTGAGAAGAAGTATGATGAATATAAAATCTATGTTCACGGCGTTAAGTCGACAGCCAAGCTTATAGGAGCGATGAATGTATATGAACTTGCTTTGACGCTTGAAGAATCCGTAAATAACGAAGATTATAGAACCATTGAACTTAAGACTGATGAATTCTTAAGCATGTACAGAGGTTACAAAAATTTATTAAAAAATTATATATAAAAAGGTGAAATGAAATGAAAAAATTTGCAATTGCAGCAATAGCGGTAATATGCGCAGCATCTGTTATCGGGTGTAACAGATCAGGTTCGTCAAAGACGAGTATTTCCTACGAACATGAACCGGGTTCGGATGATGTGATCATTACGGACGAGACCACATCAGATGCAGGTAGGACGCAGCAGAGTGAAACGCAGCAGTCCGAGACGCAGGAAAGCGAGACTCAGGAAGCGACAACTGCTTATGTTGAGCCTGCGACGGTTAACCTTGTGATGGTGGGCGATATGCTTATGCACGGAAGCGCAAGTACCCCTGCACTTCAGGCTGACGGGAGTTATAACTATGATTATCTTTTCGCCAATGTGAAAGATGATATTATTGCAGCGGATGTTGCCGTGGTCAACCAGGAAGTTATCTTTGCGGGCAACGAACTCGGGAATTATGGATGGCCCAACTTTACGGTAAGGACCGAGCAGGGCGATGCACTTGTAAACAACGGATTTGATGTAGTGCTTCAGGCAACCAATCATACAACGGACTGGGCCGAAGCCGGTATTATAAATGACCTCAACTACTGGAAGAACAATCACCCCGAGATTACCTTACTTGGCATACATGAATCCCAGGAAGCTGCCGACAACATAACGATATATGAATCAAACGGCGTTAAAATAGCGATGTTTAATTATACATATGGAGTCAATGGTCATGTTCCCGATGACAAAAAGTATCTTGTGGATCTTATGAATGAGGAGACGATGCAGTCGATTGCCGAAGATCTCGCTTTGGCGAAGGAGATGGCTGATTTTGTCGTGGTATTTCCTCATTGGGGAACGGAATATTCACTGACCGCAACACAGGATCAGCGTAACTGGGCTCAGTTCTTTGCGGATGGCGGAGCGGATCTTATAATCGGAGCGCATCCTCACGTAATTGAGCCTGTTGAATGGGTTACCTCAGCTGACGGAAGACAGGTACTTTGCTACTATTCTCTCGGTAATTTCGTTTCCATACAGTATCATAATATTGCAATGCTCGGCGGAATGGCCAAGGTTGAGATCACCAAGGACAGCGAAGGAACGCGCATATCCGATTATGATATGGACTTTCTCGTAACACATTATGTAAGTGGAAGAAGCGTGGTAACAACCTATTTCCTCGATGATTACACAGATGAACTTGCGGCAAATCACGCAATCCTTGTTGAACCCTATGGCGGCGATGCGGCTGCGGTTGCCAATTATCATGCATGGAACGATCCCTACCCCTTCTGCGTTGCAACATTGAAATCGCTTGCCAAAACCGTATGTCCTGATCTGGCGGAATATTAAAAAGTATATTGTCACACAGGCAAAGTGCAGGTTCAGTAATACATTTTTTGGCTTGCCGCGCAAACTGCATACCTTGAATTATCGTTTCATATGGTGTAGAATCCTATGAGTGCAAATATGGGCTGAGTGTGAGCCTGACAGGCAAATGAAAGGACAGATTTAACTATGAAGAATTATAAAATAACAACCATTCCCGGCGACGGAATCGGCCCTGAAATAGTGGCTGAAGCAGTTAAGGTGCTTGATGCTGCCGGAGTAAAATATGATTACAAACTTGACTATACCCCCATTCTCATGGGTGGATGCTCAATAGATGCATGCGGAGTTCCTCTTACGGATGAAGCAGTTGCTATCGCAAAGTCCTCTGATGCCGTACTCCTCGGCGCGGTAGGCGGCAAAGTCGGTAATTCAAGATGGTACGATGTTGCTCCGAATCTCAGACCTGAGGCGGGACTTCTTAAGATCCGTAAGGATCTCGGACTTTTTGCAAATATGAGACCGGCTTATCTGTATAACGAGCTTAAGGATGCTTGTCCTCTTAAGGACAGCGTTATTGGTGACGGTTTTGATATGGTCATCATGAGAGAGCTTACCGGCGGCTTGTATTTCGGCGAGAGACATACAAGCGAGGTGGACGGCGTTCTTACGGCTGTTGATACACTTACATACAACGAGAATGAGATCAGAAGAATTGCCATTAAGGCTTTTGATATAGCGATGAAGAGACGCAAGATCGTTACGAGTGTCGATAAGGCCAATGTCCTTGATTCTTCAAGATTATGGCGTAAAGTGGTAGCCGAGGTCGCAAAGGATTATCCCGAGGTAACCTATACGGATATGCTTGTCGATAACTGCGCAATGCAACTTGTTATGAATCCCGGTCAGTTTGATGTTATTCTTACCGAGAACATGTTCGGGGATATTTTATCGGATGAGGCAAGTATGATCACGGGATCCATCGGAATGCTCTCAAGTGCAAGCTTTAACGAGACCAAATTCGGCCTGTATGAGCCTTCACACGGCTCTGCGCCTGACATTGCGGGAATGAATAAAGCAAACCCCATTGCAACGATACTTTCGGCAGCAATGATGCTCAGATATTCGCTCGATCTTGATGAGGCTGCGGTTGCTATCGAGAATGCGGTGCAGAAGACTCTTACCGACGGCTTCAGAACGGTGGACATCATGTCCGATGGAATGACGCTTCTCGGAACCAAAGAGATGGGGGATAAGATAGTATCGAACATACATTAGTTATGGTGGGCGGAAGATCACCAAACGGCGCAAGGCCGCAAAACAAATGATCGGATTAATTATATTTTATAGGAGATGTATATATGAAAAGTGATGCATGCAGAAAGGGCACGGGCGCAGCTCCTGCCAGATCGTTGTTTAATGCACTTGGTATGACCAAGGAAGAAATGGAGAGACCTCTTGTAGGTATCGTAAGTTCGTTTAATGAGATCGTTCCCGGACATATGAATATCGACAAGATCACTGAGGCTGTCAAAATGGGCGTTGCCATAGCCGGCGGTACTCCTGTTGTCGTTCCCGCCATTGCGGTTTGCGACGGTATTGCGATGGGACATATCGGAATGAAATATTCTCTTGTAACAAGAGATCTTATAGCGGATTCAACAGAGTGCCTTGCACTTGCGCATGCATTTGACGCACTCGTTATGATCCCCAACTGTGACAAGAACGTGCCCGGTCTTCTTATGGCTGCGGCAAGAGTTAACGTACCCACTGTGTTTGTCAGCGGCGGCCCGATGCTCGCAGGACATGTGAAGGGTAAGAAAACTTCACTTTCAAGTATGTTCGAGGCTGTTGGAGCTTACTCTGCCGGTAAAATATCCGAGGAGGAGCTTGAGGAATACGAGACAATGGTATGTCCTACCTGCGGTTCATGTTCAGGTATGTACACAGCCAATTCAATGAACTGTCTTACTGAGGCGATCGGTATGGGACTTCGCGGAAACGGCACGATCCCTGCCGTATATTCCGACAGACTCAGACTTGCAAAGCATGCAGGCATGAAGGTTATGGAGATGCTTGAGAAGAATATCCGTCCCAGAGATATTATGACAGAGAAAGCTTTCCATAACGCACTTACCGTTGATATGGCACTTGGATGTTCGACCAATACAATGCTTCATCTTCCCGCAATTGCAAGAGAAGCAGGCGTTACACTTAATCTTGATATTGCCAATCAGATTTCGGATAAGACTCCAAATCTGTGCCACCTTGCCCCCGCAGGCCGCCATTATATGGAGGAACTTAACGAAGCGGGCGGAATATATGCGGTAATGAAGGAGCTTGCGGATGCAGGTCTTCTCTACACTGATCTTATCACCGTAACCGGTAAGACCGTAGGAGAGAATATAGAACATGCATATAACAAAGATCCCGAGATAATAAGACCTATTGATAATCCTTACAGCAAGACCGGCGGGATCGCCGTTCTTCGCGGTAATATCGCACCGGATTCTTGTGTTGTTAAGAGAAGTGCGGTCGTTCCCGAGATGCTTGTTCACGAAGGCCCCGCAAGAGTATTTGACTGTGAAGAGGATGCGATCGCCGCTATCAGAGGCGGTAAAATAGTTGCCGGCGACGTAGTCGTAATAAGATACGAGGGACCTAAGGGCGGCCCCGGAATGAGAGAGATGCTCAATCCCACATCCGCAATTGCCGGAATGGGACTTGGATCATCCGTTGCACTTATCACGGACGGAAGATTCTCGGGTGCATCAAGAGGCGCATCCATCGGACATGTAAGCCCCGAGGCAGCACTTGGCGGACCTATCGCACTTGTTGAAGAAGGCGATATCATCAAGATCGATATCCCTGCAAACACGATTAATGTGGATGTTCCGGATGAAGTGCTTGCCAAGAGAAGAGAGGCTTGGAAGCCCAGAGAGCCTAAGGTCACAACGGGTTATCTTGCAAGATATGCTAAGATGGTTACATCGGCTGACAAGGGCGCAGTACTTGAGATTAAGGACTGACAATAATAAACATATTTTAACGGAGAGAAAACAATGGAACTTACAGGATCACAGATTGTAATTGAATGCCTCAAAGAACAGGGCGTTGACAGAGTGTTCGGTTATCCCGGCGGAGCGATACTTAATGTGTATGATGAACTTTATAAGCACCGTGATGAGATTAAGCACATCCTTACTTCGCACGAGCAGGGTGCATCGCATGCGGCAGACGGCTATGCAAGGGCGACGGGACGAGTCGGCGTGTGTATGGCGACATCGGGCCCCGGCGCAACCAATCTTGTGACCGGTATTGCTACGGCATATATGGATTCGGTTCCTATCATTGCGATCACCTGTAATGTAGGTGTACCGCTTCTCGGAAAGGACAGTTTCCAGGAGGTTGATATCGTAGGTATCACACTTCCGATAACCAAGCATAATTACATCGTCAAGGATGTTAAGAATCTTGCAGAGACCTTTAGAGAAGCCTTCAGGATTGCCAAGTCCGGAAGACCGGGCCCTGTACTTATCGATATTCCCAAGGATGTTACAGCGGCCAAGACAGAGTATGAGCGCAAGGAGCCGGAGGCAATTAAGAGAGTGAAGGATCGCATAACTCCCGATGCTGTGGATACTGCGGTTCAAATGATCAAAGCAGCCAAGAAGCCTTTTATATTCGTTGGCGGCGGTGCGGTTATCTCGGGAGCTCAGGAAGAACTTGCAAAGTTTGTGGATCTTGTTAATGCTCCTGTTGCAGATTCACTTATGGGCAAGGGTGCATTTGACGGAACGAGAGCGGAATATACCGGAATGCTCGGTATGCACGGTACCAAGACTTCCAATTTAGGACTTATGAAGTCGGATCTCCTTATTGCGATCGGAACCAGATTCTCCGACAGAGTAATCGGCAATGCCAAAGTGTTTGCAAGAGATGCCAAGATCCTGCATATCGATATCGATCCTGCGGAGATCAATAAGAATATCAAGGTTGACGCAAGCATTATAGGTGATGTAAGAGAAGTCCTTCGTGCGATCAACATCAATCTTGAGGCCCAGTCACATCCTGAATGGATGGCTGAGATTGCCGATATGAAGGAGAAATATCCTCTTAAGTACAACAAGGATGTTCTTACAGGCCCCGGAATTATAGAGAAAATATACGATATCACGGAAGGCAAGGCGCTTATCACGACAGAGGTCGGACAGCATCAGATGTGGGCTGCACAGTATTATAAATATTCAAAGCCCAGAACCCTTCTTACATCGGGGGGGCTCGGAACGATGGGATACGGTCTCGGAGCTTCTATCGGAGCCAAGGTGGGTTGCCCTGATTCAACGGTTATCAATATCGCCGGTGACGGATGCTTCCGTATGAATATGAATGAGCTTGCAACAGCGACAAGATACAATATTCCGGTGATCGAGGTTGTTATCAATAACCATGTTCTCGGAATGGTAAGACAGTGGCAGACACTTTACTACGGCGAGAGATATTCATATACCGTGCTTGATGATGCTGTCGATTATGCAAAGGTTGCAGAGGCAATGGGTGCAAAGGGATATACGGTAGAGACGATAGAGGACTTTGAGAAAGCCCTGAGGGAAGCCATCTCCCTCAACATCCCCTGCCTTATCGATGCCCATATAGACAAGAATGATAAAGTATTCCCGATGGTTTCGCCCGGCGCATCTCTCAATGAGACCTTCGATGAATAAGATGAAATGTCTGTTAATTGGCGGGGTAGATTTTATCCGGTGAGATATAAGCGCGCAGCGCACTCATTGCGGCGTTTTCGAGCTTTGCGGAAATCTCTGCCGGATACTTTAGGACACCGTCCTCGTTATCATAAGGGTAAAATGTGATCGGTGAGCGCCTTACATTCCTGAATTTCTTCATATAGGACGAGCTGATCCTGAAGGAGCCGATGCTCACATCGTAGAGTTTATCTGCGGGAATCGCGGTAAAGGCTTCGTCGATAAGGTTTTTTATCTCGGCGCAGATATCACTTTTTTCGGGATGCGGCAGGTATATCAAAGGGTCGAAACAGAGCCTGACGGTGCATCCGGCTTTGATCGCATTTGCAGCCGCATTTATACGACGGTCCACAGGCGCCGAAAAATGCTCATATCTGGCCGCGATGCTTTTTGGGGATAAAGTCCATGCATATATCACATTAGGGGCAACAGGGAGCGTTTTGGCGGGATTAACGGCGGATTTGGTACGAAGCTCTATCGTAAGATTTGGACGGGCCGCCGCAAATTCGCACCACATCCTTGCGAGACCTGTAAGGCCGTCAAGCGCAAGCAGGTCGGTGTCATAGGAAATGCACAGATATACCCGGCCTTTGTCCTCAAGAAGCTTGTCGATCTCTCTGAAATAATCCTTGATATTAACGAAGATCACAAGGTTTCCGGAAGGGTACATCCCTTGCAGATAGCAGTATTCACAGTCATAAACGCACCCCATGACATTGGAACAGTAGCAGAAATTCTCATTACCAAAACTCTGGCAAACCGGTGCTCCGGGATATACAAGGCGCCCTTTATTGACAGCGAGAATAATGCTCTGCTCTCTTTTTTGAATCATAAAATCCTGATGGGCAAGGTTGAAAACATCTTTGTAGTGAACGATTTCGCGTGCCGGTATGTCGCTAAGGGCGGATATGATGCGCTTTGAAATGTCACTCTGTCTTGCTTCTTCGGTTATATAAATCTGCGAAAAGCGGTGCGAAGGATGCGCAGAAGGCGCGGTATTGGGGGCGAAAGGTATGTTTCCGAGTTTTATATCTTTTCGAAGTCTCTCGTAAATCTCCTTCCCGTGCTTCTTGTCTGCGGGAAGCACTCCGGCGGCGTATATTTTATCCGTAAGGGCGGGGATGTCCACGCCTGAGACTTCGCAGTATTCAAGAAGCTTTGCAAGCTCGATCGTGAGAGTATTTGAAAGCGATAAGTCGGATGATATTCGGTTGATAAGCCCGGTTAAATCCTGCTGCATATTTGCACGCTCCGATCCGTATTTTACAAGAATATATTATCACAAAAACAGTTGCAGCGCATTATTCAGCGAATTACAATAGGCACAAAGGATGCCGCAAAGATTTTATCGCAGCGTTAGGAAAACTATGGTAAAATGATCGTGGTCCTTCTTCCGGATTCGGGAGACAGATATTTATCAACACCTTTATTTTCTTGAAAAATAATCATGCAGGAGGAGAAAAATGATTAAAAGAAATTATTGTAAGACCGGGATCGGCGCAGGGGTTATTGCGGGACTTGTTGTGGCGGCTATGGCTGCAGGAATGATCACGGGTTGTACTAAGAACGATTCGTCAAGCACATCGAGCAGCGCGGCGGATGAGGATGAAACTACCGCAGGTGATTCAGAAGAAAATGGTCGTCAGTTCGAAGTATCGCTCGATTCAATTCCTTCAACGGGATATTTATGGCAGACCGTGTATATTTCAAGTAACCTCACCGAGGCAAAGTCTGAATATATAAGCTCAGACCCTACCGGAGAAGTTGACGGAGCCAGCGGAACTGAGAAGATCACATATCAGGCCGATGCGGACGGAAAGGCTGAGGTTATCCTCAAATATGTAGGCCCTACGGAGGGTGCTTTACCGGATATGTATGAGGACTATGAGGTGGAATTTGAGGACGGGTTCCTTTCTTCGGAGCTTAAAACTACGGTGGACTGCCGCATTTACCTGCAGGGCGAATACGATACCGAGCATGGTAAATTCCACATTTTATATCCAGATAATCTTACGGTTAAGGCTTACGAAGATGATGAGTATAAGATTTTATCGTTAAGCTTTGATGATGAAACCGGATACTGCGATGTGTCATATTCGGATTCACCGATTCTCGACGCAACAACGAGCGAAGACATCACGATCAGTGGAAATACTTATACCGTCGGATACAATGACGACGGAAACATTATGTATATAAACGGCAACAACATTTGCTTTACAGCTGTTGAATCCACATGGCTTTTGGATTATTTTTCTCTGGCCGTAATAATGATCGATAACTTATACTTCGAGTAAAATAACTATGGTCAGGTATCGTTTGCATTTTATCGGAAGGGTGCAGGGAGTGGGCTTTCGCTGGCAGGCGAGGATGGCCGCGGACGCACTTCGTCTCACCGGCTGGGTCATGAATATGTGGGATGGCTCCGTGGACATGGAGGTGCAGGGCAGCGAGGGCGATATCGAGCGCATGATTGAGATGCTTATGCGCGCCCGTTACATCGAGATAGACGATATCCGCAAGGATAAGATTGCCGTCTGCGAGGACGAGAGATCTTTTAATGTAAAACATTAATGGTTATTTGGAGACAACCAAATGCAGCATTTCCGGCTTCGGAATGCTGCATTTATTTTTTTCCATAAAATAAAAAAAACAGTTGACACGCCAAGGCAAATTTAGTATATTAATCCTTGCAGTGCGCGAGTGGCTCAGTGGTGGAGCGTCTCCTTGCCAAGGAGAAGGTCGCGGGTTCGATCCCCGTCTCGCGCTTTTTATTGTATATAAAAGATATTCCGAGGGATTTTGATCCATGATCCTGTATAGATTTGTGCTGTAATGCAATAAGATGGTTAAATATACTTTTTATCAACGGGAGAGGTGTATATGAAAAAAGAAGGTCACTTAAAAAACTGCTGCTTGCATGGGTAATGATATTTTCGACGATAATCATAGTCGTTATTACCCAGATCAGCATTAAGCAGCAGGCAGACAGTATCCAGAATCTGACGGAGATCGTTCTTGAGCGAGAGTCGATCTCATATGCAACAGAGATTTACAGCTGGTGGAGTAATATCGAAGAGAGAGTAAAGCAGACTGCAAACATCATCAGGAATCTTCCAGAGAATTCTTATGATGATACGCTTAAAATGCTGCTTGCGATCACTGCCGCCGATCCTGATTCGCAGGATGTTTATATAGGATATGGCGATACGGGCAAATTCCTTGACGGTTCCGGTTGGGTGCCCGATGACAGCTTCGTTTTCTCAGACAGAGCATGGTTCGTCGGAGCTCTTGAGAAGAACGGGGAGATTTACACATCTGAGCCCTATGTTGATGCTTCAACCGGGAAGACATGTCTTGCATGCGCGATAATGCTTAGGGACAATGTTGTGCTCAGCAGTGATGTCAACTTTGATATGGTTGCAGAGAAACTGAACAATTTTGACTCCAGTGCCGACAATGCCAGATTCTATATCATAAATAAATCTTCCAAGGATATCCTGCTCAGTAATGTTGAGGCCGTAGTCGGAGAAAATCTTACAACATCGGCCGACGCTCTTATGAAGTCCCTTGCGGGGCAGTTTGATTCCATGGATACGAATGCTTCGGTTGATGGGCATAAGGTAACGACGATCAAGACCGCCGAAGGAGGATGGATGTTTACATCCACTGATATTCCCGATACTTCATGGGTCATAGTAAGCGCAGTTCCTTCAAGCTTCGTAAGTAACGGAATTATCAGGACGATCATTATAACATTTGTAAGTGCGGCTATTCTTCTCGGAATATTTGCGATCGTTCTTTATTTGCTTCTCAGCAGGTTTATCAACCCCGTTACCAAGGTTACCAAGGGCGTTTCGGATATTACGGGCGGTGATTTTACGGTTAAGCTTGTTCCTGAAGGTAATAACGAGATCACGACTCTCTCCGAGAGCATGAATGACTACATCGCAAATATGCGATCCACTTTACAGAATCTTGCGGATATCTCCGCAAATATGAGCAACAGTGCCGGAGAGTGTTATAATATCTCGCATAACCTTTCGACTTCAAACCAGTCGCAGGGAGAGTCGATAGAGAGACTTAACTCTGTACTCAATGATATGAATGATTCGATCGATGATATTGCGCGTGCTGCTACGGATCTTGCTACTACATCCAGCCAGCTTTCCGATAATGCTGATACGATCAAGAATCTTTGCAATGAGACTCTTGAGTCATCTATGACAGGTAAGAATGAGATGGCAAGCATGACCACCAATGTTGGCACGCTTAATGATACTATTAGGGAACTTACCTAGCTTATTCGTACAACTGCCAAATCTATCAAGGAGATCACCGGTATCACGGATACCATCAATGCAATCTCCGAGCAGACAAATCTTCTTTCGCTCAATGCCTCGATCGAAGCGGCAAGAGCCGGAGAGGCCGGAAGAGGCTTTGCAGTTGTTGCTTCTGAGGTAGGTGCGCTTGCGCAGCAGTCCACTGAGGCTACGGTTACGATCAGAAATCTTATCGGAAGCATTACTAAGAATATCGAAGATATTAATCATAAAGCCGATATTTGTGCTGAGGATATGGAAGCATGCCTGGCAGGTGTAGAAAGCGCTAACAGATCCTTTGTTACGATCTATGATGATGTTGCCAAGGCTACTGAGGGAATTATAGATATTGCAGATGGCATCGGGAAGATCAATGATGTTGCATCCAACAATGCAGCTACTACCCAGGAGCAGGCTTCCACTATTACTGAGATCCTCGGCCTGAGTGACAGGATCGTTACTGAATCCAATAAGTTAATGGCCGAGACCGACAATATTGCGAATGTATCCGCTGACCTTAATAAGTACTCTGAGGCCATTAAGACCGACCTTTCTCAGTATAATGTCTGACCTAAAGAAGGATACTGTATCGATATATCGATCTAATTTTAAAAAAAGTTATTGACATCTAACACAAGTTAGAATATACTAACCTGTGTAATAAGTATGCCAAATATTGCCATTTTCATATAATACACTACGACCCGGAGCGTTGCTTCGGGTCAATCTCTATGCTATACTACTATTATTATGAAAAAATTACTCAGATTTCTCAAACATTATAAGGTTGAATCGATCCTCGGGCCGCTTTTTAAGCTTCTTGAGGCGTCTTTTGAACTCTTCATTCCGCTTGTTGTGGCGGACATCATTGACTCGGGTATTGCCAATTCCGATAAGAATTACGTTGTTACACATGTGCTTATCATGGCACTTCTTGGGCTGGTTGGTTTCATCAGTTCCGTAACAGCGCAGTATTTTGCTGCCAAAGCAGCCACCGGTTTTGCGACCGAACTCAGACACGCTCTCTTTGAACATATTCAGGGACTGTCATTTTCTTCGATTGACAAGGCCGGCACATCGAGCCTTATAAATCGTCTTACAAGTGATGTTAATGCGGTGCAGGGCTGCGTTAATATGGTGCTCAGATTATTCCTCAGATCGCCTTTTATCGTATTCGGCGCCATGATCATGGCTTTTACCGTCGATGTAAAATGTGCTCTTATATTCTGCGTGGCAATTCCGCTTCTGATGATAGTCGTATTCGGAATTTTACTGGCTTCCATGCCGCTTTATACAACGGTTCAGAGCAAGCTTGACCGCATACTCCGTCTTACGCGAGAGAACTTAAACGGTATCCGTGTAATAAGGGTTTTTGGCAAGGAGCAGGATGAGGTTAACAATTTCAATGCCCGTAATGACGAGCTTCGCAAAGTACAGATCGTAAGCGGCAAGCTTTCCGCGCTTATGAACCCGATAACCTTTGTTATCATCAATGCTGCGATGGTCGTTCTCATCTATACCGGTGCCGTTCGTGTTGACAACGGTATTCTTACGCAGGGCCAGGTTGTGGCACTCGTTAATTATATGTCGCAGATCCTTGTTGAGCTTATCAAACTTGCAAACCTTATAATTCAGGTTACCAAAGCTATGGCCAGCGCCAACAGGATAACGCAGGTCTTCGATATGAAGAGCAATATGCAGTTTCCCGAAAGCACCGCCGCTGCCGCGGATTCTGACGCCCCGGCTGTTATTGAATTTAAGAATGTGAGTCTTGCTTATAATGAGACCGGCGACGCTGCCGTTTCGGATATCAATTTTACCGTTAAGAGAGGGCAGACCATCGGTATCATAGGCGGTACGGGTTCGGGCAAATCCACCATCGTGAATATGATTCCGAGATTCTATGACGCAACGGCCGGCGAAGTTATCGTAGACGGCCTCAATGTAAAAGATTATGCAATGGACGACATCCGCTCCAAAGTGGGTATCGTTCTTCAGAAAGCGGTCCTTTTTAAGGGCACTATAAGAGACAATATAAAATGGGGCAAGCCCGATGCCACCGATGAGGAGATCATTGCGGCGCTTAAAAAAGCGCAGGCCTGGGAATTCGTGGAAGAGAAGGAAGGCCGGCTCGATTATGAGCTTAATACCGGCGCGACCAATCTGTCGGGCGGTCAGAGACAGCGTTTGTCCATTGCAAGAGCGCTTGTCAGGGATCCTGAGATCCTCATTCTCGACGATTCTTCGTCGGCGCTTGATTATGTGACCGACTCAAAACTTAGAAACGCGATCAAGGATTACACGATGATCATAGTTTCACAGAGGATCACATCCATTGCCGGAGCCGATAACATCCTTGTTCTCGATGACGGCAGAATCTGCGGTCAGGGAACTCACGATGAGCTCCTTAAGACCTGCGATGTATACAGGGAGATTTACGATATCGACATGAAGACCAACTCAAGGGAGGTGGCATCATGAAAGATACGATAAAGAGGATCATCAAATACATCGGCAAATACAGATTTCTCCTGCTTCTTACGATGTTCATCTCACTTGTGACCGTTGCGGGACAGCTTATCATTCCGCGCCTTCAGGGTAATGCGATCGATAAAATAATCGAAGCCGGTAATGTCGATTTTGGCGGCATTTTTAAGATAATTGTCATAATACTCGCCTGTGTGGTCGCAGTTGCCGTACTTCAGTGGGTTATGAACGCGATCAATAACAAAATAACTTATTCGATAGTTCACGATATCAGAAAGGATGCTTTCGAGAAACTTCAGCATCTTCCCGTTAAATATGCGGATTCGCACCCTACGGGCGATGTGGTAAGCGCAATGATCTCTGATGTCGATCAGTTTGCGGACGGACTCCTTATGGGCTTTACACAGTTTTTCAGCGGTGTTATGACAATCCTCGGAACGCTTGTTTTTATGCTTCTTATCAACTGGAGAATCGCCCTTGTGGTCGTTCTTATGACACCTCTGTCTTTTTTGGTCGCTTCCTTTGTTGCAAAGCGCACATATAAAATGTTTCATCTTCAGTCAATAACAAGAGGGGAACAGACATCTTTTATCGACGAGATGATCGGTAATCAGAAAGTGGTTCAGGCATACAGCCGTGAGAAGGCTTCCATGGAGACCTTTGATGAGATCAATGAGAGATACAGAAATTGCTCTCTCAAAGCGATATTCTTCTCATCGCTCACAAACCCTTCCACAAGACTTATCAATAATGTTGTATACGCTATCGTAACACTTGTCGGAGCGTTTTCGGTCATATCGAATCCCCTTGCATTTACGGTTGGTAAATTATCCTCGCTTCTTTCCTATGCAACGCAGTATGCAAAGCCTTTTAACGAGATAAGCGGTGTCATTACCGAACTTCAAAATTCCATCGCCTGTGCCGGAAGGATTCTTGATATAATCGAAGAGAAGCCGATGGATGAGTCCATGACTGATGAAGTCAGCGTAGAGGATAACGGTGGTGATGTTGATTTTGATTCGGTGGAATTTGCATACGACCCGGCAAAGCCGCTTATTAAGGATTTTACACTTAAAGTACAGGCCGGTCAGAAGGTTGCTATCGTCGGGCCTACGGGATGCGGCAAGACGACGGTCATTAACCTGCTTATAAGATTTTATGATGTGGACAGCGGGTCTATTAGTCTGGAAGGCAAGGATATACGCAGTGTTACGCGTCATTCGCTCAGAAAGAATTACGGAATGGTGCTGCAGGAAACCTGGCTCAGATACGGAACCATCAGGGATAATTTGATCATCGGTAAGCCCGATGCTACGGAGGAAGAGATCATTGCGGCGGCCAAGGCTTCACATGCTCACAGCTTCATTAAGAAGCTTCCGAACGGATATGATACGATCATCGGTGAAGACGGCGGAAGCCTCTCACAGGGCCAGAAACAGCTTCTGTGCATAACCAGAGTAATGCTCTGTCTGCCGCCGCTTCTTATTCTTGACGAAGCAACCTCCTCGATCGATACAAGGACCGAGGTTAAGATACAGGAAGCATTCGCTCGTATGATGGAGGGCAGGACAAGTTTTATTGTAGCTCACAGGTTGTCAACAATACAATCTGCGGATATAATATTGGTTATGAAGGACGGTAATATTATCGAACACGGTAATCATGAAGAACTTCTTGCACTTGGAGGTTTCTATAAGCAGCTCTATGAGAGCAGATAGGGGGATATAAGGTGAAGGATAAAATAGCGATCATCTGTGACGGTATCAGTTTCATGGTAAAATCTCTTGCCAACAATCTTTGGGGACTTGATTTTGAGGTTAAGGTGATTCAGGCTGCGGAGGCCGGATTTGCGCAGACACTTGCGGCGAGCAAATATGTTTTCGTCTATGTCGAAGATTATAACGAGAAAATAAACATTGCCGTTAACAAGCTGCGTGAGGTGTATATGCAGCATATGACCGAAATGACACTTTTTATTGCCGGAGATCCGAACGGCTTTAGCGGTGTGCACAGACTGATCTCGGAGAAGAATTTTGCGGCTGCTTTTCCCCGTCCCATAAATCTTAAGGAATTGTCTTCAACACTTGCAAGCATCGATAAGAAGTCTGTCAAAGAGAAGACTTTGCTTGTCGTGGATGACGATCCGATCATGCTTCAGATAGAGAAGGGCTGGCTGGAGAAGGATTACAATGTTATCCTCAGCGGCTCCGGAATGGATGCCATAAGCATAATTACCGATGAAAACAAAAAGGTCGATATGGTCCTGCTTGATTATGATATGCCCGGCTGGTCGGGTCCTCAGGTCCTTGAGATGATCAGAGCCGAAGAGAGGATTAAGAGCACTCCTGTAATGTTTATAACCGGCAAGGGCGATCCTGACAGCGTAAGAGCCGTTATGGAGCTTAAACCGGAAGGATACTTCCTCAAGACCACAATGAGTAAGGAACATCTCCTTAACGTTATCAAAGAGTATTTTATGGTTCATAAGAAATGAAATGCGCTGCAGGGCGCATATGTAAATAAATATCCGTCGATCTGATCGCGAATTCTCGCTTTCATATCGGCGGATATTTTTATTTGTTATATTTGGTAATCGTTTATGCAGCTTTACTTAAGCCTGATCTGCCTTGGCTTTCTTGGCTTCGAGGGCTTTGCCGCTTGGCTTAACAAGAACCATGCAAAGGATGAATGCAACTATGTACATCGCAAGTGTAAAGTAAAGTACGTTCTGGTAACCTGTGGGGTTTACTGTATATCCGTTCATCTCTACGAACTCACCTGTGTGGTTAACGATGAAGGTTGCGATCTGGTTACCGGTAAGACCTGCCATAGCCCATGCTGAAAGTGTGATACCGTGTATAGCGCTGATCGAACCCATTCCGTAGTGATCTGAGAGAAGTGTGGGAACATTGGAGAAGCCTCCGCCGTATCCTGCGTTAACCACGAATATAAGTGCTATGGTGATCACCATAAGTATTGTTACGGATGATCCCTTAACGATCCCTTGTGTGATCATTACTGCTGCGGTAAATACGATCGAAAGGATAAATATGATCTTGTAGATGGTATTACGATCCTTCTGATAATCAGCCCATGCCGAGAAACCAAGTCTGCCGCCTGCATTGAAGATCGCGGAGATGGAAGAGATCGTTCCTGCCATAGCGGCAAGGCCGAGACATTTTACAATTGCCTTCTCCTGAGAGATAAGGGCAAGACCGCAGGTTATGTTGATATAGAACATAAGCCAGATCCCGATGTAATTGCTGATAGGTTTGGTCTTAAGTGTTGCAAGGATTCCGGGCTTCTTCTCACCCTTGGCGGGCTCATGCCATCCGTCGGGCTTTTTGAGAAGGAGGTGTCCGATAAACATAAGTACAAAATATACTGCTGCGAGAATGAAGAACATAAGATATATTCCGCCTTCTCTCTGTACATGATTTGCAACATCCGTATAAAGTATTTTTTCCATTATGGGGCTGGCAATTGCCTTGGCTGCACCGAATCCCGCAACGGCAAGACCTGTCGCGAGTCCTTTGTTATCCTTAAACCAAAGCATAAGTGTCTTTACCGGTGAAAGATAACCTGTGCCGAGACCTACACCCATAATAAAACCGTAGCTTACAAATATACCTATAAGTGCAAGCATGCTTCCTTTGTGACCACCGCCGTACCAGATAAAGAAACCGGTAAGCGCCATACCTGCCGAAAAGCAGATCGTTGCGATAAGAGAGGATTTGTGAATGTCCTTCTCAACAACATTTCCGAGGAATGCAGCTGACATTCCGAGGAAGAAGATAGCAAGTGAGAATGCCCATTCGACAGAGCTCTTCTCATGGCCGATATAATCGGCAATTTCCTGACTGAACACTGACCAGCAGTAAACGGTTCCGATACTCATGTGAAGAAGCAGTGCAGGAATCGCTGCTCTGACCCATTTCTTGTAGCCGGGTACCTTCTGCTCTTTTACTTCATTTTCGCTCATTTTATAATGACTCCTTTTTGTATAAAATTACATACGAGGTTATAATAATAGAAATGCGCGAAAAAATCAAGTAAAGCGCGCCCTGTTTTAAGTAGGAACGCGCTTTTTGATAAAATTTATTTGCCGGTTTGGCCCATTATTTTATCCATCTTGGTTTTAAGGCTCTCGGCTTCTTCGGTGGAGATATCCTTGCTTACTCTGAATACTGCCTTGTCATACATGTATATGTACTGGTTCAGCGCGAATATCCCGAGGTCTTCACTTGTAAATTCTAAAAGATAATTGTAACGTGCTTTGCAGTCGTCGCTGTTTTCGAATACTTCAATGTTTCCGCCGTCACCCTCAATTCCCTCGTATGTAAAAGCCGCTTTACCTGTGTACGCTCCTTTAGTACCGAGTATGCCGTTGGGATCGGTGTCCGCGGTGTAGACTGTAACCGAAGTGATCTTTGGTTCCGCCGCTTTAAGAGAATTTAGCGCCTCTTCTGCAGTGGGTGTCTTGGCGGAAGAAGCGCATCCTCCCATAAAACATGTGATGCAAAGCAGTGCGCAAATTACAGCCGGCAGGAATGCCTTGCGCTTTGAACTGATATTATGTTTCATAACATGAAACCTCCTCTCCTTTGATATCAGTATTTTATCAAATACAGCCCGTCTTCGTTCCCACCAAGCAGGTGGAAATTGTGCTGGGATACATTCTGACTATAGATTACTCATGGGGTGAGGTGGACTTTATTACCAGACCTACCGGGGATGTGTAAAATGAACAAAGCTCTTTGCTGATCTATGACAATGTATGACCGTAGCTGCACCTTTTTTGGGTGTGGTTACGGGTTTTTTGCGCAAAAACGGCAGAAAAATCAAAATACTGCCGAAATGGTGTTGACTTGAACGAGAAGAAAGCCTATAATCATCACTATAGCGGCAGTAAAATCAAAAAAATGCCGAAATTGTGAAAAAAGGATGTGATTGCTACCATGTTGCTATCCCGTATTTCAACTGCAGAAAAATTCTCACGGCAGGATTATATTTTGGCGTATAAAGATCAGTTTGGTGAGAGCAATATCTATACAATAGAATACGCATTAAGAAAAGCAGTGTCAGAAGGAGAGATCATCCATGTCGGAAGAGATCAGTATGCTGTTAGCGACAAAAGGAGAATTTATCAATATAAATATTCGGAAGCCGCAGTACAGATCGCATCTGTGATCCGGGAAGAGTATCCGAATGTTGATTTCAGAGTATTTGAGCTTACGCAACTGAATGCATTTGTTAATCACCTTTTGGCACACAATACGATCTTTGTGTCTGTGGAAAACGATGTTATAGATTTTGTGTTTGACACCCTTCGTAATGAATATCCTGGAAGGGTGATGCTTAAACCTAAAATAGAAGAGTATTACAGATATCTGGTCGATGATCAGATAGTGATTCTCCGCCTCCCCACTGAAACGCCCAAGGGAACGGGCGAGGTCTGGCATAGCCGGATAGAAAAAATACTTGTAGACATCGTAGTTGATAAACTTCTGGCCAAAATTGTGTCTCCGGCTGAATATAAAACTATTTTTACGGAGGCATATGAACGTTATCTGATAGATGAAAATACTATGTTTCGTTATGCCAACAGAAAAGGGGCAGGTAAGAAATTTAGGGAATGTATGATGGAATATTTGCTTCTGGAGGATAAAACAAATGATCACAAAAGAGAATTATAGCGAAGAACATATACGGCAGATGGGAAAAGCGACAATTACAATGAAAATACGACCACAGGGCCTCAAAAAAGCGTAGGGTAAAGTTTTTGTAGGGATTTTAGAAATAGAAAAAGCATCCAATCTCTG
>CAKZZH010000123.1 GCA_937885345.1 uncultured Lachnospiraceae bacterium | reverse complement strand
GATCGGTAACTCCGCTCCGCAATTGAAACAGAAGGTGTTTCCTGCTGGATTATTCGACCCGCAATTTCCGCAGAATGTCATCTTATCCTCTGGGTATGAGCATCGAAACTAATTATTAATATATTTTTAAAGAAGGCGATAAAAGCAGGGATGGTAGCGAGGAGTCGATTTGAACGACCGATCTCCGGGTTATGAGCCCGACGGGATATCCTGGCTACCCCACCTCGCTATACTAATCGCTATGGGCGAGTTGTATAAAACGTTTACTGGACGTCAGAAGAATTTCTTCAGGAACATCAAATCGTCGATCTTACCTTGGATCTGCACCTTTTTCAGGACGAAAGCTCTCATCGGTCTGAGAGTTCCATCGAGTAATCCCTGGAGGTTCTCCGGAGTGGTCGTGAGTGTGATATCCGCTTCCTGCAGGAGCATTGGAATGAAGTCATAGATCTGTGCATTCTTGATTTTCATGGAGTATGTCTCTGATCCGAGATCGATATTGAGCGTCTTGACGAGAGGCTCGATCTCCTTTTTCACGTTGGGATCCTTTTCCATCTTCCTGTGAAACTTATCGATCATTTCCTGAATCTGCGGCTGCATGCTCATCTTAATTCACCAATCGTCCAATGTTGTGTTTTTTCTCTGGGAGAGCATCTCTCTCACAGGTTCCCAGGAAGTACGCACGTGTGGAGGGGCTTTTCCATTCTTTGCGATCCAATCGCGGATGAAATCCATCGTATAGTGGTCGCTAGGATAACCGCTTCCTATGTTGACTTCGAATTCTTCCTGTATATCTGACATCATCCTGTCGCGCGTGACTTTGGCTATGATGGATGCTGCAGATACAACAGGGTAGGTATCATCGGCTTTATGCTTTGCGATAACCTCTGCACGATTTCCTAACAATATCGACAAGCGATTGCTGAATGACGATTCATTGATATCGGGACAATCGACGAATATCCTATCGACTGACCACTTTTTTGCAGCTTCGGCGAACATATTCATCTCGATATCGTTGAGTGATATGTTCTTCCTCTGTTCATCGATCTCTTCGGCGGATATGACCACGGTCGCCCAATGGTCTGCAGAAGATGTAATCTCGTCATAGAGTCTTTCCCGAGCCTTCGGTGTGAGCTTTTTGGAGTCTTTCACTCCAATCTCCCTCAAATGCTGGTCGGAATCCACGTAAACCGTCCCGACGACCAGCGGGCCCATGGCCGGACCCCTTCCAGCCTCGTCCACTCCGCATTGCATAGATACTTCAACCAAATCGATGGTAAACCTACATTGTTTTTAAGTAGTTCTGTATTTGCAGCTTCATGGCGTTAAAGTGCGACCTCCAGTACGGGAAGGGCGAAGCTCTGTACAAGTTATCCCGTGTGGGAGTCAAAGGTGTACGTAAGCCCATTCTCGTACAGAGGGATGGCATCAACGGGACTCTGAACAACACTCTGAATTGCAGTATCGACATCTATGTGGATTTACCAGCCGTCCAAAAGGGATCCCACATGTCAAGAAATGTCGAGGTGATCAACGAGGATATCCTTAAGCTTGATATTGCCTCTCTGACGCCGGAGGGCAAGCGTTTTAAGGTTGTTGCGAATCTTCCCTACTATATCACGACACCGATAATCATGCAGCTTCTCGAGAATCACGCTCCGGTAAAGAGCATAACCATAATGGTTCAAAAAGAGGTTGCGGACAGAATGCAGGAAGGCCCCGGCAGTAAGGATTACGGCGCTCTTTCCCTTGCGATAGCGTATTATGCAAAGGCGCATATCATAATGAATGTGCCGCCGGAATGTTTTATGCCAAGACCGGGAGTGGGCTCTGCGGTTATAACGCTGGATCTGTATGAGAAGCCCCCGATCGAGGTGGCCGATGAGAAACTTTTATTTACGATAATCCGCGCTTCCTTCAACCAAAGAAGGAAGACACTTTATAACGGTCTGACCAATTCGCCCGAGATCGATCATTCAAAAGAGCAGATCAAAGAAGCAATCACAGCGCTCGGACGCGGCGAGATGATCAGAGGCGAAGCGCTTTCGCTTGAGGAATTTGCAAGGCTCGCGGATTATCTGCATGATTTATGAATAGTTTATCTGGAATACTTGGTTATCAGGTCGACTATGACTTTGACCGAATCCTTGAAGGGACTGGCCTTCATCAACTTGGTGTATTTCTCGCGGTTTGAGTAGAGTTCATCGACTGCCGCGAGTAACGAGTGCCCCGTCATATAATCTTCCGTAAGCACATCTGAATAACCCTGCGCCTTAAAGGAGTTGGCATTGAGAAGCTGGTCGCCCCTGCTCGCACGCGAGGGAAGGGGAATAAGAAGATTGGGCTTGGCAAGCGCGAGAAGCTCGCAGATCACATTGGCTCCCGCCCTTGATATTACAATGTCTGCCGCAGCAAACAGATCGTTTAATCCCTCGTTAACATATTCGAACTGATAATAACCGGTCGTACTGTAAAATGTTTCATCCACTTTACCCTTGCCGCAAATGTGGATGATCTGGTATTTGGCAAGCAGATCCGAAAGGACCTCGCGTACCGCCTCATTGATGTGAAGTGCTCCGAGGCTGCCACCGATAACCATGATAACCGGCTTATCGGTGTTGAATTTACACATGGCAAGACCCTTTGCCCTGTCGCCTTCAAGAAGCTCCCTGCGAATGGGAGAACCTGTCAGAACACCCTTGTTCTCGGGGAGTGCGGCAAGCGTCTCGGGGAAATTGCAACAGATCTTGGTGGCATATTTGTAGGACATCTTGTTGGCAAGCCCGGGCGTCATATCCGATTCGTGTATGATTATCGGAACGTTGCAGGACGCAGCAGCTTTAACCACAGGCACCGATACATATCCGCCCTTGGAAAATACTACATCCGGATCGATCTCTTTGATGATGTCCTTGGCCTGTGAAATGCCTTTGGCCACGCGAAAAGGATCCGAGAAATTCTTAAGGGAGAAATAACGTCTGAGCTTGCCTGTCGCAATCCCATAGTATTTGATTCCTCTTTTTTCCATAAGGTCTTTCTCGATGCCGTTATATGATCCTATATAAAATATTTCATAACCGGCCTCTTTAAGTGCCGGAAGAAGTGCGGTATTGGGTGTTACATGACCGGCTGTTCCGCCTCCGGTCAGGACTATTTTCTTCATAAGGGAAGTCCTCCGTACGTCTGTTTTAACTCTGTTAATTATAGCATATTTTTCATATTGGTGTTAAAATGTTTTTTGGTTTGAATAAATCCAAATGAAAATATTTATGAGGTGAATGATCATGATAGGAATTATCGGCGCAATGGAAGAGGAAGTTGCTGAACTCGTCGCGGTTATGGAGAATACCGAGAAGAGTGAGATTGCAGGAATGGTCTTTAACAAAGGCAAATTCGCAGGCAAAGACGTGGTTATCGTAAGAAGCGGCATCGGTAAAGTTAACGCCGCGATCTGTACACAGATCCTTGCCACGGTTTACAAGGTTGATTCGGTTATAAACACGGGTGTTGCAGGATCTCTTCGCGCAGAGATAGATATAGGCGATATCGTGCTTTCTACGGACGCTGTTCAGCATGATATGGATACAACGGGCTTTGGCTACGAACCCGGTATTATACCGAGAATGAAAGAGTCTTATTTTAAGGGAGATGCGAAACTTCTTGGTCTTGCCGAGGAAGCATGCCGTGTCGCAACGCCCGATATTAAGGCATTTAAAGGCAGGGTTGTAAGCGGCGATCAGTTTATATCCGATAAGGCTGTGAAGGAAAGATTGGTCAAACAGTTCGACGGCTACTGCTGCGAGATGGAGGGTGCTGCGATCGCACAGGCTGCTTATCTTAACAGGATCCCTTTCCTTGTGATCAGAGCGATATCCGATAAAGCCGATGATTCCGCGGAAATGAGTTACAGCGAATTTGAGCACAAGGCTATTGCACATTCCGTAAAGCTCCTTACGTATATGATCGATAAAATGTGAATTGTGCGTGAAAAATACAATAGTTCTATTGATTTTGAATGTATTTATGGTAGAATTTGTTGAACAGATAGATTTGGCAATATGTGCAGCATAGGGCTTTTCTATATGGAATGCTTTATGTGTTGAATTTAGGAGGTTGAATTATGGCAAAGATTACATTTGATTATTCCAAGGCCGCTAAGGATGTAACGGCTCAGGATCTGGCAGCTGTCAAGGATAAGGTTGTTGCCGCAAGAGATACGCTTCTTAATAAGAGCGGTGAGGGTAATGATTTCCTCGGATGGATAGATCTTCCCGTAAATTATGACAAGGAAGAGTTCGCAAGGATCAAGAAGGCAGCGGCTAAGATCCAGTCGGATTCCGATGTGCTTCTTGTTATCGGTATCGGTGGTTCTTATCTCGGTGCCAGAGCAGCTATCGAATTCCTTCGTCATGGATTTTATAATAATATTTCCAAGGATGAGAGAAAGGCTCCCGAGATCTATTTCGTAGGTAATAACATCAGCTCTGCTTATATTTCCAGACTTATCGATGTTATCGGTGACAGAGATTTCTCGGTAAACATCATCTCCAAGTCGGGAACAACGACCGAGCCTTCGATCGCATTCAGAATTTTTAAGGAAATGCTTGAGAAGAAATACGGCAAGGATGAGGCAGCAAAGCGAATATATGCAACAACAGATAAGGCTAAGGGAGCGCTTAAGAACCTTGCTAATGCCGAGGGATATGAGTCATTCGTAGTTCCCGATGATGTCGGCGGAAGATTCTCCGTTCTTACGGCAGTCGGTCTACTTCCCATCGCAGCAAGCGGTGCCGATATCGACAAGCTTATGCAGGGAGCTGCAGAGGGACGTAAGCTCGCTCTTGAGACTGCATATGATGATAACGACGCGATCGCTTATGCGGCAGTTCGTAACGTCCTTTTAAGCAAGGGATATTCAGTAGAGCTTACCGCCAACTATGAGCCCAGCCTTCACTATGTTTCTGAGTGGTGGAAGCAGCTTTTCGGAGAGTCTGAAGGTAAGGATCATAAGGGACTTTTCCCTGCAGCATGTGATTTTACAACGGATCTTCACTCGCTCGGTCAGTTCATTCAGGACGGAAGCCGTATAATGTTTGAGACCGTTATCAATATTGAGACAGCTAAGACCAATCTTTTCATCGGCGTTGAGGATGATGATATTGACGGACTGAATTATCTTGCAGGTAAGAGTGTTGACTTCGTTAACAAGTGCGCTATGAACGGTGTTCAGGCCGCACATATCGACGGCGGAGTTCCCAACCTCAGAATCAATGTCCCTGAGCAGAATGAATTTTATCTCGGAGAACTCTTCTATTTCTATGAGTTTGCCTGCGGCGTAAGCGGATACGTTCTCGGCGTTAATCCCTTCAACCAGCCCGGTGTTGAAAGCTATAAGAGAAATATGTTTGCTCTTCTCGGAAAGCCCGGATATGAGGCTGAGAGAGAGGAACTTCTCAAGAAGCTCCGCTGATCCGTCATCCGGTGTATAACTAAAAAAAGAGGGCTGTCGCACTGTGTGACAGCCCCGTTACATTTATTGTAGTGAACTACTCCGACTTAATACTTCGTATTTGAAGTCGGAGCTTCCTGCTTCAAC
>CAKZZH010000122.1 GCA_937885345.1 uncultured Lachnospiraceae bacterium | reverse complement strand
TGCATGTGTTAAGCACGCCGCCAGCGTTCATCCTGAGCCAGGATCAAACTCTCATTTAAAGTGTTTGTCTTGCGACTCGAATAAACTTGGCTATTAACTAAGTCATCCGTTTTTTAACTTCGAGATATCTTCCGATACCTCATACGTTACTGAATGATTTTTTGAAAAAATCAAAAAATGAATTTGAAATTTTCAGGGTTGTTTCACTGTTCAATTCTCAAGTTACAAAGAGCTGTCTCAAGTGACAGCCTAGTTAATATACAACATCCAAAAACGAATGTCAACAACTAATTTTAAAAAATTTTGAAAATTTTTTGATCGGCTGTCATCTGCCCAAACAAAGGCATACATACAAGTAAATAAGCGGGCAGGTAAAGCGGCCTGCCCGCGTATCATTTACACCTGCGATTACGCATTGTACTCTAAAATATTCTACCCGTCAAGATATAATTTCACCGGCCGGGATATCCGGACGGGATATATTTTATCTGTATCCGAAGAAACCCGGGTCTATCAGTCAAGTGTTTCTGTCCAGTAGTTCTGGTTATATATATCGGTAAATTTGTAAAGTGCGATATGATCGCCGTTTAAATAGGTGTTACTGATAGTAAGCGAATCACCGACAACCATTTGCTCGCCGAGATAATAGCTGTCAACATATTCCCCTTCATATGAATAATAGTCGCAGAGAAAATCCAGGGTATCGCCGCTTTGTATCTCGTAATAACCCTTTGCAAGCGCATCCGTGGTATCGCTTGAATATACGGGTACTGCGCCCGCTACGTAGCCGTAAGGGTTCTCATTGTCGAATATAAGCACCAGCTCGACTCTCTCGCCGTTAAGAAGCGCAGGCACTTTACCGGTGATCGTGTAATCGGTTCCATCATCAATCGTATCCACATGATAGTATGCAACCGGCTGATTGTTGATGGATAACCAGCTTCCGTCAACATCAGCGAAAAGGCGTCCGTATTCATCTATCGTATAGATATTGTCGAGTCCGAGGTCGATATAGCCCTCTCCGTCATCATAAAACATGTTAAGTTCTACGCTATTTACAAGTTTCCACTGATCGTCCGAAAGCGATATGTACTTATTGCCTGACGAATCCGTACTCCACTTGAGTGCGCTTCCGTCGAAACTGTTATCCAGAATATATCCCGCCATTTCTTCATCGCTGATGCTCTTATCCGCAAAGAGGCCGGACGTGAGCGAGTTTGAAGAGAACGCACTTATAAGAGAAGTGATCGAACTGAGTCCGAGTGAAGATGATGATGAGGACGACGATGTACTTCCGTTAAGGAGTGATGATATGGGCGATGATGAAAGCGAATCAAATGATGTAAGCGATCCTATCATATCTAAAATACTTGAGCCAGATGATGAATAGGATGTACTTGCGCCTGCCGCCTGACCCGTTGCCTCAAAGCTTGCAAACGTTCTGATGCACTCGGAATACTCCGAATCAAGACCAATCTCTGCATAATTACTGCAGGCCTTGGGAATGTACGTAGTTCTGTCATAAGGAAAATAAATCGACAGACCATATGCATTGCTAATATTACTTGATGTTCTATTGTATTTAACCGCCGAAAGAAGAGTATCGGCAAGAGCCTTTCCTTCATTGGTTCCTATATTATACGCGAAGTTAACTAAGTCAATCTGGTCAATCCGTGATGACTGTGCAAACTCCCTTACACTTGTTCTTGCATTTGAAACCTGTCCGTAATTACCGCCGTTGATAAGATTTGCGGTACTCTCGGAAAATGCTTTAATATCAGCATTAACGGTCTGCGAAAGTTCGGCAAGATCCGTTATCGAAAGCGTTGCCTTACTGTTGGAAAGCTGCGCTGAGCAGGTTGAAACGAAATCGTCGATGATTATCTTACCGAGATCGATCGTTTCCATAGAAGTGTTTGCGGACAGCTCATTAAGCCAGTTGGTATAATACCAGCCGATTCCGGGCTCCGTCTCTTCCGATGCAATAAGGTAATCAGCGTGTGAGGAAGCCATAAGTGCGGTCTCGACGCCGGCCATAAGGCATGCATCAAAACCGATAAAATCAAATTTAACGCCGCCGCTTGTAAACGCTTTATTAAGAGAAGACAGCGGCATCGCGCCCGTGCTCTTGTTGTTCTCGTCATAACCGTATCCGGAAACGGATCCGCCACCGTGATCCCACAGGATCATCATATATCTGTCGGCAGGATAATTACTGCTTGCATACTGTATAAAAGAAGAAAGCGTATCGGGATCGGTCATTGCGCCGGTTCCGTCATTGCTTACAAGGCTTACAAGCTTTCCGTTTTCTACTTTATAAATCTGATTATGCGAGTTTGAAACAACTGAATTCTTCCAACTCGTCGAACCGCCTGTATATACGATGAGATTGATCTGATCGGAAAGATCAGCCGCCAGCATCTCGTTAAGATCGTTCGTAGCATAGCCGCCCTTGGTCTCAAGATCTGCGCCGCACAGATAAACCATTATCGTGATCTCGTCATTTCCGTTGCCGATGATCGAGGTATATTTGTCTCTTGCCTCAGCGGAAACATTTCTGTTAAGGCTTCCGGTATTGGCACTTCCGGTAACCCATGACGCGCTCGATGTTCCGCTCAGCGTATTATAATAGTTCGAATCCGAACCAAATAATGATGAGAGCACCGAACCGTTCGATATCGAACTATTAACCGGATCGGTATAACCGGTATCCGAACCGCCGCCGCCTTTACCGCAATTGCGGGCAATGATGAAAACGATCACCGCAATAATAATAACAGGAATGAGCCCTTTTATTTTACCGAGTCCGCCGCTTCCTGTCACTGTGGACATTCCCGATGTTCCTCTTGTTGCATTCTGTCCCGGACCGTTATAGGGAGGCTTTGTCGGACCTGATGATCTGTCTGATGATCCGCCCATTGCGCTGCCATTTCCCACAGGACCTGTTCCGAGGCCGTCGCCTCTCTTGTGAACGCCCGCACCCTGTCCGGTTACGTTTTTCTGTCTTTCTCTTGGTATGTTAGCCATCTTAAACCTTCTTTCTTATTCCGTATAATTCAAGTATTACCAAACACATACTTCAAGGCAATTATACACTATACCTGTGGTTTTTTACAATAAACTAATAGTTTTTACGCTTGCGTTTATTGCGCTTTGTGATAAAGTATTTAATCATTATTAGGCATTGAGGTAATATTTTATGCATGATCTGACAAAGGGCAGTCCCCTGAAAGTTATACTGGTATTTGCAATTCCGATCCTGCTCGGAAGCCTTCTTCAGCAGTTCTATTCATTGGCTGATGCGAGAATTGTAGGAATGTATCTCGGAGACGAGGCGCTCGAGAGTGTCGGCGCGACCACGTCACTCACCAATATGCTGACTTCCTTCCTTATGGGAATGACGAACGGCTTTACCATGATCATCGCGAGGCATTACGGTGCCGGCGATAACGAAGGTCTTAAGCGTAAAGTAGCATCTTCCTTTACCATAGGGATCACATTTTCCATTGTAATATCCGCTCTCAGTATAATCTTTCTGAAGCAGATTCTTGGAATAATGAAGACTCCCGAAGATCTGATGGAGGGCGCAGGTGAATATTTTAGAATAATAATGATGGGCCTGATATTCTCAAGCCTTTACAATGTTTGTGCAGGAGTTCTGCGTTCCGTCGGTGATTCGATGGCTACGCTGATCTTCCTGCTTATATCGACGATCGCGAATGTCGGGCTCGATCTTCTCTTTGTAGGACCCGCATTAAACATGGGAGTCAGAGGTGCTGCGATAGCAACGATAATCACACAGGGGCTTTCCTTTGCGCTCAGCATTGCCTATATGCTCAGGCGCTATGAGCTTCTGCATTTTCCGCTCCGCTACCTTCGTTTCGGCTTTGCGCAAGCTAACGATCTGCTCTCAACCGGCCTGTCCATGGGGTTCATGCTGACGCTCATTAACCTCGGTGATGTTTTTCTTCAGTCGGCGATCAACTCTCTCAAGGACAACGCCTATATTGCTGCTCAGTTCGTCGCCCGTAAAATTACCGGGATCTACATGCTGCCATTCGGTGTGTTCGGTGCGGCAATGGGAACATACGTGGGACAGAATTACGGCGCCGGAGAATACGATAGAATCAGAAAAGGGTTCTTTCAGACAATGCTTATTGTCTGGGGGTGGTGCGTTCTTGTTGTGATCTCAGCATACACGATTGCACCCCGGCTCATCAGGCTCATTAGTGCAACTAACGATGACTCGATAATCGAAAATGCAGCCAAATATTTGAGGATCAATACCATTTTGTATTTTGTATGCGGTTTTATCTGCGTATCGAGGAACGCACTTCAGGCGCTCGGTCATTCGATAATGCCCGTTGTTTCCAGTATGTGCGAGCTTGCATGTAAAGTATTTCTCGCTACCGCATTTACTCCCATGCTCGGATATACGGCCATAATCTATGCCGAGCCCACGGCCTGGATAATTATGATAATCCCGCTTTTGATCGCCTCAATCCGCTCTCCTCTTTTTAAAGGCAATAAATATTCCATCAAGCTGCGATAATCCGTTTTACGGCCATTTTGGCGCACAACCAAATATCCCGGACACATATGTGTCCGGGATAATAATTATACCGTGTCGATTATATAACACCGAGATCATACATTGAATTCGTTTATGATATTAGCAAGCGAATCCGATGAAGAGTGAATTGAAACGCCGGTTTCCTGAAGCTCGTCCACACTCGCGGATACGGTTGTTGTGGTAGCCGTAAGTTCCTGTGCGGTAGCGGCATTTTCCTCCGATGCGGAAGCAAGTGAGGAAATAAGTTCATTAATGGTATTAACTCCGGAACCAAGCTTGTTGTTAACATCATTGAGGTTAGCAACATCTTCATTAACCGTCTCAACGTGACCTACGATTGCGGTAAAGCTTTCCTTGGTCTCATCAACGGCACTCTGCTGCTCTTCAACATACTTTCTTACAAGTACGCTCTGCTCATTCGCATAATCGGAACTCTGCTTAAGTTCTTCGATCATTGTATTAATGGTTGTAGCAGATTTAGCACTCTGCTCCGCAAGATCTCTGATCTCGTTGGCAACTACTGCGAAGCCCTTACCTGCATCTCCCGCTCTGGCTGCCTCGATCGAAGCATTGAGTGAAAGAAGGTTAGTCTGCTCAGCTATGCTTGAAATAAGTCCGCTGGCTGCGTTGATCTGCTTGGTTCTCTCATCGATACCGTTAATCGCATCGAAGATAATATTGAATGCATCGGTTGTCTGTTTGGTAATATCCGTAAGTCTCTCAACATTCTCCATACCGGACTTGGTTACCGTCTGGATGTCCTTGCAAGCAGAATCGAGATCTGCAGTGCTTTCCATACTGGTCTCCATTACTCTTGTAATGTCATTCATCTGAGATGAGATATCCTCAAGGTTCTCAGCTGTATGAGTAGCGGTGTTTGCGAGTTCGCTCGCAGCCATATCCATACTCTTCATAGATTCAGCCGACTCCTTGGTACTATTTGCCATAAAAAGACTTGAAGTAGCAAGTTCTTGTGAGGATCCCTTTAAAGTACCCATGATATTTCTAAGCATATCCTGAAGACCGATGGATGCTCTGGTAAGTCTTCCGATTTCATCCGCGTTATCGGATGTCTTAATGTTACTTGTAAGATCTTTATTGGAAATCTTCTCAACTTCTTCAGTAATATATTCAAGATTCTTACGTATGTACTTGATGATGTAGACCGCAAATATCGCTACAAGGATAAATACAACAAGTATTACTGTAATCGTACTAAAAAGCATCTGATTAAGTGTCTTTTGCATGACGCTCTTTTCATATACCGCATAGTCCTCAATGATCTCCTGCATCGCATCGATGTCATCTCTTGCGATCTCAAAATTGGCTTTCATATCCGCATATTCTCCGGTTTCGGTCACCGGGTCATATGCGCCCTTCCATGCAGCATAATTCTTGTCAAAAGACAAAAGAAGTGCATTAATGGTGTTACCGTTAAATGTGTATGTTCCTATCTCGGGGAATTTAGCCACCATATCCTTCACAATCTGCAGGTTATCAAGAACCTGTTGAGCATTCTTTTCAAAATCCTCAATGAATGCTTTCATCTCCTCTTCGGTTGAGTAAGCAGTGCCTGTCTTATACTGAAGAACAGCCAGCGCAGCCTGATAGAAATCTCTGTCAGCGTTTATAAGCGCAGTATTAGTTCCATAAAGCTGTTCATAATACAATTGCTCAGAATCCTTCGTATTCTTGGTAATGAGTAAAATAAGACTCACAACCGCAAATATGAAGAATACTGCAAGCGGAATGATAAGTATCATTAATTTGGATCTGATATTCAATTTTTTCATATTCTTGCCCTCGTTCAATTGAAAAGTTAACTTCTACCCCCTGAGATCCCGGAGATGGAAGTTACTA
>CAKZZH010000121.1 GCA_937885345.1 uncultured Lachnospiraceae bacterium | reverse complement strand
TGCATCATATCTGTGTTAATAACGCAGACACTATCATGCTGGATGAGAAGACCATATACAACTACATCGATGCAGGACTCTTATCCGTGGGAAATATTGATCTCCCAAGGAAAGTTCGTTACAGGGTTCGTAAAAAGAAGAAACCCGTACGGGTTGACAAAAAGTGTCATGTAGGTCGCACCTACGATGATTACAAGGTCTTCATCGCAGCAAATCCCGATACCAATACTGTCGAGATGGACTCCGTCGAAGGGAGAAAAGGAGGCAAGGTTCTCCTGACCATCTACTTCCCTAACTGTGAACTGATGCTGGCCTTTCTGCGTGATCTGAATGACGCCAGATCCGTTACAGATATTTTTAATCGTCTGTATAAGATTCTGGGGCGGAAGACCTTCAGAAACCTTTTCCCGGTGCTTCTTGGCGATAGAGGGAGCGAATTTACGGATCCCGTGTCCATCGAATGCGACCAGAAGGGTGAGGTAAGAACCAAGGTCTTCTACTGCGATCCACAGCGTTCCGATCAGAAAGGCGGCTGCGAGGTGTGTCATGAGATGATCCGCAGGGTTCTTCCGAAAGGAACCAGCTTTGATTATCTGACACAGGATGACATCGACTTGATGATGAGTCATATAAACTCATATACAAGAAAGAAGCTGGGCAACCAGTCTGCATACCAGTTGTTCAGCTCCTTTTATGGTGAGAATATTCTCAAAAAGCTTGGGATTAAACTTATTCCCTCAAGCGACATTAATCTTACACCGAAGCTGTTACAGAAGTAAAGTAAAAAACTGATATTTACGCCATCCAGAGCCTAAATCCATAGTCTCCAACAGGGGTAGAAATTACTTTTGCGAAAAAAATCGCTAAATTTCGACCTCTTTTTGGCATGCAATTTTTGCAATAGTAAGTTCCGCTATTACCCTCCTTCGCAAGAGTAACTTCCAGTAAAACCCCTTTTTTCTGGTATCACTTGAAATAAGTTTTGCAAACGCCTCCAAAAATCACCCCGAACTGGAAGTTACTTTTTCAATTCAGCTTATGGAAAATATTGACTGATCTATGATCGGTCACAGGGGGATGTAATGCTTTCGATCAACAATTATACCAAGAAATATGGCGATAAAACAGCTGTAGACGATCTGAGCCTTCATATCCAAAAAGGCGAGATTTACGGATTTATCGGGCATAACGGCGCGGGTAAGACCACGACGCTCAAAGCGTGCGCAGGAATTCTGGATTTTACCGAAGGCGAGATCCTTATCGACGGGATGAACATTCGTAAAGAGCCGATTGCCTGCAAGAAGATCATGGCGTATATTCCCGATAATCCCGATATGTATACCTTTATGACGGGACAGAAGTATCTGAATTTTATTGCGGACGTTTACGAGATTCCGGCCGACTTGCGTAAGGAGAGAATCGAGAAATATGCCGGAATGTTTGAAATACTCGGAGATTTGGGTGGTCAGATCGCGGGATTTTCCCATGGTATGAGGCAGAAGCTTGCGATCATTTCGGCGCTGATTCACGAGCCTAAGCTTATGCTTATGGATGAGCCTTTTGTTGGTCTTGATCCCAAGGCGGCATATATTTTAAAGGAACTTATGAGGGAACTATGTAAGAGGGGCGGCGCGATTTTTTTCTCCACGCATGTGCTTGAAGTTGCCGAGAAGCTTTGTGATAAAGTAGCGATAATCAAGCAGGGCAAGCTTATCACATCCGGCACAATGGAAGAAGTAAAGGGTAATTCAAGTCTCGAGGATGTGTTCCTCGATCTGGCAGAGGTGCGCTGATATGTTTTTTAAACTTCTTGGTATTCGTCTTCGCTCTGTATTCGGAGCGACTACAACCAAATCACATAAGAAGATGTCCGCCGGTAAAATACTTCTCTTTATTTTGCTCGGCTGGGCGCTTATATTCATGCTTATAATATTTGCTACAGTATACGGTGTTGTGTCATTTTATGCGGTAACAAAGCATTGCGATTGGATGTTTTTCTCGGTGGTGGGCATAAGCAATCTGGTTCTCGGCTTTATCTCGACGGTACTGGTTACGCAGTCGCAGATATTTGATGCAAGAGATAACGATCTGCTGCTGTCAATGCCTGTAAAGCCGGGATATATAATCCTGTCAAGGCTTGCGGCGCTTCTTGTGATAGATATCATTGAATTTGTTATTCTTGGCGTGATCGCAGTCGGAATGTATCTTGTTCATGCGCAGTTATCGTTTGCGGGAATCCTTATTTTTATAATCGAGAATATCGGACTTGTTATGTTGACATCTTTTTTGTCGGTGCTGTTTGGCTGGATCATCGCGCTTATAACATCACATGTTCCCAACAAGGCGCTGTTTAATACTGTGTTGTCGATTGCCTTTTTCCTTTTGTATATCTGGGGATTCAGCAAGAGCCGCTCCCTTCTTGAGGGTTTTTCCGGAGAGATCGGAGCAATGCTTGATATCATCCGCAGCAAAGCATATCCGATATATGCTTTCGGTTCGGCGGTTACTGACGGCAATTATCTTGGATTCCTGATTTTTATGCTGATCGCGGTAATTCCCTTTGCGATTATGATATTTGTGCTAAGCAAGACTTTTATTAAGCTCAGCACCGTCAAAAACGGGACGAAGAGGCATCACTATGCGACTTCGGCAAATACGGTGTCATCGGTTAAGAGTACGCTTCTTAAAAGAGAGTGGAAGCGTTTTACAACAAGCTCGCCCTATATGCTCAATACCGGGCTTACGCTTATCATAATGCTGATAGCGTCCGTTTTTATCATAGTTCGCAAGGATTCGCTTATAGAAATCATAACCGAAGAGGTTTTTGCGAGAAGGCTTACGGACAATATTGTCAGCATATCTTTTATAGTTGTCGTTGCACTGAATATGTTTAATTTTATAACGGCTCCGTCGATATCGCTTGAAGGTGCGAACCTGTGGATCGCCAAGACGATTCCTGTCAGGATCTATGACATACTGTATTCCAAAGTAAGGCTTCATATCATTGTGTGTGCGCCTTTTTCGTTGCTTCTGTCTGCCGCGCTGTGCTACACTTTTTCGGCGTATATGACTGTGCCTCAGATGATCGTAATGATGGTGGTGCCGCTTGCGCCTATAGTGTTTGTCGCATACTTCGGGCTGATCGCAAACCTGCTTCTTCCCAAGCTGGACTGGGCGGATGAAGCAATTGCGGTTAAGCAGAGCATGTCGGTTCTTTTGGTTCTCGGCGTGGATATTTTAAGCTATGCATTAATAATCGCCTTTTGGGTCATATTAAGAAATTACGGTATTTCTGATGTAAATTATGCTACTGTCATATTCTTTGTGTTTTTGTTATTATCGTTCTTGATGGACCGCTATCTTCGCGGCAAAGGAAGCAGGCGGTTCATGAATTTATAAAATATACTTCGCTGCGGGCGAGGAAAAGCTATTACGGAGGGCAATTAAATGACTGTTAAAAAAGCACTTCTTGGTAAGGCAAATTTTGCAGTGGATCTCGGCGATGGAAGCGAGAGAGCATTTTATGTGGATCAGGATTATATATTAAACAAGCTTGGAAGGCCTCACAGAGGCATTAACCTTATGTTCTGTTATTATCCTTTTGATGAGGCCTGGCCTCAGAGAGTGCAGGACGCTTATAAGGATGCGGATATCAATTTTGCATGGGACTATCCCTATGACAATTATTTCCCTTATACAGGCGGTCTTGAGGGCGATACCACAGGAGAACCTTTTATTTCGATGAAGGATGTAAGACGTCACGGACAGGATGTAATCCTTACGATCACAGCGGATCCTGCGATTAGGGATGAGCAGATAAGCGCTATCGCAAAGGATTTGTCGACCTACGGAAGAATAATGGTGAGACTTAATCATGAAGCTACAGGAAGCTGGTTTTCTTTTAACAAGAGGGCAAGCTATCAGGAGGTCGCCGACTTTTTCGTAAGATTTACCAATATTATTCACAAGGAAGCTCCCAATGTTCAGATGATCCTCTGTATCGACGGATGCCCGAATCTCGAGCAGGATGAGATAGATAAAGAGAAGGAGTTTGCCGAGGCAGTAAGAGTTGCCGATATCTGGTCAACCGATAAATATATCGCACTCAATTACGGATGGCCCTATGAGGTTGCCGAGAAGGACAACGACAGGCATAAGCTCGATGATTACAAATATGTATACGAGCTGGTTAAGAAGACTTTTAAGCGTTACACATATATCAACGGCGGCGTTACCAAGCCTATGATAATCTCCGAGTTTAATGCGGACGGTGATGTTACCGGACCTTACAGACAGTGCGAGCTTGTTAAGGCTTTCTGTGATCTGATCGAAAAGGATGAGGAGCAGGGCTGGTTCTCCGGATTTACATTTTACCAGTTCAGAGATGATGGAAGACTCGGTCTTGAGTGGACAGATTCCAATAACAGTGCAAACGGTATCGAGCTTCCTCTTCTTGCTGCATACAGAGATATTATCAATAAAGATTATTATAAGCCTTCGATAACATGTGATAAGGATGTAAGCCTTCCCGTTAAGCTTAGATGGGGCGGTGCGGAAGATTCCGAAGGGATCAGCATCCCGCTTACATTTGAGAAGGATCCTGTATTTGCGGAGGCCAATTTTCCCGATAGCCTTAAGGATGCAAACCTTATGATGGAAATCGCCGGAAGATGGTTCTACAAGGCGCCGGGCGTTACATTTGTGGATTTTATGCCCGCTTTCTTCGGTAAAAAGATAAACGCAGGTGAGGTTATCAATCTTAATATTTTCGCACCTCCGGCTTCGGGCGAGAATGACCCTTCACAGGGCGATGACTGGCAGACCAATTATTACTTCGAGATGAAAGAGCTTCCCGATATCAGACTCAGATTTGAGCCGGTAATGTAACTCATAAACATATGTCAAACAAAAAGACTGTCGCACTGACCATAGCGCGACAGCCTTTTTTCTGCAGTTGTTTAAAGAATGTTTGAGTGGGCAGTTAGTTATAGTTCAAGTGACTGCTTCATTACATCCGCTCCGACTTTAGCGTCTGCTACCGGGTCCGGATCGGTCCTGAAGGGCGACGCGGGAAGTCCGTTCACGCCGAAAAGAGTGGGGGTGTTGTAATTGCCCCAGCAGTAGCGTGCGTAGATGGGCTGTTCAACCTCATCGGCCGCAAGCGTCAGGCAGTTGCCGTCAACGGAGGGCATCGCCTCGTGATATACTTTATCGGCTCCGGCTACATAGTAGTGTCTGGGTTCACCTATGATATTCATACCTCTCTTGGCATGCTTAAAATACAGTTTTATCGAATGACCGCAGGGAACTTTGTATTCATAGATCGGTCCGAACGCCTGCGTATCGGATATTCTGTCATATGCGAAGAAGAGTGCCTGAAGCGCAAGTCTCTTTCCGACATTGGATTTGTCTACGGGATGAATGTTATTCCTTTCGCCGCAGTCAGGAATAATAGCAATACCCGTATTCCTTACTGTCTGAAAAGCCTTAAGCTGTGCCTCGCGGATAATGGGCCAGTTTCTGAAATCTTTGGAATCCATATATCTGTGCATAGGAAGCTGCGTAATAAGAAATACCAGTCCCTGATCTTTCCAGTCATCGCGCCACTGGTCGATAAGAGCCTTCATAAGCTTGTAGTAAAGCGCAGGTCTTGTATCATCGCTCTCGCCCTGATAATACAGAAATCCTCTGATTGTGTAAGGGCAGATTTTCTTGATCATTATCTCATAGAGTCCGCAAGGTCTGAAAGGATTGTAATTATTCATAGGCCCGGGCCATTTGCATTCGCCGAGAGTCTCAAGCACCTCACTCCATTCGATGGTGGGATTCTTCTGGTAGAGCTTATTGCATCTGGCCTGCCAGTCATCGTTGTAAACCTCGTAATCCTTGTAGGCCTTGAGCTGCTGCTTGTCGGTTATGCCCTTGATCTTCTTGTCGAAATCCTTGATATATACCGCAAGATCCTTATCACTTGAAAGAGTCTCGCGGCTCACCCAGCATGATGCACTGGTGCCGCCCCAGTTACATCCGATAAGACCGATGGTGCAGCCAAGTTTGGGGGCAAGCTGCTCCGCAAAAAGGTATGCAACCGCGGACCATGTATTAAAATACTTGCTTGTTACGGTGGCCCATCCGGCCTCGTCCCAGGCTTTTTCATATCTGTCATCAACAAATGGAAGCTTAGGGGAGTAGAAAAATCTGATGTTGGGATTTGGGTTTTCTTTGACGCGTTCCCAGTCGGTGCAGTTGCCAAGCTCAAATTCCATATTGGACTGTCCGCCGGCAAGCCATACCTCACCGATGGCAACATTCTTGAGTGTATCCTTGATATTGCCGGATCTCGCTTTGAGTGTGAGGTCCGTATCAGCGCTCATCGGAGGTAAAATAACCTCCCAATGTCCATCTTTATCCGCAATCGCAGAACTTTCCGCATCTCCGAGCGACACACTTACTTCATCGCCGGCACCTGCATTTCCAAATATTCGGATGGGCTTGTCACATTGTAAAACCATATTGTTTGAGAATATTGCTGCAAGAAGATCGTTCTTCATATAATTCCTCCCGATGGTTTGTTTTGTCCCTTAATTATAATGCTGTCCCCTAAAAAAATAATACAGATATTATATCACAACGTCTTATACATTCACACAAAAACTTTATCACTAATTAAATGCTAATTAAATGATCTTTTATTCGTTCGCTTTATGATTACATTTTAGACCGTATGTGATACAATAGTTTTCATGAAAGAAGCTCGATAAACGGAGATTATATATGCTTATTAAATTTCTTGGATGCCACAGCGCATTCGGCAGAACACATAATAATGCATACTTTAGGGCGGGAGACGATCTCGTCCTTATTGATTTGAGTATGCTGCATTTTAATGATGTAAGAGACCTTATAGAGAGCGAGAACGCGCCTTGCGGCAATACGGTTTATATCTTTCTTACACATATGCATGACGATCATTTTTCGGGGATCCCGATGTTTATTCACTGGTGTGTCTACTATGCAAATAAGCGAGTTGTCATCATTACAGGCGATACGCTCTATGATGATGTGATGACGGAATTTCGGATCAAGGGAGTAAAGGAAGGTCAGTTCAGCCTGTACACTTACGCTCCCGGAAGCAATATGCCTGTAAGAGTCGAGGGCGAGACGGGGCATGAGGTTAAGATCGCGGATATTTTATCGGATATCATACCCACAACGCATACGCCGACTCTGGAGGATAAATGCTTCGGCTTCAGGCTCTACGCAGGAGATGATCCCTTTGTGTATACAGGCGATACCGCAACGCTTGAGCCATTTATTATGGCGCTTAAGAGCGGTGATGAGCTTTACTGCGAGATGGCGGTTCACTACGGAGAGGTACACCTCCTGTGGGAAGAACAGAAGGACACGCTTTTCAAGCTTTCCTTAGACCATAAAATATACCTTATGCACATGGACGATGAAGAGGCACTCTCCAAGCTTATAGAAGGAACCTCGATTAATCTTGCAAGGCTCGGATAAACTGTGCATAGCATCGAATCGGGCACACTCAGGCCCGGGCAGGGATGATTTTACACCGGGTGTATAATATAACTGAAAGAAGGTGATGAATATGAATATTCAGAAATTCACACAAAAATCAATAGAAGCTATAAACGAATGCCAGAATATTGCTGCCGAATACGGAAATCAGGAAATTGATCAGGAGCATCTTGTGTATTCTCTTATGAAACTTGATGACAGCCTTATCGCCAAACTTATCGAGAAGATCGGTATTGACGATGCGGTCTTTAATAAGGAGATTGAGAGAGTCATAAACGGTAATACCAAGGTCTCCGGAGATGTTAAGCCCTATGTTAGCCAGTCGCTTAATTCTGCACTTAACAATGCCGAGAATGAAGCGAAGCGAATGGGCGACAGCTATGTTTCGGTTGAGCATATTTTTCTGGCTATCCTTAAAGCACCCAACAGGGAGCTTAAGGCGGTCTTTGCCAATCTCGGCATCAACAGGGATAATTTCCTTCGGGCGCTTGCTGATGTAAGAGGCAATAAGACCGTGGATACGGATAATCCGGAGGCTATATACGACACACTTGAGAAGTACGGCACCGATCTGGTCGCGAGGGCAAGGGACGGTAAAATAGACCCTGTGATCGGAAGGGACAGCGAGATCCGTAATGTGATAATGATCCTTTCGCGTAAGACCAAGAACAATCCGGTTCTTATCGGTGAACCCGGCGTAGGTAAAACCGCCGTGGCCGAGGGGCTTGCACAGCGTATAGTTAAGGGTGATGTACCGGAGGGGCTTAAGGATAAGACGATCTTCTCGCTTGATATGGGGGCGCTTATAGCGGGTGCCAAATATCAGGGCGAATTTGAAGAGAGACTTAAAGCCGTACTTGATGAGGTTAAGGACAGCGAAGGCAGGATAATACTGTTTATCGACGAGCTCCATACCATTGTCGGTGCGGGCAAAGGAAACGGTGCGCTTGATGCGGGCAATATGCTTAAGCCTATGCTTGCAAGGGGTGAACTTCACTGCATAGGTGCGACAACACTCGATGAATACAGACAGTATATTGAGAAGGATGCGGCTCTTGAAAGAAGATTCCAGCCTGTAATGGTTGATGAGCCGACAGTTGCCGATACCATATCTATTCTACGAGGTATCAAGGAAAAATACGAGATATATCACGGCGTCAAGATCGCGGACAATGCACTGGTCAGCGCAGCGGTGCTTTCGGACAGATATATTTCCGACAGATTTCTTCCCGATAAAGCTATCGACCTTGTGGATGAGGCTTGTGCCATGATCAAGACTGAGATGGATTCGATGCCTGCAGAACTTGATGAAATGTCCCGTAAGATAATGCAGCTGGAGATAGAAGAGGCTGCACTTAAGAAGGAAACGGACGAGCTGAGCCGAAAGAGACTTGAAGAACTAACCCGTGAACTTGCCGAGATTCGTGATGCTTTCACGGCTTCCAAGGCCGAGTGGGATAACGAGAAGGGTGCTCTTGAGAAGATTTCAAAGATCCGCGAAGAGATCGACGATGCCAACAGAAAGATGGAAGATGCCCAGAGAGTATATGACCTAAACAAAGCAGCAGAGCTTCAATACGGCGTTATTCCGTCCCTTACCAAACAGCTTGAGGAAGAGGAACGCAAGGTAAAGGATAGAGGACTTACGCTTGTGCATGAGGCTGTTGATGAGGATGAGATAGCCAAAGTGGTTTCCAAGTGGACGGGTATTCCCGTGGCCAAGCTTAATGAGAGTGAGAAGAATAAAGTACTTAATCTTGCGGATGAACTTCACAAGAGAGTTATCGGTCAGGATGAGGGCGTAAGCAAGGTTACCGAAGCGATAATGAGATCGAGAGCGGGAATCAAGGATCCCGGAAAGCCCATCGGTTCATTCTTATTCCTCGGCCCTACGGGTGTCGGTAAGACCGAGCTTGCCAAGAGCCTTGCGGCTTCACTTTTTGATAATGAAAACAATATCGTTAGGATCGATATGTCCGAGTATATGGAGAAATATTCCGTATCCAGACTTATCGGAGCTCCTCCCGGATATGTCGGATATGAAGAAGGCGGACAACTTACCGAGGCGGTAAGGAGAAAACCTTATTCGGTTGTTCTGTTCGATGAGATAGAGAAGGCCCATCCGGATGTCTTTAATGTGCTTCTGCAGGTACTGGATGACGGAAGGATAACGGATTCACAGGGCAGAACGGTGGATTTTAAGAATACGATAATCATACTTACTTCAAATCTCGGAGCTCAGGTGCTTCTTGAAGGCATCGATGACAACGGAAATATTAATGAGTCGGCTCAGAAGGAGGTTATGGACGAGCTTAAGAGGTCGTTCAGGCCGGAATTTCTTAACAGGCTTGATGAAATAATAATGTTTAAGCCTCTTACCAAGGAAAACATAACCGGTATCATCGGGCTTCTTCTTAAGGAACTTAATGAGCGCCTTGAGGATAAAGAAATCAGCGTAAAACTTACGGACAGTGCGATCGATTATGTTATAGAGACTGCCTATGATCCTTTATACGGAGCAAGGCCTATCAAACGTTATATGCAAAAGACGGTTGAGACTCTTTGTGCAAGGATTATGCTTGAAGGAAAGGTGCTTCCGGGCGGAATTATAACCATCGATAAAGGCGATAACGGTCTTGTGGCTTCAGTCTGATTATGCTATAATATCTGTGCGTTTCGGTCAGGTGACCGGGCGCACAGATTTTCTATTTTTACGGAGTGAATTATGGGTAACAGAGGCAGAAGTAATTATGTTTTTGATATAGTCATTTTTTCCATGCTGATATTGGCAGTAATATTTATTATTGTCGGTGCGGTTCAGGGGATCATCGGAACGAGTTATTTTAAGATCATACTGGGCGTGTGGATCGTGGCGCTTATCGTTATTAATGATTTTGCCGAGCCTTATAATATGGGCGAATTTGACAATCTCAGCATGAGAAGATCAAGATTGTACCTTCTGTATGCGGTGTGTGATGCCGTGTTTTACGCATTTCTGTATCTGTTTATCATCAATATCAACAAATACAGTGAGCCGCTTCATTACGTTTTTCTCGGGCTTTCAATCGCTTCTTTTGTGGGAATGCTTATGTTTCGCAAGCGCTTCAAGGATGAACCGGATAAGGATGAGCGTCCTTCGTATTCCGGAGCGTATGTCGAGGGCGGCATCAGAAGCGATGATGACGACATTAAGGTTATGATTCTCAAAGACAGAACATCTAAGTAGTTTTAAGGATATCAAAATGGATTTGTTTGATTATGCAAAGGAGAGCAGAGGCGCACAGTCTGCGCCTCTTGCTTCACGAATGAGACCGACTAAGCTTGATGAGATTCTCGGGCAGAAGCACATTCTCGGTAAGGATAAGCTTCTTTACAGAGCAATCAAAGCAGATAAGCTTAGTTCGATTATTTTATACGGACCGCCGGGAACCGGTAAAACAACCATTGCCAAGGTGATCGCCGGCACTACGAGTGCGGATTTCAGACAGATTAATGCAACGGTGGCCGGCAAAAAGGATATGGAGGAAGTTGTCGAAAGAGCCAAGGACAATATGGCACTTACCGGTCGCAGAACCATACTTTTTGTGGATGAGATACACCGTTTTAATAAAGGTCAGCAGGATTATCTTCTTCCTTTTGTTGAGGACGGGACCGTTGTGCTTATAGGAGCGACAACGGAGAACCCTTATTTTGAGGTTAACTCTGCGCTTATATCAAGATCCGTTATATTTGAGCTTCATCCGCTCGAGAAGGAAGATATCGTATATCTCATCAAGAGAGCCGTTACCGACAAAGAAAAGGGAATGGGCAATTACAATGTTGAGATAACCGATGAGGCGGTAGACTTTCTCGCCGATATCGTGGGCGGTGACGCCAGGCAGGCACTTAACGCCATCGAGCTTGCGGTCATGTCTACTGACGCTACTGCCGACGGTAAAATACACATCGACCTCGATGTTGCAAGCAACAGCATCCAGAAGCGCGTACTCAAATACGACAAGGACGGAGACAACCATTATGACACGATATCTGCTTTTATCAAGAGCATGAGAGGCTCGGATCCCGATGCTGCGGTATATTATCTTGCCAGAATGCTTTATTCGGGCGAGGATCCCAAATTCATCGCAAGAAGAATGGTCATCCTTGCAAGCGAGGATATCGGTAATGCAGATCCCAATGCGCTTAATGTCGCAGTATCCGCGTTTCTTGCGGTAGAGAGGATCGGTATGCCGGAATGCAGGATCATTCTAAGTGAAGCGGTAATATATCTTGCGACCGCGCCAAAGAGCAATAGGAGCATTGTTGCGATCGACTCCGCATTGGAATATGTGTCCTCCAATGAGCCGGGTGATATTCCTCCCTATCTTCGGGATGCGCACTACGGCGGTGCTAAGGAACTGGGAAGAGGAACGGGATATCTGTATCCGCATGATTATCCCGGAGGTTTTGTCAAACAGCAGTACCTTCCTGACAGTGTATTGGGTGAGAGATTTTATGAGCCCGGTGATAACGGCTATGAACAAAAAATAAAGGAATATATGACGAGAACAGATAATGCAGGAACAGATTAACAAATATGCAAGAGGAATATTTGAATATGAACCGCCCCGGATTAAGTCCGAGGAGGTTTCTGTCTACGTTGTCGTATATTGCAACAAGGACTACGAGGGTGTGCTTCACCTCTATGAGGAAAGCGGCAAGAACATTAAGGGCGTAGTCTACTCAAGTGACGACAGAGTGATCCTGTCGGAACGTTCTTTTTCCAAACCCGCGAATGAAATACATTTTACCGTTTCTCCCGGAAGCATGATGCCGGGTGATGTTATCGACGGCAATTTTACAATAGTCAGCAGTGGCGGAGAACTTATTATCCCTTATTCTTTCAGAGTTGAAGCCGGATGCTTCCCGTCAAGTATAGGTGATGTAAAGAACCTTTTCCATTTTGCTAATCTTGCGGCAAGCGCGCCCGAAGAGGCTGTAGGGATCTTTGGATCGGCAGATTTTGAGGATGTTTTTCTTGGCAGCGATCTGTCTTTGAGATGCATATATGAAGGACTTTCCAAAGGAGAAGACGAGAGAGTCAATCTCGAGGAATTTCTTATTGCGGTTCACAAGAAGAGCCGCATCAACCTTAATATCAAGGAGAAAAGCAGGACCTATCATGATGTGTATGAGGTAATATCCGATACTATCGAACTTGAGAGCGATACATGGGGATATGCGCATATAGATGTCGATACGGATGTTTCTTTTATCGAATGTGAGAAATACAGATTTGATACCGACTGCTTTGTTGCCAACAAATACGAATTCAGGTATACGATCAGGCCGGACAAGCTTCATGGTGGACGCAACTATGGCTGCATATCCATAAGCACGCCACTTCAGAAGCTCACACTGAACATTGTTGTGGATAACAGCGAACAGGGGCTTGATGATATTGTTAAAGCAAGGCATGAACAGATGCGCTGTGTTGTTATGATGACGGAGCTGTATATAGAATTTCGAAGCCGTATGATCACAGTGTCCAAATGGGTTTCCGATATGAAGACCGTTTTGGCCAAATATGAATCTACAGGTGCCTTTGATATTCATCACAAACTGGTGGAAGCACAGGTTGCAATAGTTGATAACGATCTTGTAACAGCCGGTGCGATCATCGATGATGTCAAGGACTCGATAAAACATGAGTCGCCCGATGATTATCCTCTGTATTGTTATTTTCTGTATGTTAATTCACTTTACAGTAAGGACCGCGCTTATTCCGCCAGGGTTTCCACAATTATAAAGGAATGTTATGAGAAGAATCGGGACTGGAGGATCCTGTGGTCGCTTCTTTTTGTTGACGATGAGATGGAAAATAACAAATCCTTAAAGCTCATCCGCATTAAGGAACTCTACAACCGCGGTTGTCACAGTCCGATAATGTACCTTGAGGCATGTCTTGTTCTCTGTGAACTGCCGCAGATGCTCAGGGTTATGAATGATTTTGAGCACGACGTTATAATGTTCGGCGCGGAGCACAGAATTATCGATAATCCTGTACTTTGTGAAAATGCGTGTGAGCTTATAACGGCTACGAGGTATGACAGCGACAGGTATATACCTCTGCTTCGTACGCTTTATTTCTCCAATTGCAGCGATATTATTCTTGAAGCTCTCTGCAAGCTTGCGATAAGAAATAATATTACAAGCCCCGAATATATGGATATATATCTTGCCGGAATCGAGAAGGGCTTTAAGATAAATAAAATATTTGAGTTCTATCTTGCGTCAAGGGACAAGAATGATATGTCGCCCCTTCCCAAGCTTGTTCTTATGTATTTTAGTTATAATAATAATCTCGATAGCGATATGAGGGCATATCTGTATGCCAATATTATCAGCAACAAGGCCGATAATCCTCAGATGTTCAGAAGCTACATGCCCGATATGGAGCGCTTTGTTAAGGAGCAGATAATGGTCGGCCGTATCAGCGATCATCTTGCGATCATTTACAGGGAGATCATGGATGAAAGTTTTGTGAATGCCGATAATGCCGCGCTTGTGGCGGGTGTGTATTTTACGTATAAAATAACATGCAATGTCAGTGATTTTAACAAAGTCATCATAAGGCACAAGGAATCTTCGTCTCAGAAGGAGTATGCCTTTACGGATAATAAAGCGTATGTGAGGATCTATACCGAAGATCCGGCCATCCTGTTTGAAGATGAGGGCGGCAACCGCTATTGCAGCGGGATCAATTACAGCATCGCCAGACTATTTGATGATGATAGGATCGTTGAAGCGTGCATGCGTGTAAACCCCGACATTGTGCAGCTCGAACTGTACAATAACGATAAAATAATCAGATACCACCGCCACAATTACGAGAATACGGGTGCTCTTATCAGGATACTTAATACCGGCGATGTCAGCCGCAATTATCGCAAGATAATTAACGGACTGGTGCTGGATTTCTATTATGACAGTTATGATGAGGAAGGCTTTAAGGCCTATGTCAGAGACCTTGATATAAGGAATCTGGATCATAAGCAGCTTACGCAGTTAATGGATATGTATGTGACTCACGGTGAGATGAAGCAGGCATATGATCTGTGCATGACGGATTCGTATATGGATATGAATCCCAAGCGTGTGCTTAAAATGTGCTCATCCCTTGTCTTTGGCGATACTGTGACGGGCGGCAAACTGCTGGATATGTGCTATTTTGCATTTTCTGCCGGCAAATACGATGATAACACGCTGGACTATCTTGTCCGCAATTATAATCGTGGCACCGCCGAAATGCTTGATATATGGAACACTGCCAAGGAATTCGGGCTGGATACATATGAGCTTGAGGAAAGAATTGTAGGACAGATGCTTTTTACTCATAAGGACCCGAACCGCATACTTGATGTGTTCACCCATTATTATGCGGGAGGAGCCAAGGAACGAATAGTAGAGGCTTATCTTGCTTATGATTCCTATATGTATTTTGTTAAGGATATGGGAATCTCAGAGGATGTCTTTAATCTTATGGAGGCATATTTCGAGAACGGCAAGGATCTTACAATGGTTTGTAAAATGGCCCTTTTACGTCGATATTCCTATATGGACAAACTCACCTCCTTCAGACGTAATATCGGAGAAAAGGCCATTAACGAGCTGGTGCGCAAGGGATATGTATTTCCGTTCTATCTGGCACTTGCCGATAAAATGAACATTCCCATAGGTATATGTGATAAAATGATGGTCGAGTATCACAGCAATCCGGGGGATAATGTGGTGATCCATTATTTTATCGGGGAAGGAAGCAAGGGCTCGGGAAAGTATCTCGTAGAGAATATGAAGAATGTGTACGAGGGGATCTTTGTTTCGCAGTTCGTTGTATTCTCGGGCGATAAGCTGCAATATTACATTACCGTAAATCCCGATTCGGACAGTGAGATCGCGACGGAACCCAAGGTGCTGCCTGCTCCGGCGCGCTCCGAGATTCTTACGATGGGACGCTACAAAATGCTTAATGATATGATCATTAACCGTCAGAAGCATAATGACGCCGAATTAGACAAACAGATGCATGTATATGCGGTAAATGAGAATGTGACAAGACAGCTTTTTGTGCCGAAGTTGTAAGGTGCGCATATAATTGGAGTATATATGATTGATAATTATTTTACGGTTGGCATCGATCTGAGGGATGATTTTACGCAGGTCGGTTATTACGGATATAAGGACAAAGAGCCGGCATCGGTTGATTTCTCGGGGCTTACGGAACGCTATATGCTTCCGACTCTTGTGAGCAAATCAATCGGTAAGGATGAATGGTTTGCGGGAGATGAAGCACAGAAAAGCGCCAAGCTCGGCGAGGCCGTTATCGTGGACGGGATATTGGGACTGCTCGCTGCGGGCGAGCCTGTCAGAGTTGATGATTATTCGGTAATGCCGGTTGAGATAATGCAGGTATTTCTGGAATATCTTATAAGCAGCGCAATGATCGCGGGCGAGAGCAACCATGTTGACAGGCTTACAATTGTAGTCGACGAGTATGATATTACACTTCTTGAAGCGCTTAAAGCGGCGGTTCTGATGGCTGGGATTTCCGAGAGCAAAGTATCCTTCCTGTGCAGGCAGGAAGCATTCATTTACTATGTGCTTGCTTCAAATCCTGAACTCAGAAGGAGCGATGTGGTGCTCTTTGATTACGATAACAGGCCGGATAAACAGACGCTTGATACATACAGATTCTATAGCGTTAATCACAGAAACGGACGGATCGTTATGGTTCACAGTGAGGATTATTCCAAGTTTCTGGCGGATGAAGAAGAAAGCCTTGGCATTGACGGTGCTCTCAGGGTTATCGCGGAAAAGGCTTTTGATAAAAGACCTGTAAGCTGCACATTTCTTACGGGATGTGCTTTTACGGACAGCAAGGATTATCCGGGTTTTATTAAATATGTTTGTGCCGGCAGGAAGGTATTTGCGGGACAGAATATTTATTGCAGCGGAGCATGCTATGAAGGTTTGACGCAACTTGACGGCGATTTTCTGAATGATTATATAATCGCGTGCTCGCAGCGGATCACAAGCGAGATCGATATGAGAGTTAAGGACAGGGGCTCGATGAAAATCCTTCGTCTGGTAAAACCGGGTATTAATTGGTACAGCGCAGGCGGAAGCTATGATTTTATAGTGGACGGTGCGGACAGAGTCGAGCTTTTTGTTTCTCCGGTTACGGGCGGAGAAAGCACTTTGTATGACATACCTCTCGGCGAGTTGCCGACGAGACCGGATAAGGCTACCAGGATCCGTATGAACGTGTATTTTACCGGTGATTCGAGATGCCATATAACTATTGAAGATTGCGGGTTTGGAGAGTTTTTCAAAGCGACTCACAAGATAATCAGTAAGGAGATAACACTTTGACAGGACTTATTCTCTGTAAAAGTAAATATGCGACAAAGCCTTATTATATAAGCAACATGGCTATCAATATATATTCCCTGGAGGAGCTGTGTTACTATGTGTATAATAATATATATCTTATCGGACTCGATCTGTTTGATGAGGGGCTGACAAACTATATCAGAAATGAACTCGAAGAGAGTGAACTTGCCGATCAGATGGATTTTTTGATCGAGCACAGAGCGGGGCTTTCCGAGATGGTTACAGTGCTTCTTCGCGGTGTTGATTACTATTCCGAAGAAGACATTATGCAGCTCAAAGATGTTATAGATAAGCTTGATATGCAGAATGCATCCGAGCGTCTTAAGAGCAGGGCTGATAATTTTCTTTCGAATGAGAGATATCTTGCGGCGATCAGAAATTATGAAATGATTGCATACGGCAGGAGGGATATTAACCTTAAGCCCGGATTTTACGGGGATATATGGCATAATATGGGTGTGGCGTATGCAAGGATGTTTGATTTTGAGGACGCTATGACCTGTTTTAAATATGCGTATGAGCTTGGCGGTGACGATTCCTCATACCGCGCGTATCATATGGCCGGAAGCCTTATGGGAATGACGGAAATGGAGGATGAGGAGCAGGCATATATGGCCCAGAAAGAGATAGAGACTCTTATGGATCATGTGACTCTGACCGATGAATATGAGCCGGTTCTTTTCGCCAAGGAGAAGAGAGCCGAGGGTGATCTGAACGGTTATCATGACAGCATCGATCATATAATAGATGACTGGAAAACACAGTACAGAAGGTACATTAAGTAGAGGATAAAGCATGGCATTTTTATTTTTTGGCAGGAAAAAGTCAAAACGTAAAAAAGAAGAATACGAATATCTTGATCCCAGTTTCGATCCGGATTACGGCTTTGAAAAGGGGCATGGTAAGTCTGCCAAAAACGATGAATTCGATGAGATCCAGCAGCTTACCTATATCAGAACTCAGTGTGAGCAGGTCAATGAATCTTCAAGATATATCGATGAGCTTAAAATAGAATATCAGGCTGTGCTTAACTATCTCTCGGATATACAGATCATAGAGTCCCTTCCTAAGGACGACAAGAAAAAACTTAACACGCTCGCTAAGCATATAATCGATGTAAGAAAGAAGAGGCATTCATACAGGACCGAGCCAGTTCTTTTATCAAGAGAGAAGACGGAGATGTTTAATAAGTATGCGGATGAATTTCCCAAGGCCCTTTCCGATCTTATGAATGACGAGAAATATCTGCAGATCGTAAAGCACGATATGAAGATGCTCGAAGCCGAGAAATTGTCCCTCAGCGAAGATATGAATGCAATGTCTTCAAGAAGAAGGAATATCAGAAATGTCGCGATCATTTCTCTTATTGCAATTGTCGTGGTGTTTATAGTATTCTTTGCAAGTGGAGTTCTCGGAAACGAGAGTGCGCAGGTCGCTTTTATGGTCGTCATGCTTCTGGTCGTGGTGATCGTTATGCTGATTTTTATTTTACAGAAGAATGCGTACAGCCAGATAAAGGATGACGAGAAGAAACTCGCAAGAGCGATAACGCTCCTTAACAAGGTCAAGATAAAATATGTAAACATATACAACAGCGTGGATTATCACTTATCCAAATACAAGGTCAAGAGCGCATACCAGCTCAGCAACGACTACGAGAACTACCTCAAGGATAAGAAGACTCACGAGAAATACAGAAGGACTTTTGCGGAGCTTGCGGAGGCGGAGGACATGCTTTCGCACACACTCGATAAGCTGAAACTTTATGATGATTCTGTCTGGGTCAATCAGGTCGAAGCACTTGTGGATCAGAAGGAAATGATTGAGATCAAGCATAATCTCAATCAGAGAAAAGCGAAGCTTAAGCAGCAGATCGATTATAATACTACGAGGATCGAAGATGCCAAAGCGGGAATCCTGACATTTATGAAGAAGAATCCCGACAAAGTCAAAGCGGTTCAGGACATTGTCAATTCGTACGAAACGGATTCATAGAAGCTCGCGGCGTTATCGCTGCAGCGATTTATAATATCATAAATATACAGACTGAGAGGAAACAAGAAATGAAGGAACTTGAGAAGAATTACAATCCGGCGGATATAGAGGACAGGATATATCAGAACTGGCTGGATAAGAAATATTTTCATGCAGAGGTTAATCGCGATAAGAAGCCTTTTACCATAGTCATGCCGCCTCCGAATGTAACCGGACAGCTTCATATGGGACATGCGCTTGACAATACAATGCAGGATATTCTTATAAGATTCAAGAGAATGCAGGGATATGAGGCTCTCTGGCAGCCCGGTACCGATCATGCCGCTATTGCGACCGAGGTTAAGGTCATCGAGAAACTCAAATCCGAGGGCATCGACAAGAATGAGATCGGACGTGAAGAATTTCTTAAGCATGCCTGGGCATGGAAGGAAGAGTACGGTGGAAGGATCATCAAGCAGCTTCGTAAAATGGGCTCATCCGCAGATTGGGACAGAGAGCGTTTTACAATGGATGAGGGTTGCTCCGAAGCAGTTAAGGAAGTATTTGTAAGACTTTATGAAAAAGGATATATCTATAAGGGCTCAAGGATCATCAACTGGTGCCCTGTATGTAAGACATCAATTTCGGATGCAGAGGTTGTGCATGAGGAGCAGGCCGGACATTTCTGGCATATCAATTACCCTGTTGCAGGCGAGCCGGGAAGATTTGTTGAGATAGCGACCACAAGACCCGAGACACTTCTCGGAGATACCGCTGTTGCCGTTAACCCGAATGATGACAGATATAAGGACATCGTCGGTAAAATGCTCGAGCTTCCGCTTACTGACAGACAGATCCCCGTTATTGCGGACGAATACGTTGATATGGAGTTCGGAACGGGCTGCGTTAAAATAACACCTGCTCACGACCCTAACGATTTTGAAGTCGGAAGAAGACATGATCTTGAAGAGATCAATATCTTAAATGACGATGCAACCATAAACGAACGCGGCGGCAAGTATGTGGGAATGGACCGCTATGAAGCCAGAAAGCAGATGGTCAAGGATCTTGACGAACTCGGACTTCTTGTAAAGGTTGTTGATCATACACATATGGTTGGTACTCACGATCGTTGCAAGACTACTGTTGAGCCCATGATCAAGCCTCAGTGGTTTGTAAGAATGAAGGAGATGGGTGAAGCGGCTCTTAAGATCGTCGACACCGATGAACTTAATTTTGTACCCGAGAGTTTTGCAAAGACTTATAAGCACTGGCTTGAGAATATCAAGGACTGGTGTATTTCAAGACAGCTTTGGTGGGGACATAGAATCCCTGCTTATTACTGCGATAAATGCGGTGAGATAGTCGTATCTCGCGATGTTCCCACCATATGTCCCAAGTGCGGTCATACTCATCTTACGCAGGATGAGGATACGCTCGATACTTGGTTCTCATCTGCTCTATGGCCTTTCTCGACACTCGGATGGCCCGAGAAGACGCCGGAGCTGGAATATTTCTATCCTACTGATGTTCTTGTTACGGGATATGACATTATATTCTTCTGGGTTGTAAGAATGGTATTTTCCGCTATCGAGCAGACCGGTGTAAGCCCGTTCAAGTATGTTCTTATACACGGTCTTGTAAGGGATTCCCAGGGCCGTAAAATGAGTAAGAGCCTGGGAAACGGTATCGATCCGCTTGAAGTGATCGATAAGTACGGTGCCGATGCGCTCAGGCTTACACTTATTACAGGCAATGCACCCGGTAATGATATGAGATTTTACTGGGAAAGAGTTGAGGCAAGCCGTAATTTTGCCAATAAAGTATGGAATGCTTCAAGATTTATTATGATGAATATCGAGAAGGTTATGCAGGATAAAAAGGCAGCAGGTATTTTATCGCTTGCTACCGGCGAGATGCCTGCCAATCTGACCGATGCCGATAAATGGATCCTCAGCAAGGTTAACACTCTTGCAGGGGATGTGACAACAAATATGGACAGCTTTGAACTGGGCGTTGCAGTACAGAAGGTTTATGATTTTATATGGGAAGAGTTCTGCGACTGGTATATCGAAATGGTTAAGCCGAGACTCTGGAATGAAGAGGACGAGACAAGAGGCGCGGCTATCTGGACTCTTAAGACCGTACTTATAAATGCACTTAAGCTTCTTCATCCTTTTATGCCTTTTATCACAGAGGAGATTTATTGCAATCTTCTTTCGGATGAGGATATGGATAATGATGCATACAGCGAATCCATTATGATTTCAAAGTGGCCTGAGTACAAGGAAGAGTGGAACTTTGCTGATGAGGAAAATGCGATCGAGACCATCAAAGAGGCTGTCAGAGGCATCAGAAATACCAGGACATCAATGAATGTTCCGCCTTCGCGTAAAGCAAAGGTTTATGTGGTTACAGTGAATGAAAATATCACACAGATCTTTACAAAGGGTAACGTGTTTTTCACATCGTTGTCGTATGCTTCAGATGTAACGGTACAGAAGGATAAGGCTGGAATTGACGATGATGCCGTAGCGGTTCTTATACCTGAAGCAAGCATATATATTCCTTTTTCGGATCTTGTGGATGTCGCTGCGGAAATAGAGCGTCTTGAAGCAGAAAAGAAGAAACTTGAGGGCGAACTTGCGAGATCGAATGCAATGCTCGGAAACGAGAAATTCATTTCCAAGGCTCCTGCTGCCAAGATAGAGGAAGAGAAGGCCAAACTTGCCAAGTACGAGACCATGATGAAACAGGTACAGGAAAGACTTGAGCATCTTAAATAGAGATGCCGTGTATAATGGACTTTTCGTGTGCTGTGATTGGAGAGTATTATGAATGTCAGCGTGATTCTTCCGTCATTAAACCCTGATGAAAAACTTGTCGGTGTAGTCAAAGGACTTATCGGTGAGGGCTTTAAGGATATCATTGTTGTCAATGACGGTAGCAGTAAAGAGCATATGGAGCCGTTCGGTATCGTGTCGCAGTTTGAGGAGATTACGATCCTTACACATGAGGTTAATAAGGGTAAGGGCAGAGCACTCAAGACCGCGTATGAGTATTGCATTGCCGAAAGACCCGATATAGACGGTGTGGTAACTGCCGACGCTGACGGACAGCATACTCCCTCCGATATTAAAGCATGTTGTGAGGAAATGCTTGCAGATCCGAAGTATGTTATCCTGGGATGCAGGGATTTCTCTGAACCCGGAGTCCCCTGGAAGAGCCGGGTCGGCAATAATATTACTTCTTTTATGTTCAAGAGCGCGTGCGGAATAAGGCTTGGCGACACACAGACCGGGCTTCGTGCATTTTCCGCGGAATATCTTAGGTTTATGGCAGATATTCCCGGGGACAGATATGAGTATGAGACAAGAGTTCTTCTTGAAATGAAGAAGAATGATATTGATTTTAAGGAAGTTAAGATTGAAACCGTATATATAGAGGACAACAGGGAATCACATTTTCACCCTGTTAAGGATTCATACAAGATATACAAGGTGATCTTCAAGCATTCATCGCATTCTTTTATTAAATTTGCTTTGTCATCGCTTTCGTCATGGGTCGTTGACATAGGAATGTTTTATCTGTTCCTTTATATGCTCAACAATCCTTATTCCGATAATTTATGGATTGAGTCTTTCGCAAGCAGGGAGCTCGTTGCGACGATCAGCGCAAGGGTGCTTTCCTCTGTGTTCAACTATGTTGTAAACAGGCTGATCGTGTTTAAAGGAAACAAGAGCGACAAAGTTAAATCTGTGGCCAAATACTACCTTTTGGTGGCTGTTCAGATGGCGGCGTCATACGGACTTGTATACCTTTTTGCAACGGTGCTTAAGGTGGACAGCAACAATATACTTACGACCGTTGTAAAATGCGTAGTGGATATACTTTTATTCCTTATAAGCTTTCAGATACAAAAAAGGTGGGTATTTAAGAAGGATGGACGCGTTAAGCAATAAGAAAAAAATAATATATTCTCTTATTATCGGGCTTACGATGGGCCTGCTTTTATCCGTATACAAATTAATAGGTTCAACAGAAGGATTGTCAAATACGGAAATAGCCATATTTCTTCTTTTCAGTGTTTTTACCAAGTTTTATACCTACATTTCCATTGTCTTATTTGCGGGAGCTTCTTATATTTTATTAAGATACCCCATAATATTGAAAACTATACACAAGTACAGATGGCCGATCGCGGGCGCTGTATTTGTTTTGCTTGTTGCTTTTGGCATATCCGGTTCATCTGCAGGATGCTGGCTTAAAATGTACGGGTATAAGGATGAAAATCTTCTTATCGGTTTGTCGAGGGATATCAGAAGCGATGAGTGGTATGTAAATACGCCGTTTAACCTTTCAAGGAGTAATGACGGTCTGCCCCTGGGATATTTTGATACTTCTATAAGCGGTAATCTTATCGATGCCTATATGGGGTACAGGATTCCGGTTGCTTCCGTCCTTGAATTATACTGCCTTCCCAGAATCGGCTTTCTTTTCCTGGATGCGGGAAGGGCACTTTCTTTTGAATGGAACCTCAAACTCATTCTTCTTATAATGTCTTCATATGAGTTTGGAAGACTTATAACAAAGGATAGAAGAGGGCTCTCACTTCTGTATACCGTTATTCTTGTTTTAAGTCCCAATATTCAGTGGTGGTTCTCGACCGGCATTCCTACAATGCTGCTTACGATGCAGTTTTCCATTGTGCTTTTCAGAATATATCTTATGCCGGAAAAATATAAAAAACCCCACCTGGTAAGGATACTTTCGCTTATCGGTATCCTTATTTGCGCCGGCAATTACATAATGACGATGTATCCTGCCTGGATGATCCCGCTCGCAATACTTATCATTGCTTTCGGTATACATCTTATCGTATCAGGTAAGGGTAAAATACATCTGAACGTTTTGGATATTATTCTTACGGTCCTTCTTGTAGCACTGTTTGTGGGTTCTTTCGCCTACATATATCTGTCCTCCAAGACGGCAATAGAGGTGACCGCCAATACGGTCTACCCCGGTGATTTTATACAGACGGGCGGGGACGGAGCAGGCTTATCATCCGAATATATGGGAAATCTTTGGACAACGCTGTTTAAGGTTATGCGATCAAATCGATGTGAAGTTGCCAAGATCATAGGCTTTTTCCCACTTTGTTATTTTATACCGGTATATGCGATGATCCGTAACAAAAAAGCCGACGCTATAAGTGTTATGTTATTGTCGGTCGCATTTGTTATGACTATATGGATCGCCTTTGGCCTTCCTCAGATGATCGCCAAACTGCTTCTCTTTACACGCAGTGCACCCTCGAGAATGGTCGTGATACTTGGTTTTGTCCAGCTCCTTCTTGTGATCAGGGGCATTACAATAAACAAGCACACTCCGCGAACTGTATTTGCGATCATTTTATCACTGGCTATGTCGGCCATATGCGGATTTATGTGTCTGTATATGAACAGTGGATCGGGATTTATGCTTGTTCTCATCCTGATTTCGGTAGTGATATATGCATTTATTTTCTTCGGAATTATGACATACAATACTATATATGGTAAAATGATCACGGTGTATTTTACTCTGCTTGTGTCGACGCTCGGCGGCGCTTTGGTCAATCCGGTGAGAGTAGGAATAAACGATGTCCTGAGTATGGAGTGGGTAAAGACCATCGATGAGATCGACGGCTCTGAGAATGATAAATTATGGGCAGTTGTGGGAGATAACTATATTCCGGGAGGAAATATATGTCTTCTTGCATCGGCAGCTTGTATCAATACAACTTATGTTTATCCGGATCTTGACAGATGGCACATTATTGATGAGGACGCCGAATATGAGTATGTTTACAATAGGTACTGCCACTGCGAAGTGTATATAAAGGAGTCCGGAGATGCCGAATTTGAGCTTTTGGAAAATGATGCCATAAGAGTTACTTTGACGATTGACGATCTTGCAAAGCTTGGCGTTGATTATATTACATCCAGAACGCCCATAGAGAATACGAGTGATAATTATGATCTTGAGGAGATTGACGGCGAAGAACCGTATTATGTGTATGGTATTGTCGCAGTTAAAAATACAGTGAGGTAGGAATAAGTGATGGAGAGAGTTATAAATCCTGACTGCCTGAAGGTAATGCAGGAGGTAGGTAAGGCGGTAAAAGGTAAGGATGATGTCATTAAGAGGGTAATGCAGGCTTTCCTTGCGGGTGGACATGTTCTTATGGAGGATATTCCCGGTGTCGGTAAAACGACTATGGCGATAGCTTTTGCCAAGGCGATGAATATCCGCTCCAACAGAATGCAGTTTACGATTGACGTGCTTCCTTCGGATGTTGTAGGTTTCTCGATGTACAACTCGGCGAACGCAGGTCTTGAATATATGGAGGGTGCGGTTATGTGTAATCTCTTTCTTGCGGATGAGATCAACCGTACTTCATCAAAGACTCAGGCTGCTCTTCTTGAAGCAATGGAAGAGGGGCAGGTGAGTGTTGACAGATCTACGCATAAGCTTCCCGAGCCTTTTATGGTCATTGCTACGGAGAACCCCGTAGGTTCTGCCGGTACGCAGCTTCTTCCCGAATCCCAGCTTGATCGTTTTATGATCAGACTTACAATGGGTTATCCTTCTATTGAGGATGAGACAATGATCCTTGCAAACAGACAGGGTAAAAGTCGTGTCGAAATGGTGGAGCCCGTTATTACAGGCGATAAACTCAGACAGATGCAAAAGGAGGTCTCCGAGGTATTTGTGGATGATGTGATCTACGAATACATCGTTCGCCTTTCCGATGCAACCAGAAAGGATCCCAACGCAGAGCTAGGACTCAGTCCCAGAGCTTCTCTTGCTGTTGCGGCAATGGCGAGAGCCAATGCATTTCTTGCCGGAAGAACATATGTAATTCCGGAGGATGTTATTGAAGTATTTCCCTATGTGGCAACGCACAGGATCGTGCTCTCATCCAAGTCAAAGCTTACGGGAGTGAGTGTGGACGAAGTGGTTTTAGGTGCGCTCTCAAGCATTCCGGTTCCTAAGAAGAAATAGGGTAGCAGAATGATCAACATTTGTATATATCTTATCATAACAGCCGGAATATTTGCGTTTAATATGATAAGTGCCGGATACCTTCCAGTCATATTCGATATGGTGTGGGTGGTCCTGACACTGTTTCTTGTTGTATCCGGTATCATACTTAGGGCAAGAGTTAAGGTTGAAGCACCTACGGATATGATCTATGCCGAAAAAGGCAGACGCATTACAGTGACTTTTACTGTGAGAAACAAATGCTTGCTTCTTCCTCTTACAAGGGGGAGGGTTCGCTTTAAGTTCAGTTATCACGCATCTTCCGCGAAAGAGATCAAACCCATGCTTTCCGATATTTACTATAAGCGCAGGAAACTCAGATCGCGCGGCAATTGTGATTTTACCGTAAGACAGGAAATGGTCTGCGATGCCCGGGGCACTTATCTGATTGAACTTGAAATTCCCTGCCCTCACTGCGAATACATCGATGTCAGCGTCGATAAAATATATATCTTCGATTATCTCAGACTCTTCTTTTATTCAAAAAAGAAAAAGGGCTATGTTCGTATCGTCGTTTTGCCGTCCAACGATAACACTTCCGAGGCTGCGAGTGCGATAAACAGCTCCGGAATCGATGAAGTCAAATATTCGGATGTTAAGCCCGGTGATGATCCCACAGAGATTTATAATTTTCATGAATATGTTCCCGGCGATAAGATACGGCAGATTCACTGGAAACTTTCTACCAAGATAGGAAAGACAATGGTGAAAGAATATTCTCTGCCCATACGCGATCATGCGGTTGTAGTGGCGGATATTTTCACCGATCAAATGACGATTGAAGGAAACGACAGGATGCTTGCCGCTCTTTCGAGCATTTTAAGCGAACTGTCGGCACGCGAGGATGGCTTCGATCTTGCGCTTCCCGGTATGGGAGCGTTTATTAAACATACTCCGACGGATCTTGCACACTATGACCCGCTCGGGGATATTTTGCATTTATATGATCTGATGCCGTACAGAAAGGATTTGCTCGGAAGTGATCTGTACGCCTTGAAGAGCGATGATAACTCCAAGGTTTTCTACATCGCAAATGCGGAAAATGACAAAGCACTTGAAACGGCGGTTATGCTCGGCGCCGTAATGATCACATATTCCGGGGAAGAAGCCACGCAGGGCGCGGATAAGAAAGAGTAGAATAATGAAAGCGGACAGAATAAAACTCTATCTAACTTCATATTTGATCACAACATATACCATGATCGCAATAATCCTGGGCTTTTTGGATGTGTATAATGCCAATTCTTTTACTCCCGGAGTGCTCATTGCTTTTATAAGTATTTTACTTGCGCTTATCGGAGCTGCTTTTATCTGGGTTAAGAAAAAGTGGATCGTATGGCTCTTTGTCGGAATCATGATGATAACGTGGTTTATAGTGCTTCATAAGGCTATGATCGGCGGTTTTATCGCGTTTACAAACCGTGTGATCGAGACATACGCGGTGCATTTTAATGCTGATCTGTATTATCTTGATGAGCCTGAAGATATTATGGTGATCGCCGATGAGAATATGATGATCTATTTTATAATGAGTCTTATCGGAGTGCTGTCACTCAGAAGTATCCAGAAAAACACTTTTCTTATATTCATATTCGATGTTTTGCTTTTTGCGATCGCGATCCCTGCGGTTGTGGGTCTCTCGCCTTCAGCATTTCTGGTAATCATGCTTATTGCTGCAACGCTTGCGATTTCCATACTGGTCGCAGCATCGGCGATATGTTCTTCGGACAGCGATAAAATGCGAGTTCTCCCGCATAAACCTGCAATATATATTATTCTGATACTTACACTTGCAGGAAATATCCTGACGACGGTCATACCGGAGAAGGACTATAAAAGGCCCGAATTTTTTACCGAGTTCAAAGAGCAGGTTATGGATTTTGTAAAAAAGATGTTCGAAGGTAATGATGACACAGAGAAACTTACCCAAAAGATGGTCGGCAACGGTTATCTTGGACAAATAGATGAACTCAAATTCGACTATGAGCCGGATTTTGCGGTATGTCTTGATGCAATGCCTGCGGACAGTATATATGCCGGATGTTTCTACTCAAAGGATTATGAATACAACAGGTGGAAGAGAATAAACGGCTTTGATTTAGTCGTTGGTGATGATGATATTCGAAGAATTGTCGATTGCAATCCCATAGGATATTATGCTATATACTCAAATGTTACATTTAATAAATACAGATATATACCTGTTGAAGGAGGAGCTGATTTCTCCTGGATTCCGGTGCCTAATAATGTGATGGATCTAACTTCATCGATGAACGACGCATTATCGAGCTCATTTACTGACTTTGATACCCAACTTGCTTCCCTTAGAAGTGATACCAAGAATATTTATAGATTTGATTCGGTACCGATCTGCAAGGAAAATACGGATTATTATTATCCTATTATCACACCTGAAGAGTCAATCCGAATCTATGATAATATCCTTGCTGAAGCTGATGAACTACAGTATGAACTCTACGGTAATCATTTTTATGATCCGGAATTATTCATGGCTAATACCAAATACAGCAGCATTTCAGGATATGAACAATCATACAGGTATTTTGTTAATGCGAATTATATGAGCGTTAATGTTCCTTGCGCCGACGCCTTAAGGGATATTGTCCACAGTAATTTGTTTGAGGGCGAGGTACTAAGCGGAAACAGCAACAGGCTTGAGATGGCCTATATGATACAGAATTACCTTGCAGAAAACTGTACCTATACTCTTAAACCCGGAAAACTTCCGGAAGGCAAGGAATTTGTAGAGTATTTCCTGTTTGAGAGCAAGGAAGGATATTGTACATATTTTGCCACCGCAGGAGTTATGCTCCTTAGAGCGGCCGGTGTTCCGGCAAGATATGTTGAAGGATATCGCTTTAATCCCTATGAACAGACTCCTTGTTTGGATGCGAGTGTAACAAACGGTGAGAGGGCGGTATATGTTCTTGATTCATCCGCACATGCATGGGTTCAGATATACCTTGACGGAATAGGCTGGGTTGATATGGAAATGACACCGGGTTCATCCGGCAGTCCTTCCCAGATACAGACTCAGAGTGTAACCAATCCTCAGGAAACAACGCAGACTCCGACGACAACTCAGAATCCGACAAGCACTGCGAAGGAGCCCGAGACGCAGGTGGTTACAAGTACGGGAACGCCTGCACCGGTTGATAAGAACCCGCTTATTTCCAAAGAAATATTAAGGATAGTAATTATAGTTGTTGCTGCGATCCTTTTGATACTTCTGATTGCATTTATTATATTCATCAGATACAGAAAGGTAGTAATCCGGCAGCAAAACATATATAATGCCAAAGGAGGGACTTCAAACAGAAGGTCCGTTATTTTAAGCTATGAGCGAATTGCCAGACTGCTTAAATACTGCGGATTTGTAAGAGGCGAGAGTGAGAGCTACGCTGATTTTGCACTCAGGGCTGCGCAGATGCTTATAAGCGAGGATGAGATCGGTGAGCTTACTATGCTCTATGAGAAAGCCGCTTTCTCTGAGGATGCAATAGATGAGAGCGAAGCACTCAGAGCAAAGGACATTGCCGATGCGGTTATAAAGAGGTATGGCGATGGCAGAAAAGGACTTTCAACTATTGCGGATGTTTATTTCAGGCATATATTATAAGGAGCGGTTATGAAAAAGAGAAGAGTTAAACAATTAATTATAAAAGCTGTAAGCGTGTTTGCTTTAGCAGGAGCCGTTTTAACATCGTTATGCACCGGCCAACATGTGGTGAAGGCTTCGGACAGCGACGGAGATATAGTGATCATGCTTGATGCGGGGCACGGCGGCAAAGATCCGGGTGCGATATCGGATATTACGGGAATTCAGGAGTCAGATCTTACCTGGGCTACTGCGATTGCAGTTAAGGAGGCACTCTCCTGCTATGAGGGTGTTAAAGTATATCTCTCACGTGATGAGAATACATGGTTTACCAATACAGGCAGAGCGATGGCCGGCAAGACTATGAATGCGGATTTTATAATAAGTCTGCATTATAACAGTTCGACAACCGAGGGCGCTTCGGGAAGTATGACTTACCGTTCTTCAAATGTCTATTATGAAACGGCTACTGTTGATATGAGCAATCGTATCCTTGCCAAACTCGAGGCACTCGGCCTTAAGAATAACGGTGCGCAGACCAGAGTCAGTGAAGAAACGGGTGAGGATTATTACACTCAGATCGCGGAGGGTGTAAGAGTAGGCGTTCCGGTAATTATAGTGGAGCACCTCTTTCTTAGCAGCGCAAGCGATGTAATGCTTGTTTCGAATGAGCAGGGAAATATTAAATACGATTATATCAAGACTCTCGGAGAAGCCGATGCGGCGGGTATTGCGGAATATTTTTCACTTAAGAAAAGAACCGCAAATGCCGACAGCGTGGCCCAAATAACCATCAACCCGGCTTACGGATTGTATGTTAACGCTCCCGGTTATGAAGCATCCGAGGTTAACTGGTATTCGGTCGATGAGAAGGTTGCAACCGTTGATGCAAGCGGACTTGCAAGAGGCGTCGGAGCGGGAACTACCAATATTGTTTATAAGACGGCTGCGGGCGAGAGCGGATTTCTTGAACTTACCGTGAATCCTCTTAAAGGGCTTGCGATAAGCGCAGGACTCGACCCCACATTTTATGCGACTGATGATGAATTCAAGGCAATCAATCTGAACAATATTATTTGTTTTCAGATTTGGTCCGACGGATATTCGAGAAGTATTATTCCCGACAATGTCGGAACCGTGGAATATAATCTCGTGGGAATTCAGGATATTCCGGTTACTTATCAAGGACTGACCGGTTTCTTAAGAGTGGTTCACAATACGGCTGAGTATGTACCGGTTGTTACGCTTCCTCCCGAGACCGAAGCTCCGACCACTCCTCCCGAAACACAGAGCGTAACCGAGAGCGCTGCGCAGCAGGAGAGCACAATGACCCCCGAAATGCAACTCCAAAGCCAGGTTCTTGATGTTATTAAATGGGCGATAATTCTTCTTATCGTTATCGTCGCCGGAGTTATGATAATAATCATTATAAAATCCAGAAGAGGCGGAAGACGCGACAGTCTTCATTTTAAATAGATTAAATAGAATCGATACGGTAAAGCGATAGATTGATCACATAAGAAGGAGATAATGAAATGAGTTGCTCTGAAGACAGAAAAAGATTCATTATACATGGTATATTTATCAAATTGATGATGATAATGGGGATCATCATCGCATCTTTGATGATCGCCGCAAATGCATATGCCAAGGATGCGGACGGCGATTATGTTGTTATAATCGATCCCGGACATGGAGCCCAGGACTGCGGTGCGAGCTATAACGGTCTTGAAGAAGCGAAACTTAACTGGAGAATAGCGACCGTTTTTAAAGCTCAGCTTGAAACATACAGCGGTGTTAAAGTATATCTCACCAGAGGTTCGGGCGAATGCATGAGTCTTACCGGAAGAGGCAGATACGGAATGAATCTCGGAGCGGACCTTATTGTTTCGGTTCATAATAATGCCAATGCCAATGCAGATGCCAACGGAACGATTAGTTATGTTACGGCACATCCGACTTTCAGTAGTCAGATGGCAACGCTCGGAGCAGCGATATCCAGTGCCAATGCGGCTCTTGGACTTGCCGATCGTGGCTACAGTATTAACAGAGTAGGCGAAGATGTCAGCGGCAATGCACGTAAGTTTATAGGTTTTGATTATTATACCGTCCTTTATTCGGCGGCAAATGTCGGAATTCCCGGACTTATAGTGGAGCATGCATTTGTAAGTAATGCCAATGACGCGGCATTTCTGTCGGTGGATGCAAATCTTGTTAATCTGGGAATCAATGACGGTAATTGTGTTGCGGCTTATTTGGGATTATCCAAGAGAACGGTTCCCGGAGGAAGCAGCATAGATCTTACAAGAACTTACAGTGCTCAGTTTCAGAGCGGGATCGAAGGGGCAACCTATTCCTCATCGGACGCAGATGTTGCATACGTTTCTCCCGAAGGCCTTATTACCGCAGTGGCGCAGGGAACTGCTGTTATTACCGCAGAGGCGGGTGGAGCAAGCGCTACGGTTACAGTAAACGTACCTGCGGTATATCAGGTGGGTATTGCTGCCGGTATCACCACGACATACTATGAGAGCATATCAGCTCCCAATCCCGACTGGGTTATTGTCAAGGCTCAGTTTAGCGACGGTTCATCAGTTCAGCTTCCCAGAGACAGTTATACAATAGGTGCTCTCGGGGCCGCTCAGAGTGATATGATGGACAGATATGCAACCATAACATACGGCAATTTTACAACGGATCTCGTGGTATTTGAATTTGCATACGGCTCCGCTCAGAATAATAACCTCAGCAATCCGACATCGGCCAATACGGATATACTCGTTCTTCCGAACGGTTCCACAAATATAACACCTCAGATCGTACCTATCGAGGTCCCGACCGTGGCACCCATTATTACACCTACAGAGGCACCTACACAAGCACCTACAGAAGAACCTACAGAGGCTGTTACAGAAGCATCTACGGAGGCACCGACAGAGGAAGTTACTAAGGCCGAAGAGACTACGACCGAGGATGAAAGCGAAACGGCCGGCAGGGAGGACGAATCCGAAACCATAGAGACTACCGCGGATAAAACGACGGCAGCCGATGAAACAACAAGTGAAGATGAGACGACCATAGCGGATAATTCCGCAAAAAACAACAATGTTAAGTGGATAGCGATCGTATCGGCGATTTCAGTCGTACTGCTTTCGGCTATCGTATTTCTTATAATCAAGGTAAGAAAGCATTGATAAATTGCTTCGGCAAAGCATTGAAAAACACTCGCGACATAGATATGTGCGGGGCACTTAGGGGATGATTGTATGATTACTGCAGGCTTTATAGGGCTTGGACTTATAGGCGGATCGATCGCCAAGACGCTTAGAAAGGTCCATCCGGATTCAAAAATAATTGCATATAACAGAAGAAGGGAAGTACTTGAAGCGGCGGTCAAAGATAAAGTCGTGGATGTCCCGCTTGACGGAATAACGGATGAATTTGCCAAGTGCGATATCGTCTTTCTGTGTGTGCCTGTTGAACTTAATAACGAATATCTTGCAGCTCTTAAAGGCGTTGTTACAAAGGATACCATAATTACGGATGTGGGAAGTGTCAAGACTTCCATACACAAGACGGCAAGACAGTTGGGGATTGAGGAGTATTTTATCGGAGGTCATCCGATGGCCGGTTCCGAGAAAATGGGCTATATCGCTGCATCCGACACTCTTCTTGAGAATGCTTATTATGCGATAACGCCGACGCCCTATACCACGGATGAGAAACTTGATTATTATACGAACCTTGTAAAAGATATCGGGGCGATACCGCTTGTGGTTGATCCGGATAAGCATGACTACGCGGTTGCGGGCATAAGCCATCTTCCGCATCTTATTGCATCGGGGCTTGTGAATCTTGTGAAGGATAATGATACTGCGGATGAACTTATGAAAAGGCTTGCTGCAGGGGGCTTTAAGGATATTACAAGGATTGCTTCATCGTCGGGCGATATGTGGTCACAGATCTGCATGACCAATACGGATCAGATAAGCTCTATGCTTGGAAAATATATAGATTACCTTACGGAAATCAAGAAAATGGTGGATGGCCGCGATAAGCAGGGCATTTCGGATATGTTCGCTTCATCCAAGGAATACAGGGATTCCATCAGCCTTCTTACCAAGGGCCCGATGGAAAAAGATTATTCGATATTTGTATATCTTGAGGACAAGGAGGGCGCATTAAGCCGCGTCACCTCAATCCTTTCGAATGAGCATGTAAGCATCAAAAATGTTGAAATCATTCATAACCGCGAATACAGAAACGGTGCGCTTTATCTCAGCTTTTACAGTGAAGAGGCCTATGACGTTGCAAGGGATGCACTTTTGGTAAGCGGATACACGATATATTAATTCGGGCAGTTATGATCTGCAAAAGGACGGTAAAATGATCATTAAGAAACATACAAATCTTCGCGGTGAAATAAGTGTTCCCGGCGATAAATCAATATCCCACAGAAGCATTATGTTCGGCGCGATCTCCAAAGGTATTACTCATGTTGAGGGTTTCCTTCCGGGCGCGGACTGTATCTCAACCATTGAATGCTTTCGCAGTATGGGTGTGGATATATTAAGAGAAGGCGATAAGGTAAGAGTGGAAGGAAAGGGGCTTCACGGCCTTAAGGCGCCGGAACATGTACTTGATACGGGCAACAGCGGAACCACTACAAGACTTATAAGCGGGATTTTATCGGGGCAGGACTTTGAATCGTCGTTAAACGGTGACGAGTCCATAAGGAAAAGACCGATGGGAAGAATAATTACGCCCCTTAAAATGATGGGCGCAGATATAAGCGGAAGCGGCGAAAACGGAATGTATGCCCCACTTACGATCAAACCGTCGCATCTTACGGGAATTGATTACAATTCGCCTGTCGCATCGGCGCAGGTTAAATCCGCAGTGCTTCTTGCCGGACTTTATGCGGATGGGAAGACCTCTGTTACGGAGCCGTCACTCTCGCGTAATCACACGGAGCTTATGCTTAAAGGCTTTGGTGCGGATGTGATAAGCGATGGGCTTACGGCTGTGATCTGTCCTCCCGAGGAGCTTTATGCGCAGGATATTCAGGTTCCGGGTGATATATCTTCGGCGGCGTATTTTATCGCCGCAGGGTTGATCGTGCCGGGCAGCGAAGTACTTATCAGGAATGTCGGGATAAATCCCACCAGAGCCGGAATTATCGAGGTCTGCAAGGCAATGGGAGGCAGTATAAGCCTTCTTAACGAGAGAAGTGCGGGCGGTGAGCCGGCAGGCGATATACTTGTAAAATACAGCAGTCTTACCGGAACGGTTGTTGAAGGGGATATGATCCCCACACTTATAGATGAGATCCCGATAATTGCTGTAATGGCAGCTTTTGCAAAGGGGCGCACGGTCATAAAAGATGCAGCTGAGCTTAAGGTTAAGGAATCCAACCGTATAGATACCGTTTGCGAGGGTCTTAAGGCGATGGGTTGTGATATTACTCCGACCGATGACGGCATGATCATTGAGGGCGGCAAGATGCTTCACGGTGCATCCATCAATTCCTATCTCGATCACAGAATTGCAATGAGTTTTGCGATCGCCGCACTTGCAAGCGGCGAGTGTGATATTGAGAATGCCGAGTGCGTGAATATTTCTTATCCGAACTTCTATGACGATCTTGCAAGGCTTGCAGGTAATTGATTTTTCGATTTTTATACAGTAAAATTAATAAAAATAAATGACAGATACGGAGATATATATGGCTCATACAGATCAGAGCAAGGTGCGTAATTTCTGCATCGTGGCGCATATCGATCACGGTAAATCAACGCTTGCCGACAGAATAATTGAAAAGACGGGTCTTCTTACCGAGAGGGAAATGCAGAATCAGATTCTTGATAATATGGATCTCGAGAGGGAAAGAGGCATAACGATAAAGGCTCAAGCCGTACGTATAATCTACAGGGCGAAGGACGGGGAAGAATATATCTTCAATCTTATCGATACTCCGGGCCATGTGGATTTTAATTATGAGGTATCAAGAAGCCTTGCCGCCTGTGAAGGCGCAGTGCTTGTCGTGGACGCGGCTCAGGGAATTGAGGCGCAGACACTTGCCAATGTATATATGGCTATCGACCATGGCCTTGAGGTCTTTCCCGTAATCAATAAAATAGATCTTCCGAGCGCCCAGCCTGAGCATGTGATCAATGAGATTGAAGATGTTATCGGCATTGAAGCTCAGGACGCTCCGCTTATTTCAGCCAAGAACGGGATTAATATCGAAGATGTGCTTGAGGCCATCGTGCATAAGCTTCCGGCTCCGAAGGGAGATCCGGATGCTCCGCTTAAAGCACTTATTTTTGATTCCGTATATGATTCATATAAAGGAGTTATCGTGTCCTGCCGTGTTATTGAGGGTACAGTAAAGAGAGGTACCAGGATCCTTATGATGGCAACCGGCGCCGAGGCGGAGGTTGTTGAGGTCGGATATTTTGCACCTGGTCAGTACATTCCCTGCGAAGAGCTTTCGGCCGGACTTGTAGGGTATATAATGGCGAGCATTAAGAATGTGGCGGATACCAGAGTCGGAGATACGGTAACCGATGCCGATAATCCCGCTGCCGAGCCGCTTCCCGGTTATAAGAAAGTAAACCCGATGGTTTACTGCGGGCTTTATCCTGCGGATGGCGCGCATTATGAGGATCTTAAGGATGCACTGGAGAAATTGCAGCTTAATGACGCGTCTCTGTTTTATGAGCCCGAGACATCTATCGCACTCGGCTTTGGATTCAGATGCGGTTTCCTCGGCCTTCTTCATCTTGAAATCATTCAGGAGAGACTTGAGAGAGAATATAATCTGGACCTTGTAACGACCGCTCCGGGCGTTGTCTATAAAGTACATAAGCTTAACGGAGAGGTCCTTGACGTCACCAATCCTTCCAATCTTCCCGAGCCTGCGGAGATTGATTATATGGAGGAGCCTGTTGTGGATGCGGAAATAATGACCACCAGCGAATATGTCGGTGCGATCATGACGCTCTGCCAGGAGAGAAGGGGCGAATATATCGGAATGGAATATATTGAGGGCACCAGAGCACTTATAAAATATGTCCTTCCGCTCAATGAGATAATTTATGATTTCTTTGATGCGCTCAAGAGCCGTTCGAGAGGTTATGCGTCCTTTGATTATCAGCTTAAAGGTTATCAGAGGAGCAAGCTTGTTAAGCTTGACATCCTTATAAACAGGGATGAGGTTGATGCTCTGTCCTTTATCGTATTTGAGGGCAGTGCTTATGAGCGTGGCCGTAAAATGTGCGAGAAACTTAAGGATGAGATTCCGAGACATCTCTTTGAGATTCCTATTCAGGCTGCGATCGGCAGTAAAATAATCGCGCGTGAGACTGTTAAAGCACTCCGCAAGGATGTTCTTGCAAAGTGCTATGGCGGTGATATTTCACGTAAGAAGAAGCTCCTTGAAAAGCAAAAGGAAGGCAAGAAGAGAATGCGCCAGATCGGTAATGTGGAAATACCGCAGGAAGCTTTTATGAGCGTGCTTAAGCTTGACGAATAAATGGGGGCATAGAATGGATTATTTGGAAAACGCAAAAAAACATTTCGCAACGATAACAACACACAGGCATGAGGTTATGAAGAATTGTTTCAGGGCCGGAATAGGATTTCAGGGACTTTTTCATGATCTGTCCAAATACGGACCCACAGAATTCATTCAGGGTGTGTTATACTATCAAGGCGACAGAAGTCCTAACGAAGCCGCCAGGGAAGATTATGGCTATTCAAAGGCCTGGCTCCATCATAAAGGACGCAATAAGCATCATTATGAATACTGGAATGATTATGATGCCAAGACAGGTAAGCTGGTCGGTGTCAAGATGCCTGTCAACTATTTTGTAGAAATGGTATGCGACCGGGTTGCGGCCAGCAAGATTTATCTCGGAGCCGATTATACGGACGCGGCACCTCTTATGTATTTTCATAAAGGCGGACCGCAGGCGCCTCTTGCAAGACTTATGCATCCGGATACCGCCAAGGAGCTTGATAAAGTGCTCTTACTTCTTGCCAATAAGGGAGAGAAGAAAATGTTCAGATATCTGAGACGTATGATGAGAAGATACAGAAGAGCCAGAATGAGACATGTGATACGCAGGATTAATGATTTTATCGATAGTAAGGAATTGACGGTTTAATGGCATTCGGTATATATATACATATTCCCTTTTGCCGTCGCAAGTGTTCATATTGTGACTTTCTGTCCGCACCTGCTACGGATGAGACAATTGAGAAATATGTTAATTCACTTGAAACAGAAATACAGGAAATGGCCGGCAGGCTTAGAGATGTGGAGATAAGTTCCGTTTTCTTCGGAGGCGGAACCCCGTCGATAATGAAGCCGGCATTTTTTAAACGGATAATGGGCGCTGTGCGCGGTCTGTACAGACTTAGCGGTGACTGCGAGATAAGCGTGGAATGTAATCCCGGAACGCTTGATGAAGGGAAACTTGCCGCCTATAAGGAGGCAGGCGTAAACCGCCTTAGCATCGGGCTTCAGTCGGTTCATGAAAACGAGCTTATAATGCTCGGACGGATCCATGATTATAAAATGTTTCTTGACAGCTACAGTCTTGCCCGCCGTATGGGCTTTGACAATATCAATATCGATATCATGAGCGGTCTTCCCGGTCAGGGAACGGATGATTATGTGGACACTTTGAGTAAAGTGGTAGAGCTTAAGCCTGAGCATATTTCATCGTACAGCCTTATTATGGAGGAGGGCACGCCTCTTCTTAAAATGTACGAGCAGGGACAGCTTCCGAGAGTCGCGGATGAAGATACCGAGAGAGCGATGTATTACATCACTAAGGATATACTTAAGAGCCACGGCTACGAAAGATATGAGATATCCAATTATGCACTGCCGGGCAGAGAGTGCAGACATAATATACTTTACTGGACAAGAGGCTCTTATGTGAGTTTCGGCATCGGAGCGGCGACTTTTATAGGGGCCATGAGATACAATAATACACGGGACATACGCTCATATATCGAGAATCCCCTTCAAGAGAAAACGGATGTTGAATATCTGTCGAAGGAAGATGCGATGGCGGAATTTATGTTCCTTGGTATGCGAATGATGAAGGGCGTCAGTAAAATGTTATTTATGCAGCAGTTTGGAGAGAGTATGGACAGCATATACGGCCCGGTTCTGAAGAAATACGAGGAGAGCGGACACATTATCACGGAGGGCGATAATGTAAGGCTTTCCGAGGCGGGAATAGATGTGAGTAATGTGGTGTTTGCGGATTTTATAATCTGATAGATGCTGCGTTTTGTAATGGAGTGATATAAGATGTATGCCAATATAATAGTCGATATATCGCACGAGAAGCTCGATAGGACTTTTCAGTATATAGTTCCTGCTGAAATGGAGGGCGTGCTTGAGGTTGGCATGAGGGTTGTGATACCCTTCGGCAGATCCGAGAGGAAGGGCTATGTCGTTGAGCTTACCGATATTGCCGAGATAGATGTATCAAAACTCAAAGAGATCAAAGAGATAATCAGCGAAGCGGTCAGCATTGACAGGAAGCTTATTGCGCTTGCGTACTGGATGAAGAAGAATTACGGCGGTACCATCAATCAGGCGCTTAAAACAGTTATTCCCATCAAGAAAAGGGTTAAAGAGGTCAGCAAAGTAACTGTTACTCTTCTTGTGAAACCTTCAGAGGCTCTTGCTCTGGCGAGTGAGGCGCATGATAAACACTGGGTTGCTCAGGCAAGAGTTCTTGAAGCTATGGCCGAGAATCCCGTGACGGAGCAGGGACTTCTTACAAGCAAACTTTCGGTTGCTGCATCGGTTATCAAGAAACTCGAAGAGAAGGGTGTTCTCAAATGCGAGGATTATATCGTGTTTCGTAATTCGATCAGTGCATCTTCGGGCAACTGGGTAAGGCATACCTTGAATAAAAAGCAGCAGGAGATTGCCGATTCGATATGCGCCGATATTGACGCGGGCATTAACGATACATGCCTTATAAGAGGTATTACCGGAAGCGGTAAGACCGAAGTCTATATGGAGGTTATAGACCATGTTATTAATACAGGGCGAGAGGTTATAATGCTCATACCCGAGATCGCACTGACTTATCAGACGGTCATGCGATTCTATAACCGTTTCGGAGATACCATTTCCATTATCAATTCAAGACTTTCAGACGGTGAGAAATACGATCGTTTCAATCTTGCCAGAGAGGGCAAAGTCAAGATCATGATAGGGCCGCGATCGGCGCTTTTTACTCCTTTTAAGGATCTGGGTCTGGTGATCATAGACGAGGAGCAGGAAACCGCCTATAAGAGCGAGAATGTTCCCAAATATCACGCAAGGGAGACAGCGATTGAGCTTGCAAGGATGAACAATGCGAAGGTAATACTCGGTTCGGCGACTCCATCGCTGGATGCATTTTATAAGGCAAAGCAGGGGGATTATAAACTCTACACGCTTGATGAAAGGGCGGGGGATGCGACACTTGCGGATACGGAGATTGTTGACCTTCGCGAGGAACTTAAAAACGGAAACCGCAGTATGTTCTCAGCGGCGCTTAAAGAAGCAATGACAAATGCGCTTGAGAAGGACGAGCAGATAATGCTCTTTCTTAACAGGCGCGGATACAGCGGCTTTATCAATTGCAGAGACTGCGGTAATGTAGTAAAATGTCCTCATTGTGATGTGTCTCTGACGCTTCACAGAGGTGGCAGGCTTATATGCCATTACTGCGGATATGAAGAGTCTTACAAGGGCATCTGTCCCAAATGCGGTTCGAAGAGAATAGGTGCTTTTAAGGCCGGAACGGAGCAGATAGAGGAGCAGATCAAGGTGACTTTTCCTAATGCTTCGGTGCTCAGAATGGACCTTGATACCACTAGGGGCAAGGACGGGCACGATGCCATACTCAGCCAATTTGCAAATCATGAGGCAGATATACTTGTCGGTACGCAGATGATCGTCAAAGGTCATGATTTTCCGAATGTTACGGTTGTAGGAGTGCTTCTTGCGGACAGTTCTTTATATGTACCGGATTATATGGCATCTGAGAGGACCTTCGATCTTCTTGTGCAGGCTTCGGGAAGAGCCGGCAGAAGTAACCTCAAGGGTAAGGTTATAATACAGACTTATGACCCGGAGAATGCGGCGATCGTGGCATCCTCAAAGCAAGACTATGAAGCATTTTATGAGCAGGAAATCGGATACAGGGATGTTATGGATTATCCGCCCGTTAAGCATATGATGTCTGTTAAGATCGCATCCGCCGATGAGGCGCTTCTTGCGGGCGCATCTCTGAAGATCAAAGCAGAATCGCTTAAGAGCGAAAGCGGCGCTGTGATAATCGGTCCGGCCAATGCGAGTATATATAAGATTAATGACATATTTTACAGAATGATATATTATAAACATAGCGATTATGATGTGCTTACCGCTGTTAAAGATTCGCTTGAAAAGCATATCAGAGACAACGAGGAATATTACAGGAAGTGCAGCATACAGTTTGATTTCAGGTAAGGAGGTAGTAAAGTGGCACTCAGAAATATAAGAATCAATGATGACCCAATTCTCAGAAAGGTATGTAAGCCTATCACCGAGATTACACCCAGAATAAGGGAACTTGCTCAGGATATGCTCGATACGATGTATGATGCGGACGGAGTAGGCCTTGCGGCGCCTCAGGTTGGCGTGCTTAAGAGGATCGTGGTCATAGATGTCGGAGAGGGCCCTATTACCATGGTCAATCCCGAGATCCTCACCAGCGACGGAGAGCAGACCGGCAGCGAGGGGTGTCTCAGTGTGCCCGGCAAATTCGGAATCGTAACCAGACCCAATCATGTTATCGCCAAATACTACGATCTTGATATGAACGAGCAAACCATTGAGGGTACGGAACTTCTTGCCAGAGCGATCGTTCACGAGCTCAGTCATCTTGACGGAGATTTGTATATAGACCATGTTGAAGGCGAACTTCACGATGTAAGCGAGCTTTCCGAAGAAGATGGATCAGGAGAATGAAATGCGAATTCTGTTTATGGGTACGCCCGATTTTGCGGCGCATATTTTTGAGGAGACGGTTAAGGCCGGTTATGATGTTATAGGCGTTGTAACCAAGTCGGACAAGGCAAGGGGCAGAAGTGACAAACTCGTATATTCCGAGGTTAAGCAGGCTGCCATCAGGCTCGGCGTCCCGGTTTACCAGCCGGGTCTTGTCAGAAAACCTGAATTTATCGAGACTTTAAAGCGGCTTAATCCTGATCTTATTATTGTTGTGGCATTCGGACAGATACTTAGCAAAGAGATCCTTGAACTTCCCAAATACGGCTGCATCAATGTTCATGCCTCACTTTTACCCAAATACAGGGGTGCGGCTCCTATTCAGTGGGCTGTTATCAACGGCGATGAGGAGAGCGGTGTAAGCATAATGCAGATGGATGAGGGACTTGATACCGGCGATGTTATCGCGGTCGGCAGATACAAGCTCGATCCTAAGGAAACAGGCGGAAGTCTCTTTGACAAGCTTGCAGATCTGGGCGCCAGAACTCTTATCGGGACCCTCGATAAAATAGAAAAGAACGCCGTGATCAGAACTCCTCAGCAGGGCGAGATGAGTATTGCAGGTAAGCTTGACAAGACACTTGGGCACCTTGATTTTACGCGAGATGCCGTAAGCCTTGAGAGGCTTATAAGGGGCGTTAATCCCTGGCCCGGAGCATATACATATCTTGACGGCAAGCAACTTAAAATATGGGCTGCGGATGTGGCTGACGGCGCAGGTAAGTGCGGCGAGGTTATCGATGTTGGAAGGGATCATTTTACAGTGGCGTGCGGAAGCGACGCTCTTATGATCACCGAGCTCCAGCTCGAGGGTAAGAAACGTATGCCTGCCGCGGATTTCCTCAGAGGCAATGCAATTACGAAGGGAACTGTTTTAGGATGAATGTAAACACCAGAACGGTAATTCTGGAAGCACTTATGATGATAGAGGATGGGGCTTTTACCCATGTGGTTATCTCGGATGCGCTCAGTAAATATCAGTACCTTGAACGCAGCGAAAGGTCTTTTATCTCCAAGGTTGTAAGAGGAACTGTGGAGAGAAGGCTGACGCTCGATTATTATCTCGGTCAGGTATCGAATACTCCCGTTAATAAGATGAAGCCTGTTATCAGGAATATTTTAAGAATGAGCGTATATCAGCTCGTATATATGGAAGGTGCGGAGCATGCGGTCTGCAACGAGGCGGTTAAACTTGCCAAGAGCAAGGGCTTCTCGGGACTTTCCGGTTTTGTCAACGGAGTGCTGCGCAATCTTATCCGTAAAAGAGGGGCGATCAATACTCCTACTTCTTTGCGTATCAGCGATCTTGCGATCAGGTACTCGACGCCTGAACCCCTTGTTAAGCAATTTATGGACTATTATGGTCCTGAGAAGACTTATGAGATCCTTGAAGCTCAGTTTCTTCCAAGACCGTTATGGATATGTGTCAACACCCTTAAGATAACACCTTACGAGGCTGTTCAATCCTTTAATGCACAGGGTATTACAACCGCAATGAGCGAAGAAGTTAAGGAAGCTGTTGCGATATCCGATTATGATCATCTCGAAGCTATCCCCGAGTGGAATGAGGGTAAAATATTCGTCCAGGACCTTAGCAGTATGATACTTTGCAATATGGTCGGCGCCGGCGTAAATGATACTGTTATCGATGTGTGCGCCGCACCGGGAGGCAAAAGCATCCATATAGCTCAGATCATGGGCGGCAAGGGAAATGTCCTTGCAAGAGATGTGTCGGAGGAGAAGACAGCTCTCATTAATGCCAATCTTGCAAGACTTGAGCTTCACAATGTGCATACGCAGGTAAGGGACGCCCTGTCGTTTCACGAAGAGGACAGAGAAAGCGCAGACATTGTTCTGTGCGATCTTCCGTGCTCCGGACTTGGCTGCATAGGCCGTAAACCGGACATAAAATATAACTGGACAACCGAGAGATCAAAGGAGCTTATTAAGCATCAGCGGGATATTTTAAAGGTATCTGCCGAGTATGTAAAACCCGACGGAAAGCTTATATACTCGACCTGTACGATAGGAACGGGCGAGAATTCGGAGAATGCTAAGTGGTTTGAGGCAAATTTCCCTTTCAAACTTGAGAAGGAAAGAGAGATACTTCCCGACGGCGATCACGACGGATTCTATATATCCGTTTTCAAGAAGGATCACGATTACGGATATTAAATATTATCAAGAAGGATCACGAATATGGATATTAAATCCCTTGATCTGAAGGAATTAAAAGAATATATGACGCAGCTTTCGTATCCGGCTTACAGGGCCGCGCAGCTCTATGAGTGGATGCATGTAAAGATGTGCTCCGGCTTTGGGGAGATGACAAATCTTCCCAAGGATATGAGGCAGAAACTTTCCGAGACGGAGGATTTTACGCATCTTACGATTGCCGCAAAGCAGGTGTCCGCTGAGGATGGCACGATAAAATACCTTTTCTCGCTTGGCGACGGCAATTATGTTGAAAGTGTCTTTATGAGATATCATCACGGGAACAGCGTATGCATTTCATCGCAGGTAGGATGCCGGATGGGATGCAGATTCTGTGCATCGACGCTTGACGGACTGACAAGAAACCTTACTGCTTCGGAGATGCTTGACCAGATATACCGGATAAGCGTCGATACGGGCGAGAGAGTATCCAATGTCGTGGTGATGGGTACGGGCGAACCGTTTGATAATTTTGATAATTTTATACGTTTTGAGAGGCTTATAACCGATGAGAACGGATTGAATATCAGTGTCAGAAATATTACGGTAAGCACTTGCGGTATAGTACCGAGGATTTACGAACTGGCGGATAAACAACTCCAGCTGACGCTTGCGATATCGCTTCATGCGCCTACTGACGAGAAGAGACGCCTTCTTATGCCCATTGCCAACAAATACTCCCTGGCGGAGATAATAGGGGCATGTAAATATTATGTCAACAAAACAGGCAGAAGAATCACCTTTGAATACAGCCTTGTAAAGGGACAAAATGATACAAATGAGTGCATTTCGGAACTTTCTTCGCTTCTGAAAGGCCTTAATTGCCACATAAATCTCATTCCCGTCAATCCCATAAAGGAGCGAGATTACGAGAGAAGCACGAAGGAAGCGGTCCTCAATTTCAAAAATAAACTTGAAAAAAACGGATTTAATGTTACTATTAGAAGGGAATTAGGCGGCGATATTGACGGCGCCTGCGGCCAACTTAGAAAGAGATATATGTAGGAGTTACCGGATGAAAGCTTATGCATTGACAGATGTCGGTGTAAGCAGAAGCGTTAACCAGGACTATGTGTTTTGCAGTACCGAACCGGTTGGTAATTTACCCAATCTGTTTATTGTAGCTGACGGTATGGGCGGGCACAAGGCCGGCGACATCGCATCCAAGTTCTCTGTTGAGACTTTTGCGGAGCAGGTTAAGACTTCTGAGGAAGACAACCCGATCACTGTTATTTCGGAAGCAATAAAATATACTAACGCCCGACTTATTGAGCTTGCAGCCACATCCGAGGATTACTTTGGTATGGGAACCACCTTTGTTGTTGCAACGATCATAGGCGGTTCACTTTATGTTGCCAATGTGGGCGACAGCAGGCTTTATATCCACGGTAAAACCTTAAGTCAGGTTACAAGGGACCATTCGGTCGTTGAAGAACTTGTTACCAAGGGGATAATCAACAGGAAAGAAGCAAGAACGCACGACAAGAAGAACGAGATTACCCGTGCGATGGGCGGCGGGGCTGATGTTATGGCGGATTTCTTTGAGGTTGAGATCCTTGAGGGTGACAGCATAATAATGTGCAGTGACGGACTTTGCAATATGGTTGAGGACAAGGATATTGCCAAGGTCCTCTCCGGAAGATCCAATATCAAAGATAAGGCCGCAAGGCTTATAAATATGGCTAATGACAACGGCGGCAAAGACAATATTTCATTGATAATCATAGAACCGTAGGCTCTGTTGCAGTATTTTATATCGCATTAAGGCCGGACATTCGGGTTCGGTGATTCAGGAGGAAGTATGTTAAGAGAAGGAATGTTCATTGCGGACAGATATGAGATTTTACTTAAAATAGGCTCAGGCGGAATGTCCGATGTCTATAAGGCTATGGATCATAAGCTGAATCGCTTTGTGGCAATCAAGGTTCTTAAGAACGAATACTCTGAGGATAAGAATTTTGTCGGAAAATTCAGAGCAGAGGCGCAGGCTGCGGCAGGGCTTATTCATGCCAATATAGTAAGTGTCTATGATGTAGGCGAGGAAAGCGGTATGCACTACATCGTAATGGAACTTGTTGAGGGTATTACTCTTAAGAAATATATTGAGAAGAAGGGCAGACTCGGTGTTCGGGAGGCTGTCAGCATTGCCATACAGATGGCTCAGGGTATTGAAGCAGCTCACAAGCATTCGATTGTTCACAGAGACATCAAGCCTCAGAATATTATCATTTCCAAGGAAGGAAAGGTTAAGGTTACCGACTTTGGTATAGCAAGAGCCGCAAGTACCAGCACTATCAATTCTCAGGTAATGGGCTCCGTTCATTATATTTCACCCGAGCAGGCAAGGGGCGGTTATTGTGATTCCAAGAGTGATATCTATTCTTTCGGTGTCTCTTTGTATGAGATGCTTACCGGAAGAGTTCCTTTTGAAGGCGAGAGCACTGTATCGGTTGCTCTTCAGCATATTCAGGATGACATCATTTCTCCCAAGAAATATGCTCCCGATATTCCCATAAGCGTCGAGAAAATAGTTCTTAAATGTACTCAGAAGAAGACCGACAGAAGATACCAGAATATGGCGGATCTTATTGCCGATCTCAAAAGATCCCTTGTTACTCCCGATGAGGACTTTGTGGTCATTGCCGCTGCTGCGGTTCCCACAACTCCCACCCAGCTTATTACCGATGAGGAAATGGCTGAGATCACCAAGGCCTCTTCCAAGAAGAATATAAGCACTGAGGGTATTTTAACGGAAGATACGCTTGATGATATCAAGGTAGATGAGTCAACTGCAACAGGATATGATAATCCTTCCTCCGATGATGATTATTCGGATGTCGAGGAAGACGACGATGACGACGATGATGATGACAACTATGTAGATCCCGATGCGGTTGTAAAGTCTTCATCCAAGACCAAGAAGTTAGACCGTATAATCACGATTCTTGGTATTTTATTGGCTGTTGTGATCCTCGTTATAACGGTTGTGATCATATTTAAGCTCAGCAACATTTTCGGTGGAAACGGTTCTTCGTCAAGTTCGTCGAGCAAGACCTCTTCATCGGCGTCTTCGTCCGAGCAGACGGGCGTTAAAGTGCCCAATGTACTCGGAATGACATATGAGGAAGCTAAGAAGGCACTTAATGATGTCGGACTTGGAATTAAGAAGGTTGAAGATTATTCATCAACTTACTCGGAAGGTTTGATTTTCCTTCAGAGTGTGGATGCGCATGAATATGTATCCAATAACACAACGATCATTGTTACCGTAAGCAAGGGCTCTGAGGATTTTGTACTCGGCAGCGTGGAAGGACTTGATCAGGCAGAGGGTGAGAGACAGCTTAAGGCCAAGAATCTTGTTACGTCGGTTATTTATGAAGAGACCGATGACGATACTCTTGTCGGAAAAATCAAATCACAGGCACCTGTGGCCGGTACCACCGTTAAGAGCGGCGATACGATCACTCTTACTGTTTACAGGGGTGCAGATACGATCATGGGCGTGGTTCCGGAGATTGTAGGCAAGACCGAGTCCGCTGCACGTAAGGCAATCGAGGATGCGGGTTTTGTTATTGGTGAAGTAACATACAAATATGACGAAGAAGTAGAAGAAGGCGTGGTAATATCCCAGAGCGGAGCCGTTGCAGGTGAGCAGGCGGTTGCCGATGGCAAGACCACAATTATCAATATGGTTGTCAGTGAGGGATCTTTTGAGGTTCCCGATATCACCGGCATGACCGAAGGAGAAGCAGCAAAGGCTCTTGAAGATGCAAGTCTTAAGGTTGGTAAGGTTACCGAAGAATACAGCAGCGAAGTAGAAGCCGGTAGGATCATTTCTCAGGGAACCAAAGCCAAGACCAAGGTTGCCAAGAATACAGAGATTGATTATGTAATAAGTCTAGGTATTGAACTTGTTGAAGTTCCAAATATTGTCGGAAATGCAAGTTCAGATGCTAAGGCAGCACTTGAGGCGCTCGGACTTACAAGCGGAACAGTTGCAGAAGCAAACAGTGACACTGTTGCTGCCGGAGTTGTAATTTCTCAGGGTACTGAAGCTGCTACCAAGGTTTCAAGAGGAACCGCGATTGATTATGTGGTAAGCCTTGGACCGGTTCAGGATACTACGACAGTAAATACTGTCGAAGCTACCATTTTAGGTGCGGATATTGTTACGAACGGTCTTAATGAATATTCTGATGAAGAAGACGATTCTAAATACACTAAATATACAGTTATTTTTACGGCTGTTTTTGCAGATGGAACAGAGAAACAGATTGCTGCGAATGATGGGTTTACTTCAATTGTGAGTGTTAAAGGTTATTCATTCTCACTGAACGAAACGGTTACAACTGAGACCGGATACGCGGCAGGTGAGTGTACAATAAAAGTTACAGCTAAGGTTGTTGGTTCTAATGGTGCCGAAACATCGGGAATTACTTGTGGTTCATACACCGGTACGGTTCAATAATGCTTCAGGGAAAGATAGTTAAGAGTTTATCGGAATTTTATTATGTTCATGTGCCTTTGACCGGGGTATATCAGTGTACGGCCAAGGGGAATTTCAGGAGCAGGAAAATAACTCCGCTTGTCGGCGATAATGTCCTTATAGACAGAATCGACAATGTCAGAATGGAAGCGGCGGTAGAGGAACTCCTTCCCAGAAGTAATGAGCTTATAAGGCCCAAAGTAGCTAATATCGATCAGGCGCTTATCATTTTTGCCTGTGTTTCGCCGCAGCCCAATTATAATCTTCTTTCAAGATTTCTGGTTATGATGGAATACAATGACATTGAAACCATTGTCTGTTTCAATAAGCAGGATCAGCTTGATAAGAAGGGGCTTAACGAGATAAGAGATATATTCAAAAGCTGCGGCTGTAAAGTGGTTACTACCAGTGTTAAGCAGCATTTCGGTATTGACGAACTTGGGGACATTTTACGGGGTAAAGTAACAGCACTTGCAGGTCCTTCGGGTGTCGGCAAGTCATCAATCCTTAATGCTCTGTTTCCTGATGCGGCTTCCAAGACGGGCTCGATCAGCGAGAAAATAGGTAGAGGAAAGCATACGACAAGGCATGTCGAACTTTTTAATCTGTCGGATGATACATATGTTATAGATACTCCCGGATTTACATCACTCGATTATGATGTGATAGAGGAGAAGGATCTGCATTTCTATTTTAACGAATTCAAAGCATATGAAGGAATGTGCAGATTCGGAGGCTGCGTTCATATCAATGAGCCTGACTGCGTCGTTAAAGAGGCTTTGGCGGCCGGAGAGATCAGTAAGGTCAGATATGATATTTACCTCGAAATGTATAATGAACTTAAAAACAAGAGGAAATACTAATGAAGTATCTTGCTCCATCAATTCTATCAGCGGATTTTGCAATACTCGGTGAACAGATCAAACAGGTCAAAATGGCCGGTTGCGACAGATTGCACTTTGATATAATGGACGGAATGTTTGTACCGAGCATCTCGTTTGGTATGCCGGTTCTTAAATGCGTTCGTAAGGCGACTGATCTGATACTTGATGTTCATATGATGGTCGTTGACCCTATAAGATATATTCAGGATGTGCGTGACTACGGTGCTGATATCATTTCCGTTCATCCCGAGGCATGTGCGGGCGAGGATGAAGCTATGGCCTGCCTTGATAAAATATCTGTTCTCGGAGCGGGTGTCGCAATCGCATTTTCCCCTGATACGCCGGTAAGCGATATAGTTCCCTATCTTCCTAAAGTTGAGGAAGTTGTTCTGATGAGCGTATATCCGGGCTTTGGCGGTCAGAGTTTTATTGAGGATTCGCATAACAAGATCAAGGAACTTGCCGCTTTAAGAGAGAGTATGGGACTTGATTTTAAAATAGAGATCGACGGCGGTGTCAATCTTAACAATGCAGCGCAGATACTTGATGACGGAGCGGACATTCTTGTTGCGGGGTCGGCGGTCTTTAACGGCAGTGTATGCGACAATACCGCACGTTTCCTTGATATAGTCAGAAACAAGTAGCTTTCGGGCGGCAAAGCATATTATGGCTGTCTGATTTCCGGAGACGAAAATAATGAGAATACTGATAATCTCGGGCGGCAGATTCTCCGAAGAATTTGTCGCCTCATATTTTAAACAGAATACTTATGACAGAGTTATCGTAGCCGATTATGGTGCTCTGTATGCAAAACGCCTGGGGATCGTACCCGACATTATGGTGGGTGACTTTGATACACTTGGTGAGAATGAGTTTGCTGCGCTTAAATGTGAGTTCCTTGCGCAAAACAGCGAGCTTTGCGTTATTAAATGCGATCCTGTCAAGGACGACACCGATACGGAGATCGCGGTTCGCACCGCGATTGATGAGTGCAGGAACAGCGACCTGTGTAACGCTATGATTGATATTATCTGTGGTACGGGCGGAAGGATCGATCATCTCCTCGGTAATATTCATGTGCTCAAAATGGCGCTTGATAGCGGTATCAGAGCAAGGATCATCGATGAGAAGAATATTGTGGAGCTGTTTGATAAGGATTTTATACTCAGGAAAAATGAGTGTCCGCATAAATATATAAGCCTTATCCCGCTTGGCGACGAGGTTCGGGGAATAAGGATCGAGGGCTCGGCCTATGATGTGAAGGACCTTAATCTGATGATGGGGATTTCCAGAGGCATCAGTAATGAATTTGCCGCAGATACGATTAAAGTAAGTTTGGTGAGCGGGGTCCTGATCGTCGTTAACTCCGGCGATTGATGATAGGCCCGCTGCGCGGCCAATGATAGTAAAATAAGAGCGTGTCTGTAGCGCCATATGATTAGTAAAGCATCAGCCTAAAATGGTTGGTGCTTTTTTGGGTGGAAAGGAGACTGTACAATAAAGTGCTCCCCTTGTCAAGGACATTTTTGATTTAGTTAGGGTTAAAACTGTACAAAGTGTGTTATACTCTCCCTGCCGGACGGAGGATAGGGCAACGCTGAGGAGCGACCCGAGCGCCGATCCGAGCCACGGGAGGGCGGCACACATGGAGGTGTCGCTCTTTTATTGCCGCCCTTTCGTGTGTAATGCGTTAAACCTCGGGGTTCGGGGCAGAGCCCCGGGATGTAGGTTTTGAATAAACCGGGAGCGGATAGATACCAGTTTGAAGGTATTCATAGTATTCGCTCGGAGTCAGCTTAAGCAGCTCCCACTGACCGCGATCCTTGTTGTAATAATCGATCCAGTCATCAACCTGGGCGACTACATCCTTAAAGGTCTCACAGTCGAGAATGAGGTCTTTGATCTCGTCCTTCATGTGACCGAAGAAGCTCTCCTGCGGGGCGTTGTCCCAACAGTTACCGCGACGGGACATGGACTGTACGAAGTCTGCATCCTTGAGCTTTTCAATGAAGGCGTAGCTGGTATAATGACAGCCTTGGTCGCTATGAACGATAGTTTCGTTGTCCAGAGTGCTGCCATGCTCTGCAATGAGGGCTTCAACAGTTGCAAGTACAAAATCGACCTTGAAGCTCATACTTACCTTGTATGCGAGGATCTCGTGCGTAAAAGCATCGAGAATCGTTGATAAATAGCATTTGGCTTTGCCATCCTTGAAAAATAAATAGGTGATGTCAGTAAGCAAAACCTTTCTGGCTGCACGCTTAAACTCGCGGTTCACTATGTTGCCGGCAACGTTGCTGGTAGCAAGAGCCTTAGCCATACGGCGATAGGGGTTAGCCTTGCGGA
>CAKZZH010000120.1 GCA_937885345.1 uncultured Lachnospiraceae bacterium | reverse complement strand
CATGTGGCTCTCGCCACGCCGGACAGGCGGCTCCGCCGCACGAGAATATTCAAAATTATAAGTTTATCGCGTGATCGTGTCAAGGGAACAAAAATCTATTTGATCTGAGCAATATTCAAAGAAAATCGGGCCCGACAAAAACTTCTTTTCAATTTCATCATTTAGGGGTAAAATTAGAAATAGCTTTTTAAAAGAAAGGAGATTATTTACTATGAAAAAATTTGGCAAATTTCTTCTCGTGGCAGTTGGTGTATGCGCTGCAATCGCAGGAGGTCTATTCGTATATTCCAAGATCAGCGAGAAAAAGAAGGACGAAGATGATGATTTCTTTGATGATGATTATGATGACGACTTCTCGGATGACGATTATGTTGATATAACCGCAGACAAGGTTAAAGACGTTGCTGAGGATGTTAAAGACAAGGCTAAGGATGCAGCCGACACCGTTAAGGATAAGGCTAAGGACGTAGCGGATGCAGTTAAGGACAAGGCTGAGGATGTTGCCGATGCCGCCAAGAAAGCAAGCAAATAATGAGAGAGCAGATTTACGAAATCCCCATTAATGACGCGTTTGCGGTGGACTGCGAATGCCCCATATGTACTCTGTATAAGACTCTTGAAGACGATGCCGTCGAATATACAATGGGTCCGAGTTATATGGAGGACGATACGCGTGCTAAGACCGATGCCGCAGGCTTTTGCGAGAAGCACATCCATATGATCTATCATCAGGATAACAGACTGGGCATGGCCTGGGTTATGAAGACTCACTTCGATAAAATAATCCGTGATGTCGAGAAACTCACGCCCAGGGACCCCAGCAAGCTTCTTAAGAAGGAACTCGCATCTTCCAAGCTCGTTAATTATCTTGATACGCTGAATGACAATTGTTTCATCTGCAACAGGATTAACGATTTCTTCGGAAGATATATCGATACTGTTTTTACACTTTACAAAACCAGCGATGAATTCCGCGACCGATTCCGCGCCTGCAAGGGTTTTTGCAATCCGCATTACGCACTTCTTCTCAAACTTTCGCCCAAATATTTAAGAGGATCGGAGCTGGAAGATTTTGTGTCCCTCATAAACAGGATGTACATCGAGAATATGGAGCGTGTACGCGACGATCTCGCCTGGTTCATCAACAAATTCGATTACAAATATCAGGATGAACCCTGGAAGAACGCCAAGGACGCAATTCCAAGATCCGTGATCAAAACGAATGCGACCTTTATAAGTACCTGATATGAGGTTCGGTCGACAAAGCGACCGGAAATACAAGAACTCAAAAAGAGCTGCCACAGATGTGACAGCTCTTATATTTTATGATCATTTGCAGACCGGGCGGTTTCCTACTGCGTCTTTCTTGCCTTGATCTCATCGCGGAGGAATCTTGCTTTATCCTTGATCCTGGGGTTAGCCGTATGTGATACAAGAAGCTGGGAGATGAGCTTTGCGCAGTCCTCCTCGGCACCTACTTTATCGGCGAGGACCGCCAGCATATATGTAAAGGTTGCTTCATCCATTCCGCATATCGGAAAATCTTCCTTCTCCATTGCCACCTTAAATCCGGAAAATGCATTGTTAACCATATCGCGCTCAGCTTCTTTCCAGCTCTCGATCGCCTTCTCCTTATTGGGAAAATTATCAGGAACATTCTCCTGCTTCCCTCTGAAAAGCCATGCAATCTTAAGGCAGGTATAAGCTCTCTCGCTGTTCTTGGCTTTCTTAACAACAGTATTAAGAAGCGCGAGCTTATGACGCGCGATCGCCTCATCATAGGAATATATTTCGCCTGAAGGCGGTAATCCCTTAAAACTTGAGCTGACATTATCCTTTATAAGCTTGGCCTGAGCGGATGTCATATAGCTAAAATATCTGCTGAGAGCCGCGTATCCGCAGTTGGGGCATACGATAGCATCGTATTTGATCGAATCGATCCCGAGATATTTGGGACGAAGATCCGGATCTGAGCCGATAAGACGGGGCTTACCCGTTTTAACGGTCTTGGTCTTAAATTCCTTGTCACACACAGGGCATGTAAGCTTCTTGTCGAAGAGAAAATCGGATTCGTTGATCACTTTCTCTTCCTTCTTCTCCTCATTAGACTTAGCCTGTTCCTTCTTCTCTTCATCGTAAATCTTAACACCTGAAAGGCCGGCAAATCCAAGCGATTCAAGTCCCGAAAAAATATCGCCCATACAAACACCTCATATTTCTTCCCGTATCTATTATAACATCTTTGGTCGTAATTCTACTTCTTCTCAAGCTTAAACGAACTCTTAAGCGATACAACCCTGTTAAATACAGGCTGTCCTTCTTTGCTGTCCTTATAATCGACGCAAAAATATCCGTTTCTTACAAACTGAAAACTCTCAAAAGCCTTGGCATCCTTAAGTGAGGGCTCAACATAGCAATTATCGATAACAGTGAGAGAATTGGGATTGAGGTTAATGCTTCCGTCCTCGTTATATACACCCTTTTCCTCATCCACAAGATTCTCATAAAGTCTTGCCGTGCATTTTAAAGCATGCTCAGCGCTTACCCAGTGAATCGTGCCTTTTACTTTACGCGCGTTAAAGCCCGAGCCGCTTCTGGTCTCCGGATCGTAGGTCGCGTGAACGACAGTCACATTACCGTTTTCATCCTTCTCACAGCCCGTGCACTTTACAAAATAAGCATTCATAAGCCTTACCTCATTGCCGGGATAGAGGCGGTAATATTTGGGCGCGGGCTCTTCCATAAAATCCTCACGCTCAATATAAAGTTCTCTGCTAAAGGGTATCTGACGGCTTCCAAGTTCCGGATTATCCATGTTGTTATCGATATCCATCATCTCGGTCTTACCTTCAGGGTAATTGTCGATAACAAGCTTTATCGGATCGAGAACAGCCATAACACGCTTGGTCTTGGGCTTAAGATCGTCTCTTATACAATATTCAAGCATCGCATAATCGGTTGAGCTGTTGGCCTTGGAAACGCCGCAAAGTTCAACGAATGTGCGAATGGATCCAGGCGTATATCCGCGCCTTCTGAGGGCTGCGATGGATACAAGTCTGGGATCGTCCCATCCGTCAACGATTCCTTCTTCTACAAGCTTCTTGATATATCTCTTGCCGGTAATGACATTGGTAAGATAAAGCTTGGCAAACTCGATCTGCTTGGGAGGATTCTCATATTCAAGTTCTCTTACGACCCAGTCGTAAAGAGGTCTGTGATCTTCGAATTCAAGCGTACAGATGGAGTGCGTTATCCCTTCGGTTGCATCCTCGATCGGATGAGCGAAATCATACATCGGATAAATACACCACTCATCACCCTGCCTGTGATGATGCTGATGTGCAACACGATAAATTACGGGATCCCTCATGTTAATGTTGGGAGAAGCCATATCGATCTTGGCACGAAGAACTCTGCTGCCGTCCTCAACCTTGCCTTCCTTCATCTCCCGGAAAAGCTTAAGGTTCTCTTCTATGCTTCTGTCCCTGTAAGGGCTGTTCTTACCGGGCTCTGTAAGAGTTCCGCGGTACTGTCTTATCTCATCCGCCGACAGATCGTCAACATAAGCAAGCCCCTTATTGATAAGCTTGATAGCAGCTTCATACATGATCGGAAAATAATCCGATGCAAAGAAAAGCCTGTCTTCGTAATCTGCGCCAAGCCACTCTACATCCGCCTTAATGGATTCGACAAATTCCTCTTTCTCTTTGGTCGGATTGGTATCATCGAATCTCAGATTAAATTTACCGCCGTACTGCTCGGCAAGTCCAAAGTTAAGAAGTATCGATTTGGCATGGCCTATATGAAGATAGCCGTTGGGCTCGGGCGGAAATCTCGTCTTAACCACCTTGGTATGACCCTCGGCAATATCCTTATCTATGATCTGCTCAATAAAATTCCTGGAAAGCTGTACTTCACTGTCCATCTTGGTTGTCCTCTCTGCTTTATTATAAAATATATGATCAGACTGATTACATCTTAATCGTATCTTATGCAATAATAACAGAATTCGCTTAGAATTTCAATGTTTAGAAAGACCAGCAGATCACTCCTTCTGAATAATTACTTTACCGTCAACAACCTCAACACGTACACGATTGGTGTCAATTCCGGCCCTCTCAAGAACATCATCGGTGAGCTGTATTCTGTGTGCCTTATCAAGAACCGAATATTCTTCGTGTGCTGTTTCGTCCTCACGGTCGGTCGAAAAGCCTGCGATCGCATCATCCGTAAGCGTCTCACGTCTGATCTTCTCGGTGCTTATTTTACCGTCAGAGATCATTACCGTTCTGTCAACCATATTGGCAAGTCTCATATCGTGTGTAACGATTATGATGGTGATGCCGAGTTCCCTGTTAAGCTTACGAAATACATCAAATATCATATTGGAGGTCTTGGTATCAACCGCGCCCGTAGGCTCGTCGGCAAGGAGTATTGAGGGGCTGTTTGCAAGAGCGACCGCGATACCTACTCTCTGCTGCTCACCACCTGATAACTGACCGGGAAATTTGTCCGCATGCTTGTCCATACCGACCTTAGTAAGGAGTTCCATGGCTCTCTCACGTCTCTTCTTCTGACTCATACGTCCGAAGTACATCGGCGTCATTACATTCTCCACAACCTTCATATAAGGGAAGAGATTACGCGCGCTGTTCTGCCATACAAAACCGACCTCAGATTTACGGTATTTTACCATATCCTTCTCTTTAAGGAGCGAAAGTTCCTTTCCGTTAACGAAAATATGTCCCGTAGTAGGTGTCTCAAGTCCTCCGATCATATTAAGGAGGGTTGACTTACCACTACCCGATTTACCGATGATAGCCATCAATTCGCCCTTCTTAACGGTAAGGTCAAGGCCCTGAAGAGCCATGACTTTAAGCTCGTCCGAAAGGTATATTTTAACAAGTTCGTCGCAGAAGATAATGGCGTCTTCCGGAACGATTATTTCTTCACTACTCATTGCCCTCTGCCTCCTTCTCATCCACAGGCACGCTTTCCGAATGGTCGTAATGCTGAGTCTTTACGATCGCGCCGTCTTCAATCTCGTATACGGTATCCGCAAGTTCCATAAGATTGGGATCATGCGTTGTCATTACAATGGTAACGCCTTCATCCCTTACAAGCTCACGGAAAAGCTTCATTACGGCAAGTCCGGAAGCCGTATCAAGTGCTCCGGTGGGCTCGTCGGCAAATATAACACCCGGTCTGTGGGCAACCGCTCTTGCGATCGCAACTCTCTGTTGCTCACCACCCGAAAGCTGGCCTGCCATATGATCCATTCTCTTTTTGAGACCTACTCTGTCAAGAAGCTGCCTGATTCTGGCATCCCTCTTCTCTATTCCCGCAAGTCTCAGTGCAAAATCCACGTTCTCATAGGCTGTCATTACCGGTATAAGCGCTATGGACTGAAATACAAAGCCCATATTGGTACGGCGAAGCTTCTCGCGCTTGGCCGGGCTCATTTTGGTAAGGCTGTCGCCCATAAAAAATATTTCTCCTTCAGTCACATCGTCAAGTCCGCTGATGCAGTTCATAAGCGTTGTCTTACCGCTACCGCTTCGTCCTTTGAGGATTGTGAGCTGTCCTTTTGCAATATCAATGCTTATATTATTGGTTGCATAGAAATCACTTCCGTCACCGCTTTTATAAGCTTTATAAAGATTTTTTCCGCTTATTATCGTTTCCATGATTAATCCTCCCCGAGCTTAAGAGCCTGAGCAACCTTCATCTTACCAAGGATTCTCCTGATGATTATGAAACATATGATCAACATTACGGCCATTATCACGCCAAGCCTTATCATATCGCCCGGCAAAAACGATGCCGTTACAGGTATGCTGTGGTTCTCCGGAAGATATACCAGAGCAATAAGCTTCACGAAGAAGAATGTAGCAGCCATACCGACACCGCTTCCGACAACGATCGGAAGGAATGAACCGAATATCTGCTCATTCATAAGCATTCCGCTTATCTCCGATCTGCCCATACCCATAGCTCTGTAAATACCGAAGAGAAGTTCTCTCTGCTTGATCGACATGATCCAGTAAAGCAGGAATCCGACGAAGCATACGATTATGGAGATCGCAAAGCTCATCGTAAACATACCGTTGGTTATCTGGATAACCGCGCTGTTATTATTATCTTCAATCTTCTCGTCAGCACTTACAAAATAGCTGATCGATAGATTGTTATCCTTTGTAAACTGTCTGATCTCATCCTCATCATGACCGGCTGCAAGGCGCATCCATATCTTGTAAGGAGTAAGCGTATATGCGTTAACCTCCGAAGCGAAATTGGTGATTATAAGGTATCTCTCGCTTTCCGAAACCGTTCCGTCAAGCTCGGTATTATAGTCATATTTGTCATAGCCGGGGAATGCATCGATGATCGCAACTACCTTGACTACATAGTTGGAATTACCATCAGGCATTGACCTTGTAATTGTTACGGTCGAGCCGACATCTATACCTGCGAAATTGGCAAAATTAGTAGTTACGATAGCACCGTTCGGCTCTGCCGCAAGTGCGTTAAGAGCGTTAAACCAATGCTCCTCGGTAAGCCCATCCTTAAGTACGGCCGTCTCACCGAATTCCTTGGTATTTATTGCCATCATTGTTGCGTTGCTCGCTACATTGCTGCCGCCGGTGATCGATACACCGTCATCCTGGATCACTCTGGTTATGCTCTCACACACACCGTCTTCAACGAGCTGCTCAAAGAGCGAATATTCGGGCTCATCATAATACCAATAAAATCCGCCGTCAGGATATGCATATTTGTGAATGGTCCATTCGCTACTAAGCTGCACGTCGCAGCCCACGTCATAACGTATTCTGTCCTCGGTATTGCTTCCGATCGTTCTGGCCATATTGGCGTTGAAGATTCCATTTGAAACCGTCATTACGAGGAATACTGCGATAAAACTCATTTTACCGTAGGTTCTTCTGATCTGAAGGAAGGATGCGTATACAGCAGGCTTCCACTTCTTCTTACCGATCTTGTCGATAAGCATTATCAGATAACGCATAAGTCTTATAAGAACAAGTCCCGATGCGATTATAAAAAGTGATGCATCAAGGAATATTACCGGATCCAGTGCACCGTCATTAAGTACGGTGTTTCTTAGTACATCGCTCTGCTTAGTGTAATTGTAGAGGAGGTAAATGGACACTCCAAGTAAAATAACATCAATAAAGGTCTTCTCCCAGAGGGACATTTTACCGCTGTAGGTATTACGCGCCTTGGCGGTAACGATGGTCTGCTTGGAGTACTTGATCACGGGAAGCGTCATAAAGATAATTGCCACAACCGCCGCAATACCCGCATAAGGAAGCATTCTCCATGTTAATCTGTACATGCTTACATCCTTAAGCGTAAATGTTAAGAACGAATTGGTACTTGTAGCTGCCTTACACATTCCGTAGCCGACAGCAAAACCGAGTGCTATACCAAGTATGCAGAGCATAAGCGCCTGCAGGAAATATAATTTGAGCGTCTGTCCTCTCTTAACACCTCTGCTTCGAAGCACCGCAATCTCGCCTGCTTCGCTTCCGATCATCTGTGATGTAACCATATAAATAAACAGAAGAAGCATTACAACCATAGGAAGCTCGAGTACATAAAGTATGATCCTCGTGGTCGTTATCTGATTCTTATAGTCTGTAAAGATGCTTATAAGAGGCGTCTCAATGCTCGAAATCTCGGCTTTAAGAGCCTTAAGGTACTCAAGATGATCAAGTGCATTTTCCCTGTTAAAGCCCGTATAGTCGAGCATTACGCAGGTGCTGTAAAGTATGGTCTCCGAATTGAATCTGTTACCGACTTCATTGAAGACGTCCTCAGACATATAAACCCACTTTTTCATATCGCCGAAGCCCTTCTGCCAGTAAGGATCCGTCGAATCCTTAACATCGAAGATTCCGACGATCACACACGAAAGAAGTTCTTCCGTATCATCCTTGATATACTGATACTGAAAGGTCTCGCCAACCACAAGACCGTATTTATCCATCGTAGCGATGTTGATCGTACAAGGATAATATGTGATCCCGTCATCCCTTACCTCAGGTTTAACATCCTGAGCCGGAACTCCGTCAAGATATACAACATGCTCATCGAGGTCTTTCATATAGGTCGGAGTCGCCGCAAAATCACTTGTTCCGAGAGAGGTATAACATTTACCTCCGATCGAAAGCTGAACATATTCCTGAATGGCAACCGGATCCACGCGAAGATTATCCAGCCAGTCCTGTTCATAAAATGCCATATTATCATATACAGGTTCGGCGGATGAATAATCACCCTCGAATTCGTAGGCTCCCGTACGAGTTATGGTAGCGGGATAGGTATCATAAATCTCCGCGTAATTGTTGAAGGTTGTCGAGAGTATCTGGTCGTTGGCACCGTTCTCAAACATCGGGTGGCATACAAATACCGCAACGAGAAGTGTGATACCTATAAGGAGAGAAAGGCTCATCCATTTTTTGTTAAGAAGTTTACTGCTTACAAATCTTATCATCACTTCACCCCCTCTACTTGCTGACGGCGATCACATCGCCGGCTTTAAGACCGCTTAAGATAACCGAATTGTTACTGTATTTGAGATCCTCCGATACAAGGACATACTGCTTGACCATATTACCGTCGACTATTCGCCATACATAATTATATTCCTTACCCTTGATAACCTCTTTACTGATAAGAGTATCAGCAAGAACAACGACATCCGTAAGACTTATATAATTAAACGCCATTTTGGTCACCAGCAGATTATCATAAAATGATTCATCATCCATCTTTACGAAGAATGAAGGTTCACCAAAGCCCGAATCGACATTGTAGGTGTAATGTACGCCGTCCTCATCGGTGTAGACATAGGGATCATTCTTGGCACCGCTGCATGCGTAGCCAACTACGGTTCCCGTAAATACTCCTTCGGAACCTGTATCAACCGTAACCTTTTCACCGACATCACCGATATCATTCGTGACCTGATATGCAGGGGAAGGTGACGCATCCGCTTTCATATCGACTCTGAGCATATTACCTCCGGATGTTGTGATGGCAAGCATCATATCGCCCTTGGCAACGCTTAAACCTTCTTCAACCCTGTACTGGGTTATTTTCCCGTCATACTCCGAGTACACGCTTACAAGGCCGCTTCCATCGTTATTGGCCTTCATTTTCTCGTATTCCTCGGTAACCGTATCGAGATATTCCTTGGCAGCCGCTATGGCCTTGGCGTTCTGGTTCTCGAGGATTCTAAGCTGAATAAGTCCGTATTCATCAAGTTCCGAAGCTTTAAGTTCTGCAATCTGCTCGGTGTAATTCTTAACGGTATCATCATATGACTTCTGCGCATTCTTAACCTGATATTCCTTTTCAACCAGGGCAGCCTTGCCGCTTCCGACATCGATAACATAGAGAAGCTCACCTTCGGTTACTTCCCTGCCGTAAACCATTACTCCGTTCACACTGACGATTTTACCCTCGTACTCGGAATTCATTGTATAGGTATAACTGTCGGACATTTCATAACTGACCGAATGATTCTCGATCACAAAATCCGTAAGTTCAATGGTCTGTTCATTGTAATTGGAAGGCATCATGGAATTGGAGTTGTAATAAACCTGCTCGCCCTCACTGAGACCGTCCAATACCTGAGTATAAAGCCCGTCCGTTCTTCCGAGAGTTACATTACGTCTCTCCTTAGTCCCGTCAGATCCCAGAACATATACAAAATCGCCATCTCCCGAATAGATGGAGTCGTTGCCGATTATGAGGACATTTTCCACAGACATACCGATGTAATAGATCGGAACTGTATCACCGAGTGAAAGCTGATCCACCCCGTCAAAGGTGAGCCTCTGCTTGGGATATCCGCCGTATGACTTGGAAAGTATAAGTTCTTCGGCGCTGTAATCCAGTTCCGTTACATCATATCTTATCCCGGAAAGCATGGTATATTTAACGTCAAAATTCTTATATTTGTATGCCTTAACGGTTACATCAAGCTCGAGATATTTATCCTCTGTATCTGCGATGACCACAATGTTCTCCGTAGCACTGGCATTGCTGTTACGCTTAAGATTCTTGGTATATGTAACCTGTCCGCTGTGGTTTGCCACAAGCGTTCCGCTTGCGATAACAGATTCGTATTCGGAAATGGATTTCTGCATACTCTCAACCCTTCTTGAATGAAGAACCGCATCATATCTTGCATTCTCCTGAAGTGTCGCAATCTGCGTATCTATACTGAGTGAGTTATCCTCAGTCTTGGAAAGCTGAAGCTGCTTGATCTTGAGTGCGAGGATCTCACTGTCAAGCGCATAATTCTCCTGCAATTCAGCAAGAGAAGTCTTAAGGGATTCTAGCTGCTTGGTAGCATTTTCGATGTCCGCGTAGGCAACCACATCGCCTTCGTTTACGTAATCACCGACCTGTACGGCAAGTGACGAAACAACTACATTGGAAGAAAAGCATTGGCAATATTCAACGGGAACGACCGTTGCATTTAAGAGGAATATTTTACCGATATTGCCATATTCAACCGGCCTGTAGGATTCATTGATAGCCGCGGGCTCGATAAGTTCGGGGATTTCAACATATTCCTTCCCACTGCAGCCCGAAATCAGAGTAAGCGCAGTGGCTGTCGTAAGAATAGCCGCAGTAATGCTTCGCATAAAATGTTTCTTCATCGTATGGCCACCTCCTCGCTTCCGTCGAGTCCATCAAGGATGATCATATAATCATCAATGGTATCGCCTATCTGAACGCTTCGTGCAGAGAACACACCGTTATTAACAATGTATACATAGTAACCGTCGTCACCCTTAACAACCGCGTCCTTATCAACATATACCGCATCTTTAATGGTATCTTCGACAATTGTAAGCATTAAGGCATCATTGTCGGAAAGTGAAGACATATCCGACAAAGGATTGAATATTATAGTCTGCTCAACCTGACCATTCGGAAGAGTCTCCGATGAGACTTCACAGATTTCAAGATCAAAAGGAACAACGTCAACATAAGCGGTGAAGACATCCCCGATCTTAAACTCATAATCGTTAAGAGTGGTCGTCATATACTTACCGCTTCCGGAAACCTCGTATATAAGATTATTACCGCTCACAAAGAAACCGTTGGCAAGGCTTTCATTAACGTAGGTTATCGTGCCATCGGCTGTTGCTTTGATCTGATAGCCCTCAAGCTTCGCCTGAGTCTCCTCGAGATATAAGTTCGCTATAAAACTATCCTGATTAAGCATTTCGATATCATCACTGTAATCAAGCTCAGAGTCAATCTGCATAAGCTTGTTATAGTGATCGATAAGCATCGTATTCTCCGCAATACGGCTTTCATAGGATTCGATCCGGGAAGATAATTCCTCAGAAACGAAGGTAACAAGAATGTCACCTTCTCTTACTCTGTCGCCTCTTGATACATAGACCGTATCAAGCTGCAACTCATTACTTGTTACTCCGTATGTGAGTACACTGAGTCCGTCTTGTTCGATCCTAAGTTTAAAGGAAGGTGTCATATCACCAACCATAACTTTCGAAATCGTGTAAGATGTTCCTACCGCATCCTTGTCGATAACGGCTATTGAGCCGTTTTTGTAGGAGCATGCAGACATCAGTGAAACCGCCATAAGAGTTGCTCCGGCAAGGTACACTTTCGCCTTCATGTTTAAATGGTCCCCCTTTACAAAAAAGGCCCTGCAAAGTCGCTTCCTGATATAACGGCTCTGCAGAACCTTATTAATAATATAGTTAAAGAACAGCTTTCTTTAAATTCTTCTTGCCTCTCTTAAGAACAAGACCTTCTCCGAAGTCTTCCTGCGTATATGACTTCCTGGGATCTGTTTCTTTCTCACCGTTAACCGTAACACCGCCCTGCTCAACATTACGTCTTGCATCGCTTCTTGTATCGCAGAGACCTGCCTGAACAAGAAGACTGCAGATGTCGATCGCACCGTCTCTGAAATCAGCCTTATCTACGGTAAAAGAAGGAGCCTCGGCCATATCACCGCTTCCGAATACGCTTCTGGCTGCATTTAAAGCCTTATCAGCCTCTTCCTTACCATGAACAAGTGTTGTAAGTTCGTAAGCAAGGATCTCCTTAGCCTCGTTAATCCTGCCGGTACCTTCCCATGCCTGCATCTCCTCGATCTTCTCAAGAGGAAGGAACGTGAGGAGTTTCATACATTTGATAACATCCGCATCATCAACATTTCTCCAGTACTGGAAGAAATCATAAGGAGAAGTCTTCTCGGGATCAAGCCATACGGCTCCGTTTGCGGTCTTACCCATCTTCTTGCCTTCAGAGTTAAGAAGGAGCGTGATAGTCATTGCAGATGCATCCTTGCCAAGTTTACGACGAATAAGCTCGGTTCCGGCAAGCATATTGGACCACTGGTCATCGCCGCCGAACTGAAGGTTACATCCGTATTTCTGATACAAAGTATAGAAATCAAAAGCCTGCATGATCATATAATTGAATTCAAAGAAGGTAAGTCCCTTCTCCATTCTCTGCTTATAGCACTCTGCGGCAAGCATCCTGTTAACGGAGAAATGCGCACCGACCTCACGAAGAAGTTCAATGTAGTTAAGATCAAGGAGCCAGTCGGCATTGTTCACCATAAGGGCTTTACCATCAGAGAAATCGATGAATCTCTCCATCTGCTTCTTAAAGCATTCACAGTTGTGCTGTATGATCTCAGGCGTCATCATTTTACGCATATCGTTACGTCCCGAAGGATCGCCGATCATGCCCGTTCCGCCTCCTACCAAGGCGATGGGCTTATTGCCCGCATCCTGCAATCTCTTCATAAGGCAAAGTGCCATAAAATGTCCTACATGGAGCGAATCTGCAGTAGGATCGAAACCTATATAGAATGTGGCCTTCCCGTTATTAACAAGATCTCTTATAAGGGGCTCGTCGGTAACCTGTGCAATAAGGCCTCTTGCTTGTAATTCTTCATAAATACCCATCTGTTTCTACCTCGCTGACATAAAATATAACTATGAGAAATTCTAGTTTATCAGGGGAAGATTGTCAAGGTTTACGGGCCTTTTTTAGACGCTTGTTTGCATGTTATGGTACTACTTCGTGAACACAAAGGCTTCAAGATCAAAGAGCTGTCTATTGACGAAATAATCCTTGGTCCAGTCCCAGCCTTCATGGGCACTTTCTGCGATCATAAATACCGCATGTCTTCCGGTCACGGCTTTAACGGGACATTTTACGATCCTGTCGCCCGCGCCTATAACGCAGCTTCCGATCTCTTCTCCATCCTCACTGTCAAGGCGGATAATCAGCTTACCGCTGCAACCTCTGGGTATCACCTTGAGTTCAAGAAGCATCTCTAGGCTCGCCGTATCCACGCCGAAATCAAAATATTTCCACCCCATAACACTGCCTTCGGTGATTCCCGTTATAACTCTGGTAAAAGTATCGAGCTGTGTTATCATAAGAGTTTTCTCATCTCCCACAAGTACACAGGCAGTGTCCGCAGGCGTGATCTCATAAGGATTAAGCGATTCTTCAAACCCGAGCGAAGTCATCTTAACCAAAGGAATGCTTCCGTCGGGCAGTATCTCGATCCTCTCGACGCACCCTCTTCTCGACATTATCGTTCCGTTCGTCATACGATGGTAAAATATATACCACTGATCTTTTATTTTACAGATGGAGCCGTGATCGTTTCCGCCGGGATATTTGTCGGAATTATCGACAATATAACCACGGTATGTAAAAGGTCCTCGAGGTGAATCCGCCGTAGCATACGCCAGTCTCGAGCCCTTCCTGGGTGAATAGATGAGATAGTAGGTATCGCCGATCTTGCGGGGCGAGCAGGCCTCGAAAAATTCAAAAGGCTCTTCAACGGGAATTATGTTCTCCATATAGGTTCCGTCGATAACCTCATACATATTGTCCGAATTAAGCTCGCACATATACGAACCCTGGTATCCGCAGTAAACATAGACTCTTCCGTCATCGTCCACAAGCACGCCGGGATCGATAAAAGTACCGTCATCGTAATGCTTGTCGATATTGTATTTGTACTGTGAAACAAGCTTAAACGGGCCTTCGGGTTTATCGCTCACTGCCACACAACCCTTACTTCCGAAGATGTACGCATACAGGTAATACTTACCATCCTTCTCCACCACATCGGGCGCGTACAGATAATTGTCCGTCCAGTCGGTATCCGAAGGATGATCCTTGTCCATTCTGGTCCTGAAAGAAACGCCGTGACATACCCAGTTGCCGGGAGCATCAACCGGTGCTGACCACACTTTAAGAACATAATCGCAGAAAAAAGCAGAGTCGGAAACATCATGCGAACCGTAGATATAGACTCTGTCGCCGAAGACTCTCGGTTCTCCGTCCGGAATATACTCCCAGTTCGGAAGATATGGATTGGACATATCACTACCCCCTTTAAATACAGCAAGCCCGGCCAAAAGGCCGGGCCGCATTTGGTTATTATAGAGTCTATCACAACCATATACATTAAGCAAAAGAATTATTCTTTCTGATCGCTCCAATAAATCATTCTTCTATGAGTACCCCACCGTTTCCGTCTATATACACCTCGGCCAGATCGGCAACATCATCGATCACATTGCCGGACTCAGTGTCCACATCGCCTGTGAACATTACCATAACGGTGTCTCCCACCTTAAGCTGATCAAGGTCAAAATATCGATTGACGGTGATGTCATAGCCGGTAATCTTAAATGTCATTCCGTCATTTGCATCCTTGCAGAGCGCCGAATCATCCACTGTGAAATACCCATCCGCAATCTCCGTAATCGTTCCCACAAGTGTGTTATATTCGTAGTATGGCTTCATTTCGGTTTCTTTACCGTTTGCCATCGCATATGATATTATCGCTTCACTCGCCTCAGTACCGATATCAAAAGTGTATCCGACATCAAAAATATTCATCGCCAAATATCCGGACCTGCTGATATATATCGCTCTCTTGTATATTCCAAGGCTGTCGGATGTTGCTGTAAATGTAATATTTCCTTTGATATTCTCTCTCACCGATTCGAAATCAACAGCCACAGCATCGCTCTTATCTCTGAGAACCTCCCAGATATAAGCATCGTCATCAAGCTTATAGCTGCCCTTTGAATCATAGCCTTCATACTTGGAAAATTCTTCAAGTTCAAGTACTTTATCTAGATCGCATACATCAAAGATGTCTCCGAGAGACTTGTATTCGGCACACACTTCGCTAATGAAGATATAGAAGGCATTATCAAGTTCTACCGCAACTATAAGATCAGGTGACACATCATTCACCATATACGCCTCGGCCTGTATGCTTTCATCGAGGTGTTCCTCCACGTTTGACATGATAGAGTACTCACCCATCACATCTCCGAGCTTTGCCGGATCGATCAGCATTCTTCTTGAATAAAATACCGTATCACCGATCGTGAGTTTCGTGTATTTTTCTGCCGTTGTGAGGTATTCCCAGGGCCAGACAACCGCTGCGTCACTGCTGCTGTATGTTAAATCCGTTTTGTAATCCCTCTCTATCTGAGCTACCATCTGCATACCTGAATCCTGCTGCGTATGGCTGCCGCTTTGCGAAGTGATCAGGTAGCGGATTCCAAATGCGCCGGCCGCGCAGACCACTATGGTTGCAGCGGCAATCTCAATTCCTCTTATGATATTTTTTCTTCGCGATGTTCTCCCTGCAGAGCCCGCGGCTTCCACAAGTGAGTCATCTACAAGTTCCATTTTATCCAGTAGATCATTTCCGTTCATATTGAATATCCCTCCTTTTCAAGGTGCTTTCTAAGGCCTTCCCTGCATCTGAAAAGCGTGGTCTTAACCTTGCTTTCGGATATGGAAAACCGTTTTGAAATGGAGGCTATGGAATCCATATACCAATATCTTCTGAGAAAAATATTTCTTTTGTTGCTGCTTAGATGCGCCAGGTAATCATTCAGAATCTCTTTTAGAATAATATCATCGAGCACGTGCTCGCAGTCATCCGAAGCAGGTATACACTCCTGCATTTCATTTGACAATTCACAGATATATGCGCTTCTTTTAAGGGTATTTCTCTCGCGGCATACATTAAGCGATATATGCCTTATTATCCTTGCAAGAAATGCGAAGAGATAGGCGCGCGGCTCATTGGGAGGAATTAAGTTCCAAGCTTCCATATATGCAGAATTCTCGCATTCCTGAGAAGTCTGAAAATCCTCCACTATCCCGTAGGATATGCTGCGAAGTCTTCCTCCGTATTTACTTGCACTTTCCTTTATCGCATCTTCATTGCGGCAAAGAAACAGTTCTACGATATTGTCGTCATCCAAAGCTCCCTCTCCTTTCTTTAGGCCATGCGGCCGATTATAAAGGCCTTCACCCTAATAAGCACATATTGCACCGGGGAGGTTACATATGAGTAAATATTTTTTTCAGAAGCCTTACATTAAGGCTGATAAACATTTTTGCGTTTTCAACTAAAGAAACGCGCTCCATATATGCGGAGTCTGCCGGGTCTTGCTTATCATTCTCTTTTCTTGAATAAAATTTTTCCCTGTATTCATAGGGAGAAAGAAGGTTGTCGATATCTTTGATACTGTATTTGTAATAAGGCCTCGCAAGTGGAATAGCCTTTGACAGCTCGATTATTTTACCGACAAAGGACATGCAGTTATGTGCCTTATATATGCGAAAGCCGTGAAGAACAGGCATTGTAACCATCGAATAAATATTAAAATCATATCCTCCGTTTTCAACCGAAGAAATATATTCTCTTATAACGCCAAGTCTTTCGGGCGATACGGGGAGCTTGTATATTTTGAGCTTAACGCGCTTATAGTTTCCGTATGCGTAACAGGATAGGCTCTCGCGCATAAAGCCGGCATCAAAGGGCGCATAGTGCCTTCTTCTCGAAAAGGTTATGTATTCATCCCTGCGCGGATCTTCGGAAAATGCGATATGAGTATATTCATAGTGCGAAAGCGTCCTCGCAAGTCTGCCGAGGAAAGTATTCGCGCGCACAAGCACAACATATATGTATGTCTTACGATCACTCATTGTCCTTATTATCCTTGTCTTCCTTATCCTTCTTCGAAAGTCTTCTAAAGAGCTGAATCTGCAGTCTTATCATCTCGAAATACATTGCGATACCGCCGATCATAAATATAAAATCCGCTATCCTCAGCTCGAGTATCCACCATTTTACAAAGACCCTGTCGCCGAAGATCATACCGAGCACGCAGATGATAATAAAGAGAAGATGCGTCTCGATGGGCCCGAGTCTGGGAAAGAGAAACTCATTCAGATATCGTATGTAATTCATTGCCGTAAACATAAGCAGCCCATACACCGGCACCAGAAAAATCGTGATCTCAAAGCTCGCAACCCCTGCGAATGCAAGTGCTATAAGCAGATATGTTATATGCAAAATATCCGTAAGAAGGTCAAAAAACGCTCCCGCATTCGAACTCATATGCTTCTTGCGAGCGATATATCCGTCAAGATCATCGCAGATTATATGCATGATCAGCCCGAGAATAGTTCCGATAAGAAACCATTTATTAAACCTTGAAAGAGCGGCGCAGATTATTCCAAACAGTCCTCCGAGAGCTCCGAGAAGCGTCATCTGATTCGGTGTCATTTTCTTCGGAACAAGCCTTCCGAAGGTATTGTATACAACGGGATAGAAGGCGCGCTCTAAGGGGCTCGGAACTATTTTCTTGACAGGCGCTGCGGGCGCAGAGCCGGGTGCAGCGTTTTCGGGCGCTACGGGCGCAGAGCCTTCACACGCTCTGCATTTTTCTTCATCACTCATCATCATTTCTCCTCTTCCTGAAAATGTTTGATATAAAGGATCTGATGTAATCTCCGTAATCTATAAAGTCGTACACACCCTCCCGTTTTGCCTTGAGAAACAGTTTGATAAGCAAAACGTAGTAGTGAAAATAAAAAAGCCTGACACCGATCTTACCGGGACGTATAACAAGGTGAAGATAATCATAGTGCGAAGGATTGTCGCTTATCAGCCTGTCCTTGTACCTCGAATAATTCTCAAGCCCCATCTCCGGCGTAAATATGGAAGTTGCCACATGCTTAAGATCATGTTCCTTTATCCATTTGTAGAGCCTGCGAAAATCCTTTCCCGTAAAATCCGGATCCAGTATAAACATGCCCATTATGTTTATCCCAAGGCGGTTGCATATATCGATAGAACGGATATTGCAGGCGACATCGCTTTTCTTGCCGTAGCTGTTCAGATATGAATCCCCGATCGCCTCAAGCCCGACAAGTACGTAATAGAGCCCGATATCCGCAAGTCTCTTCATCAATTCTTCATGCTCCGATATAAAATCCGACCTGCCGTAGCATATATATTTCTTATGGATACCACGCTCTTTTATAAGATCCGCGAAGCGCTCCACCCTTTTCTCATTATACAGAAAATCATCATCAACGATATAGATATTATCTGAATCGATCTGCGCGATCTCATCCACGACATCATCGATTTCCCTGTAGGAATATACGCCGCCGTTCATCCGGTTACGCTCGCAGAAGTTGCAACGGTAAGGGCAGCTGTACGCACTTCTGACCCATGCGGCATGTTCGAGTTCAAGATATCTGTAATTATTCGGATGCTCGTAAAAATATGATCTGTCAGGCCTCGGTAATAGTTTGATATCGAACTGTTTGAGCGGATTGGAAATCCATTCACCTCTCATATCCTTGTAGCAAAGGCCGTCCACTCCCTCAAGATCCTCTCCTCCGACTATTTTATTTATCAGGAATATATCGAAACTCGTTAAGATATAATCCACATATTCCTTTTGCATCCTCATATACGAAAGTTGCGCATGAAGTCCGCCTATTATCGTGATGATGTCCGGGTTATGCTTCTTGGCCGCACTGCAGTATTCCAGCATAAAATTCTCCTGTCTGGTTCTTCCGCATACATATACCGCATCAGGATCATACGCCCTGATCGCCGATGCCGCGCTTCTCTTTTCAACCTGACCGTCATAGATAAATACATTGTGGCCTTCGCTTTTAAGCATGGCACAAATATATTCCAGTTCGAGACATTCGTTCTCGATTATGCCTACAAAATTATATTTTGTCCTTGATATCTCCGGGTGGATAAGGAGAAATGTAAGTGCTTTATTCATCACGACATCCTCCCTTTTCAAGTTCTCCATAGGCTATTTTACCGACGAGAGTCCTCGGAAGTTCGGATATAAGTTCGTATTCGGAGGGCAGAGAGAACCTCGAAAGATTCTTCTTGCAGTGCTCCTTCAGCGAATCGATAAGCGCGCGTCCGGCCTCCTCATCATCCATAACGCTCTTATCTTTCGGCACGATATACGCCTTTGCGACCTGAACTTTGTAAGGATGATCGATCCCCACAACGCAGCTTGCATAGACACCTTCATGTGAATCGATCACGTTCTCGATATACTGCGGATAGATTGAGTAGCCCGAGCTTACGATGATCCTCTTAAGTCTCTGCTTAAAATACACAAAACCGTCTTCATCCATGCATCCGATATCGCCCGTATGAAGCCACATTTTTCCGTCGGAATGTCTCTTTATTATGTCGGAAGTATCCGCAGCCGGCGTAAGATAGCTCCCGGATTCTTGACCGTTTTGCACCGCGGTATCACGTTCTGCGCTTACATATCCCTTCATAACCGAAGGACCGCTCAGCACGATCTCGCCTTCTTCTCCGTATGGCAGTTCATCAATGGTTTCGGGTTTAACTATTTTATAGCAGGTGTCAGGATACAGAATCCCGATGCTGCCTTCACGGTAGTATTTCTCGGGAGTAAGACAGCTTCCGGTGACGCACTCTGTAAGACCGTAACCCTCTCTTATCTGAATATCGGCGCCATGCTCTCTAAGGAAGTCGTCCACCCTTCTCTTAAGGCTCACGCTAAGCGAATCTCCGCCGGAGATAACACATTTAAGAAACGAAAGCTTGCGTTTCTTAAGGCTCTTGTTCTGAAGAAGTGCTTCATAAAGCGTTGGAACTCCGGCTATTATATTCGGTCTGTATTTGAGAATAAGTTTGCCGAAAGTGTCCGCCGTAAAACGCGGCAAGAGTATACTTGTGCCGCCGAAATACTGCACCGTATGAATGCATATTCCAAGCCCGAAACCGTGAAATACAGGCATTACCGCAAGAACTTTGTCCTTTGCTTTAAGGCAGGCGCAGGCTTCAAAGCTCTGCATTGCAAGCGCATTGAAATTCAGATTGGTGAGCATGATTCCTTTGGGATATCCCGTCGTTCCGCCGCTGTAAAGGATCGTAGCCGTGTCCGAGCCTCGCCCGGTATCGGCCGGAAGGATCGCATTGCACATATTGTTCGATATCGAACCATTGCCGATCGGTACATTGTTCGGTATCGAACCATCGCACGCTTGCACGTTATTCGAGGTGAACTCTTTCCACGAAAGCATAGTGCACGCTTCGCCGCTCTGCGCGTCTTCACGCACGGTCAGCCTGTTCGCACCGCTGTTTTCTTTCTTACCGGCGGATATTTTATATATTGTTTTAACGATAAAAGGCATAGAATCCGCAGGTGAAACGACGATTATCTGTTTAAGGGAAGTATCCTTTTCTATTGCGGTTATTTTATCGAGAGCCATATCGATGGTGATGATGTACCTGCTCTTACACAGGTTAAGATAGTATTTGATCTCGGGCTGAGCGGATAGGGGATGTATCATATTCGCGACCGCACCGATGCGGTTTATCGCATAGAAAGCTATGATCGCTTCGGGAGTGTTGGGCATACAGATGCTTACAGCATCGCCCTTTTCTACTCCGATATTGACAAGTGCAGATGCGCATCCGTCGATCTGCTTAAGGAAACGCCTGTAGCTTACCCGGTTGCCGAAATAATTGTAGCTGATATAACCGGGGTGAGATGCAGCTGAACGCCTTAAAAGCTCGTAAAGGGAAACATCCGGATAATCAAGATGATCCCTGCCTCTCAGAAGTAAATTCTTGATCGTATCAAACAAAAGCCTGTTGCCATCCTCTACTGTCAGAGATGATACATCAAGTGGTTTTCCGAAGGTTATTGTAAGATTCCTGCTTCTGAATCTGTAGTCACCTGTTATGGAATACGGAACTATCTTACTGCCCGTACGTTTGGCCATAACAACGGCGCCGTACTTAAAAGGCAGAAGGATCTCCTCCGTATAATTGCGCTTGGCCTCGGGCGAAAGATTTATAAGCTCACCCTTGTTAAGCTCTTCTATCGCGCTCTCAAGCGCATCTTTGTTATGCTCGGCATGTAGATCGAAGATGCGCTTGAGAGCGCGATAGAAGA
>CAKZZH010000119.1 GCA_937885345.1 uncultured Lachnospiraceae bacterium | reverse complement strand
GGCGAGCCGTATCTTGCGATAATCAATCGTCTTGATAAACCGGTGGCGGGACTTGTGCTGTATGCCAAGAATCGCAAGGCAGCAGGAATCCTTAGTGCAAGGAGCGGTGAGCATGCGATCGGCAAGTATTATCTTGCGGTCTGCAAAGGGCATTTTGATGAGAAGAAAGGCGAGCTTGAGGACTATCTTGCCAAGGACGTCGGGAGTAATATGAGCCACGTCGTAAGTGAAAGTGCTCCGGGAGCAAAGCGGGCAATCCTGACTTACGAGGTGCTTGAAGAAAGAGAGATCCGCAGCGGCACGAATGAAGGTCAGATCTACAGCCTTCTTATGATCCGCCTTATTACAGGGCGGCATCATCAGATCCGCGTACAGATGGCGTCTCGCGGACATGCACTTTACGGTGATAGTAAATATAATCCCGATTTGGCCGGGCATGGAGCCGGCGACGGCCCTGTAAGAGCGGAGGCGAGCGGCAGGCCGGGGCGAAACGCGCCCGGAACACTGCGTATTACGCCTGCGCTTTACGCGTACAGGATGGATTTTATAAATGTCGGAGGGAGTGACCGCATATCGGTTGATGTTAAGCCGTCGGGAGATGTGTGGGACACCTTGAAATCTTGCGGATTTAGTGTATAATCATAGAGTATTTTATATTAAAATGACACAGGAAGAGGATAGTACAGTGGCAGAAGATAAGAAATTAGTTCAGGCAATAACATCGATGGATGTTGATTTTGTGCAGTGGTATACGGATGTTGTTAAGAAAGCGGAGCTTGTTGAATATTCTTCGATCAAGGGTTGCATGATCATAAGACCCAACGGATATGCGATCTGGGAGATGATCCAGAAGGAACTTGACAGAAGATTCAAGGAGACGGGCGTTGAGAATGTTTATATGCCTTTGTTCATACCCGAGAGCCTTCTTCAGAAGGAAAAGGACCATGTTGAAGGTTTTGCGCCCGAGGTTGCATGGGTAACACAGGGTGGCCTCGATCCGCTGCAGGAGAGACTTTGCGTGAGACCTACATCGGAGACTTTGTTCTGCGATCTGTATTCCAGAATTGTTCAGTCATACAGAGATCTTCCCAAGTGCTATAACCAGTGGTGCTCGGTTGTAAGATGGGAGAAGACGACAAGACCTTTTCTTCGTTCCATGGAATTCTTGTGGCAGGAAGGACATACCGTTCATGCGACAGCCGAGGAGGCAGAAGCGCGTACGGAGCAGATGCTCAATGTCTATGCCGATTTCTGTGAAGAGGTTCTTGCGATCCCTATGATCAAGGGACGTAAGACAGATAGAGAGAAATTTGCCGGAGCGGAGGCTACATATACCATCGAGGCACTTATGCATGACGGTAAAGCACTTCAGTCCGGAACCAGCCATAATTTCGGTGACGGATTTGCCAAGGCTTTCGGCATTCAGTACACTGATAAAGATAATAAGCTTGTATATGCACACCAGACTTCATGGGGCATGTCGACCAGAATTATCGGAGCCATAATAATGGTTCACGGTGATGACAGCGGACTTGTGCTTCCTCCGAGGATCGCACCCGTTCAGGTTATGGTCGTTCCCATTGCACAGCATAAGGAAGGCGTGCTTGAGAAGGCAAACGAATTATATAACACTCTTAAGGCAGCAGGTTACAGAGCCAAGATCGATGATGTTGACAAGCAGCCCGGCTGGAAATTCGCAGAGCAGGAGATCAGAGGAATTCCTACAAGAATCGAGATCGGACCTAAGGATATCGAGGCAGGTCAGGTTGTTGTCGTAAGAAGAGATACAAGAGAAAAGATCGTTGTTAAGATTGATGAAGTTGCCGATAAGCTTTCCGAAATACTTGAGACAATGCAGTCCGATATGCTTGAGAGAGCAAGAAAGCACAGAGATGCTCATACCAGCGTAGCAACCAATTATGAAGAATTTAAGGATGCCGTTGAGAACAAGCCCGGATTTATCAAAGCTATGTGGTGCGGTGATGAAGCATGCGAGCTCAAGATCAAAGAGGATACAACCGCTACATCAAGATGTATGCCTTTTGAGCAGGAGAAAATAAGCGATGTTTGCGTCTGTTGCGGAAAGCCTGCCAAGAAGCTTGTATACTGGGGTAAAGCTTATTAAGTCGAGGAGTAATGTAATTGAAGATCAAAATGCCGGAGAATGTCTCAAGGATAATAGGGACATTAACTGAACATGGATATGAAGCATATGCTGTCGGCGGATGCGTCCGCGACAGCATTATTCATAATACTCCGAATGATTGGGATATAACGACCTCGGCACTTCCTGCGCAGGTTAAGGCGCTTTTCAGAAGAACGATAGACACCGGGATTAAGCATGGCACCGTTACGATAATGATCGGAAACGAGGGCTATGAGGTAACGACTTACCGCATTGACGGTGAATATGAGGACGGACGTCATCCCAAGCAGGTTGAGTTTACCTCATCGCTTGAAGAGGATCTAAGGAGAAGGGATTTTACCATTAATGCGATGGCCTGCAACGATGAGGGCATTGTCGATCTCTTCGGCGGCAGGGAGGATATCGATAACCGGATCATAAGATGCGTTGGCGAGGCTGTGGAGCGGTTCTCCGAGGACGCGCTCAGGATGTTAAGAGCAGTGCGTTTCTCGGCACAGCTTGGATATACGATCGAGGAGGGAACCGCTGCGGCAATTACAGCACTTGCTCCCACCATTTCGAAGGTCAGCAAGGAGCGCATTCATATGGAGCTTGGCAAACTCCTTCTCTCGGATAATCCGGATTACATCAGTAAAATACATACGCTCGGGCTGGGACAATATATTTTCCCGGTGTACGAAGCGCTTAAAGATAAGGACCTTGCAGGGCGACTGTTAAAGGCGCTCCCCAAGGATATCGCTTTTCGCTACGCCGGCGCGATGTATGATGCCGGCGATGGCGCTGTCCGTAAAATGCTCAAAGAACTTAAGCTTGATAATCTGACGATCAAGAGGAGCGCAGATATAATAAAGCTGCACGATCTGGGCGTATGCATTCTTAAAATACCCACATCGGATGCGTACGAGAGAATGGTTAGGGCCATTGCTTCGCAGCATGGTGTTGATGAGTTTAAGGACGCGCTTGCTTTCGATAAAGTATTTTATACGGTCTGCGGCGATAACGAAAGGTGCGAACTTGTAAAGCACGAATTGGAAATTCTTGATATAATACTTAAGAGGGGCGATGCGCTTAAGATCGGAGATCTTGCGATAAGCGGAGACCGCCTTATTGAAATGGGTATGGAGAGCGGCAAACAGATCGGTGATGTTCTGAAAATGCTCCTGGATGATGTGATCGCAAATCCGGAGCATAATAACGCGCAGTATCTGGAGATGAAGGCTCGCGAAGCGGCGGCGAAAGTGTGATGAAAGGACTTACGGTAATGAAGAGAACGAGCAGGGCGTTAATAGCGATAATACTTACATGCTGCATGATGGCGGCATGTTTTATCGGGGTGTCCGGATGCTCTTCCAGATCAACTTCTACCAGGAGGCCTTCGTCCTCAAGTCAGACGCAGACAAAAGAAACCGGAGATACCGTAACTGCGGTGCTTACGCTTGTGGATACCGAAAGCAAAAACATGCGTTTTAGGACGGTTGATAATTACGAGGATGTACTGTGCAGCTATAATGTTGGGATTTCGGTCATCAGTAAGAGTGGGGAGGTTATCAGCGCATCGCAGCTTATCGAAGGTATGGTCTGCGATATAACATATGACACCGAGGACCGCATTATTTCAAAGGTTCGCGTAAGCACGAATGATGATGTATGGGAGCAGAGAAATGTCTCCAATTTCAGTGTGGATGAGACTGCACACGAGATAACGATCGGCAAGACTTTGTATACATACGATGAGAAGACGATCGTATTTTCCCATGATAAGGAAATATCGATACTGGAGCTGAACCGTATGGATTCGCTCACGGTGCGCGGATATAAACATGAGGTTGTTTCGATCATTGTGGATACGGGACACGGATATGTGAGCCTGACCAATGCAAGTTTATTTTATGGAGGATTGCTTGATATAGGCGGTCTCGTGGTTAAGAGTATCGAGCCCAATATGGTCATCACGGTGACCGAGGGCACCTATAAGCTTGAAGCTGAAAGCGGCGAATATTCGACGACCAAAACGATTACCGTAAACAGGGACGAGCTTACGCTTGTCAGCTTCGGAGATGTTAGGCCGAATGTCACACAGACCGGTAATGTTAAATTCGATATTAATATCGACAATGCCAAATTGTATATAGATAACGTGCTTCGTGACGCTGATGGAATTCTTACACTCACCGTCGGTTCACACACGGTTGTTATAACAGCGGACGGATATAATGATTATAAGGACACTATAAGCGTAGTAAGCGGTTACACCGAGTACTCCATCGATATGGAGGATGAGGAGGAAACGACTTATGAGGGTGAGACCACAACGGGGGAAGAAGAGACTACCACCACGGTTGTAAACGGTGAGACCATCGTAAGCACCACCAATACGGTTACAGTTCAGGGCCCCGAGGGAGCGGCAATCTATTTTGACAGTTCGTACAAAGGTATCGCACCGGTTACTTTCGCGATGATAACGGGCACCCATAACATTACGGTTCTTAACGGAACGGACATTGCGACCTATACAGTTAACCTTGTAGAGGGCGCGGATGATGTACTTCTTGATTTTTCCCAATACTAATAAATAAGCAATAATTATAAAATTATTGTATTTTAAGTAACAGAACGGCTTTGCGTGGCGAATTGTATTGATTTAAGTCCACGTCTGGTATATAATTACCTTAACTAGACCGTATGACTGAGCCTGGAGGCGTAATGAATATTTTACACAGTAAGGCATATGCCAAGATTAACCTCGGTCTCGATGTTACAGGGGTTCTCGATAAGGGGTATCATCTCGTTAAGATGATAATGCAGACTGTAGATTTGTATGATGACATTGACTATGAAATCATAGATTCGGGGATTGAAGTATCTTCGGATATACAGATTACAGGTGCACCCGCTGACAATCTCGTTTACCGTGCAGCAGATCTTTTGCTCAATGAATTCAGTATTAACGGCGGTATCCGTATACATATTACCAAGCGAATACCGATGGCAGCAGGCCTGGCGGGAGGAAGCAGTGATGCTGCAGCAACGTTGAAGGCTGTGAATATCTTATATGATCTCGGATTATCACAGGAAGAACTTATGCGCCTGGGCGTAAAGCTTGGGGCGGACATTCCGTATTGTTTATTGGGCGGTACCGCTCTTGCGGAGGGAATCGGCGAAGTGCTTACACCGCTTGTCAAATGCCCCGAATGTGCGATTTTACTTGCGAAGCCGGATATAAGCGTATCCACGGCTTATGTATATAACAATTTACAACTTGACAGTGTGGTTCATCCCGACATTGATGGTATTAAAAAAGCTATTGTTTCGCGAGATTTATCAGGGATGGCAGCACTATGTGGGAATGTACTTGAGAGTGTCACAGAGAAACAGTATCCCGTTATAACAGATATCAAGAAGGCGATGCTTGAAAACGGTGCGCGAACATCTTTGATGAGCGGAAGCGGGCCGACCGTCTTCGGAATATTTGATGACATATATGATGCACGGCGCGCTTTGCCTATAGTTCACGAACTTGCCAGGGATTGTTTTGCGGTGACATTGATCTGATGTTTAAATTTTGGGATTATGTAGGAATGATGAATGGTGTGACAGACTAAAGGATGATCGTATAATCTGTCATAATAGAGGGAGGGAATATGTTATCTGATAATTTGGTTCTCGATATGGGAGATGGTTCGTCTCTCAGGGAATGTGTTTACAAATTTCTTAAAACGGCTATTATGAACGGTGATCTTGAAGCCGAAGAAAGGCTTATGGAGATCCCGCTTGCCAATAAGCTCGGAGTCAGCAGAACTCCGGTACGTGAGGCTATTAAAGATCTTGCCGATGAGCACCTTGTTGTGATCATCCCACGATGCGGTGCTAAAGTTGCCGGCATTACGGGCAAGGATGTTGCGGATGCACTTGCCGTACGCAATGAAGTTGAGCGTATGGCTGTCAGACTTGCGTGCACATTGATCACAGGCGAGGATATTAAGAGGCTTCGTTCATATACCGATATTATGTCGCAGGCGGCCAAGGACAAGGATCTGAATCTCCTTTCCAGAATGGATTCGCTCTTTCATACCGACATATGTAAAATAACCGACAACGCTGTTCTTGTTGAGATCATGGCTGCGATAGAGGCACATGTGATCAGATATCGAGTTGAATATTATAAGGCCAGAGGTCTTGATGTGGACAAGGTATATAAGCAGCATTATGATATAATTGATGCGCTTGAGAAACATGATGTGCAGGCTGCAGAGGAGGCCATGACGCGTCATATCACGGAAATAATGAGTGTAATAAGCAACATTTCCAAATAATCATGTAATTACAAATAAGGATAGTTAAATGAATAAGAAAGTATGCGTTCGAATCAAGGGTTTACAAGTATATGATGAATCGGCATCCGATGAAGAGGTAATCGAGACCATCAATATCGGAGCGTATTACAAACGCGACGGCAAGCATTTGATAAAATATGAGTCTGCGCCGGAAAGCAGCGAGAAGAAACCCAATTCCAATCTACTGAAGATTTCACCGGATGAGGTGGAGCTTACGGTTAAAGGAGAGATTTGGACGCATCTTTTGTTTACGCGCGGAGAAAAAAATACAACTATGTATGACACTCCGTTCGGTTCTTTGAGTCTTGGGATCGATACCTATGAGCTCAGCGTCCTTGAGAGTGATGATCTGATCGTTGTAGATATAAAATACGGCGTGGACTTCAATCTTAACAGTGTGGCGCTTTCCACAGTGCATATAGAGATTGAATCCACGCGGTAGTCTGCTTGCGTCCCGGTTCGGGACTTCTTCTGCTTGATAAAATACTTAAAACCGTATGATGGGCCTATTTCTTGGTGCCCATCTTGATTGAACTGTCTGACGAGGGTTTGGCGGATGACTTGCCGGATTTACCGCTTTTGGGCTTGTCCTTATTAAGTTCATCCTGAGCATTCTGCTGCGCTTTGCGGACTTTATCGGCAATCTTTGCAAAGCCTTTCTTGGGCTTATCGGGCGCAATTGCCTTGCCACGAATATATTTAATCTCGGTTATGTAGATTCCGCTCACGACAACCTTAACCTCGCTGCCCTTCGGGAGCTTCTCGAATACAGCATTGTCGGCGATAAGGTCCATTACGCGTCCCTGAACTCTGGCTCTTACGATGGGGAGTTTGGCAAAACGCATATATTTGGGAATCTGATCGATAACCTGTTTGGGAAGATTGGATTCTGAAGGCTTCATCTTCTTGGTATCGATAATAAGCATTGAAATCGTCTGCTTGGCAGCTTCCATTGCGGGCGCTGCTTCTTCCTGTTTCTTCTGCATCTTTCTTCCGAAAATGATGAGAACTATAAAAACTACAAGCACCACTCCGAGTACGGATATGAGTACGATACCCCATACCGGTAAAGTAGCCGCTAAAATAAGTGCATCAGTCATTTTGGTATTCCTCCTTGCTAAATCTACGGGTTATTCTATCATCATTTGCAGAATTTGAAAAGTTGATTTAATAAGTATTTTAAGATATACTGTAGCAAGTGGGGAGGAAATCGGAGGTTTAATACGCGGCGATGTTAAGACTTATACTTGTAGTGCTTTTTCTTATATTCTTTTTTATTTGGAGTCTCGTTGCTTTTCTGGTTGAAATGATCATCGGTAAATTCAATAAACATGCAAAGGACATCAGTTCTTTAAGGATTGTTCAGTGGGCTTTTAAGGCCGTCAGATGGCTCTCGGGTGTTAAGACCGAGGTGATCGGATATGAGAATGTTCCGAAGGATAAGCCTGTTCTGTTTGTAGGTAATCACAACAGCTATTTCGATGTTGTAATTCTATACTCCATGGTGCCCGGACTTACAGGCTTTGTGGCCAAGAAGGAGATTGAGAAGGTTCCGCTTCTTCGCGTGTGGATGAGATTTCTGTATTGTCTTTTCCTTGACCGTAAGAATACCAAGGAAGGCCTTAAGACTATTTTACAGGGAATTGAGTACGTCAAGAAGGGAATATCGATCGTAATATTCCCTGAAGGTACGCGTAATACAACGGATGAGGACATTCAACCTTTCAAGGAGGGAAGCCTCAAATTCGCTGAGAAAACGGGCTGCGCGATTATACCCGTAACGCAGAATAATACCCGAAATATCTGGGAGGCACATATGCCTTGGATCAAGGCAACGCATACGACGATCGAATTCGGCAAGCCCATATATATAAAGGAACTTGCCGAGGAAGACCGCAAATTTCCCGGAGCTTATGTTCAGAACGTTATCGTTGAGACCTACCGCAGGAACAAGGTAAAATACGAATAAGACCGGCTGCATGGTCCCTCTTTATTTTTTGCGATATATGGGTTAAAATATTAAGGAGCACACTTTTTAGGAGGAAGCACAATGAGTAATTTTATCCTTAGCTGCTGTTCTACAGCGGATATGTCTAAGAAGGATTTTGAAGAAAGAGATATCAAGATTGTATATTTTCACTTTGAGATTGACGGCGTAAGTTATCTTGATGACTGCGGCGAGAGTATGCCGTCTGAGGTCCTTTTTCAGAAAATGGATAAAGGAGCAAGCACCAAGACCTCGCAGGTTTCGGTAGGTGAATATTGTGATTTCTGGAAAGAATATCTTGATAAGGGAATGGATATTCTCCATGTTACTCTTTCATCGGGTATTTCGGGAACATATCAGTCGGCAGTTATTGCAAGGGACGATCTTCTTGCAGAATATCCCGACAGGAAAATATACGTTGTTGATTCGCTTGCGGCATCAAGCGGTTTCGGCCTGTTTATGGACAAGCTTGCCGAACTTAAGAAAGGCGGGATGGGCATCGACGAGCTTCATGATTGGGCCGAGAACAATAAGCTCAAATTGAATCATTGGTTCTTTACAACGGACCTCACTTATTTTATACGAGGAGGAAGAGTGTCCAAGACCGTAGGTATGGTCGGACAGCTCCTTCGGATCTGTCCTCTTCTTAATGTTGATTATCAGGGACGCCTTATAACAAGAGAGAAGGCACGTGGTAAGAAGAAGGTTATGCAGAGAACTCTCGAGATGATGGAAAGCCACGCAGAGGGCAGCCTTGAATATTCGGGCAAATGCTATATAAGCCACTCTATGTGCAATGAAGACGCAGAGCAGCTTGCGGCGATGATTGAGGAGAATTTCCCTCATCTTGACGGCAAGGTGCAGATTTTCCCGATAGGAGCCACTATCGGAAGTCATACCGGTCCGGGAACCGTAGCGCTTTTCTTCTGGGGAGATGTAAGAAACGATTAACGGGATGCAGTAAAAATATTTGAGCGAGTGGGGCGCCCCACTCGCTTTTCTAGTCATTCCTGTTTAAAACAGAATCAAGAATTCCTATGAATTGTTTGGCGCGTACATCCCAGTTGTGGAGGGTGCTCGCCTTTATGCGGCCCGATCGTGCGATTTGAGCCGCGTCTTCATGCTTAATGCCGAGCAGGTCTTTGAGGCGCCTTACAAGGCCGTCTACATCTTCGAGTTTGAAGATGATCATGTCTTCCCCATCGGTAAAATGCTCATTGATATAGGTTGTTTCATCCGTTATACAGAGTGCGCCGGACATCATGATGTTGGCGACACGTTCGGTCATACCGCCCTTGTGCCAGGTCATAATGTTAAGGGAAGCCTTGCTGTCGGCATATATTCCGAGGCTTTCTTCAAAGCTTATATCATCATGAATTATAAGATTCGGATTGCTTGCAAAAGGGCAGTCTTTCCAGGTATTTGAGAAAACATGGATTGGGATGCCGCCGTCCACGATTGCCTGAATAATAAGCTCCCTGTAGAAATAAGTTGCAGCCATCGCAGCGTCGCGAATCCGGTGAAGACCTGTGGTAAATTCTTTGGTATCCGCTTCGATTTTTTTATCCTCGAGAACCATGTCATAGGCTTCTTCAAAGGTGAGATCGGGATTTTCCACCAGAGTCTTAAAAAGTGCCATTCCGATCGCAGCCTCATCACCGAGGCCTTTGAGGGAGAGCAGTGATTTGCGGTAGTCCCTGTAATAGCAGACGAAGGAAAGGTCGTATATTTTATTCTTGGGAATCCTAAGAGGCGCTTCACCCGCAAGCGGAAAATGAAAAGCGTCCTTGACCGTAGGATGGTTGTTCTTGATATATTCGACATCAAGCTCGTCCTGATGGAGGACGTATGTGTTCTCAAAAGGCAGACTGAGCATATAGCAAAGCTGCATCGGATGATCGAAGATCATATTGAACATAGGGCAATGAATCTTAAGAGCAATCGGCGCACCTTCATATTCGATATCGAACAGAGGCGCCTGAACGCTGATAACTGCCTTGTATTCACGCGAAAGCACCTCACCGTCAAAATGTGAAAGGAAGATAACGGGCTGACCGTTATTCTGAAGTGCGTGGCCGAAAGCCTGCGCTATGCTCTGCGTTGCACCATAGCACAGCTTACTGTCATAATACATAAGGATCGGAAGACGGGCTTCGTTGATACTCCTGTATTCGATATCCTTCTTGATCATGCTTTCACAAAGACCGGCAAAATAATCCTGAACCCCAAAATACTGCGCCTGAGTCACACGCCTCATAATGATCTGATCGAAGAGGCCTTCCTGTCTGAGCAGCCCGGAATATCTTGCGATAAGATAGGCATAGACATCGTACATCTCCTGGTAATCCGGCGATTCCGACCCGGTAAAATACATAACCCCTTCGGACATACCGTAATAGCAGCATCTGATAAGCAGCTCATATTCTTCGATACATGGGAGTTTATCGTTAAAACCACAGAGGGCGTCAAGCGTTTCTCTCGGAAGCAGGACTCCGGAGAAATCATCCGAATCGGATTTGAGAAAATTCAGCAAAGCCGCCTTCTCATCGGTTATCACGAGCGGTCTGTTAAAAGCATATTCAATGTTGTCACCGGCATTGAGCATGAGTATCAGCCCGTCAGCAAGCTTATATGCTTCGTTCTTAACCTGTGCAAGATTCTCGTATATTTTCTCGCTGATGTTTTCATATCGCATGGGCATATCGATGACTTCCCTGAGATATTCGACGGTATTTCGATAACTGTCCTCACCGCCGATCGCATCGGCAATTACGATTTCCGCCGGCATTTGCCATACATTAAGAAGCTGATCTCTCAAATACTGCATGTCCACAGTATCGTCAGCGTAAAGTATGATAAGTGTGTAATTGATCACATCGTTATTAACCATGAAATCCCCCGCATAAATGGATTAACTGCTGGTATTATACCATAAGAAACCGTAGTGTACACTCATAAGAATCAAAAGAAACAGGTATTATCGTAAGAAATAAAGGGAACAGGTATTTGACAAAGCGCGTTTCCTTGCTTATAATAAACAAAATTAAATAAAATAACTATGACGGAGACAGTAGCTTTGCCCCAAAACATCAGAGAGCCGCGGTAGCTGAGAAGCGGTGTGAATAAGGCATTTGTGAATATCACTCCCGAGTTTCCCGCCGAAATGTGATTCATTATCACTCAGTAGACCGGGGCGGTTTCCCACCGTTAACAGGGACGCATATGCTGGTATGTCGGACATTTATTTTTAATGGACTTGTAAGGCCTCTGCCAATACCGGCAGAGGCTTATTTTTAATGGCTGAAATCGCGCTGCGATTTCCCTATGCGGAATTATCAGGATAATTCCGCGTAAGGGGCACAAGGCCTGCTCACTATGATCGCCGAAGGGCAGAAAGGATGTGCACGAGGTGTACGAGAAAGTTTCAACTGATCTGGGTTTTGTGGAGAGAGAAAAGAAGGTAGAGAAATTCTGGCATGACAGAGATATCTTCAAGAAGAGTATGAAGATGAGGGAGGGCTGTCCCGTTTACACATTTTACGACGGACCGCCCACTGCTAACGGCAAGCCCCATATCGGGCATGTCCTTACGCGTGTTATAAAGGATATGATCCCCAGATATAAGACAATGAAGGGATATATGGTTCCCCGTAAAGCAGGATGGGATACCCACGGACTGCCCGTAGAACTTGAGGTTGAGAAGATGCTCGGCCTTGAAGGCAAGGAGCAGATTGAAAAGTACGGTATCGAACCATTTATTAAATACTGCAAGGAATCGGTTTGGAAATATAAGGGAATGTGGGAGGATTTCTCACGTACCGTTGGTTTCTGGGCAGATATGGACGATCCTTATGTAACATATCATAATTCATTTATCGAGTCCGAATGGTGGGCGCTCAAAGAAATTTGGGATAAAGGCCTGCTTTACAAGGGCTTTAAGATCGTGCCTTATTGTCCCAGATGCGGAACTCCTCTTTCAAGTCATGAGGTTGCTCAGGGCTATAAGAATGTCAAGGAGAGATCTGCAATCGCGAGATTTAAGGTTAAGGGTGAGGATGCATATTTCCTTGCATGGACGACCACACCCTGGACACTTCCTTCAAACGTTGCACTTTGCGTGAACCCTGATGAGGAGTACTGCAAGGTAAAGGCAGCGGACGGATATACATATTACATGGCAAAGGCGCTTCTTGATACAGTTCTCGGACAGATCGAGAGAGAAGAAGGCGTGCCCGCTTATGAGATCCTTGAGTCTTATAAAGGCAGTGATCTCGAGCACAGAGAGTATGAGCCTCTCTTCGAGTGCAGCGGCGCAGCTGCCGAAAAGCAGCACAAAAAGGCACATTTCGTAACCTGTGACGGATACGTAACCATGGGCGACGGTACAGGTATCGTTCATATCGCTCCCGCATTCGGTGAGGACGACAGCAGAGTGGGTCGTAATTACGATCTTCCTTTCGTACAGTTTGTTGACGGTGCAGGTAATATGACGGCTGAAACCCCTTACGCAGGCAAGTTTGTAAAGGATGCTGATCCCCTTGTACTTAAGGACCTCGATGAGCAGGGTAAATTATTCTCCGCTCCCAAATTCGAGCATGATTATCCTTTCTGCTGGAGATGTGACACTCCTCTTATCTATTATGCAAGAGAGTCCTGGTTCATCAAGATGACCGCTGTTAAGGACGATCTTGTTGCCAATAACAAGACCATCAACTGGATTCCCGAGACCATCGGAACGGGACGTTTCGGAGCATGGCTTGAGAATGTTCAGGACTGGGGCATCTCACGTAACAGATATTGGGGCACACCTCTTAATATCTGGCAGTGTGAGGACTGCGGACATATGGATGCGATCGGCAGTATCGCAGAACTTAAGGAGAAGAGTGATAACCTTGAGTCTGTAACATCCCGTGGAGACTCTTCTACCGAGAAGAATCCTGCCGGAGATGAGATCGAGCTTCACAGACCTTATATTGACGCCGTTACCGTAAAATGCCCGAAGTGCGGTAAGACTATGAGAAGGGTTCCCGAGGTTATCGACTGTTGGTTCGATTCCGGAGCAATGCCTTTTGCGCAGCATCACTATCCTTTTGAAAATAAAGAACTTTTTGAGCAGCAGTTCCCGGCTGATTTTATATCGGAGGCGGTTGACCAGACCAGAGGCTGGTTCTATTCGCTTCTTGCAGAGAGCACGCTTCTCTTTAATAAGGCACCTTACAAGAACGTTATCGTTCTCGGACATGTTCAGGATAAGGATGGCCAGAAAATGAGTAAGAGTAAGGGCAATGCGGTTGATCCTTTCGATGCACTTGCAAAGCACGGAGCAGACGCGATCAGATGGTATTTCTACTCCAACTCCGCACCCTGGCTTCCCAACAAATTTCATGATGACGCAGTTACCGAAGGCCAGAGAAAATTCCTCGGAACGATCTGGAATACTTATGCATTTTATGTGCTCTATGCAAATATAGATAATTTCGATGCAACCAAGTACAGCCTTGAGTACGACAAGCTTGCGGTTATGGATAAGTGGATACTTTCAAAGTTGAACTCACTTGTTAAGCGCGTTGACGAGAATCTTGCCGCATACAAGATTACCGAGACAACGAGAGTACTTGAGGAATTCGTTGACGATCTGTCCAACTGGTATGTAAGAAGAAGCCGTGAACGTTTCTGGGCAAAGGGAATGGAGCAGGATAAGATCAATGCTTATGAAACGCTTTACACCTGTCTTGTAACACTTTGTAAGGCTGCAGCGCCGATGATCCCGTTCCTTACGGAAGAGATTTATCTGAACCTTGTTAAGAGCATCGATGAGTCGGCTCCCGAGTCAATCCATCTGTGCGATTTTCCCACATATGATGAAGCGCTTATCGATAAAGAACTTGAGACCAACATGGATGCCGTCCTTAAGATCGTTGTTATCGGACGTGCATGCCGTAATGCAGCTAATATCAAGAACAGACAGCCCATCGGTAAAATGTATGTCAAGGCAGAGACTGTGCTTTCCGAGTTCTATGTTGAGATCATCGAGGATGAGCTTAATGTTAAGAGCGTTGAATTTACCGATGATGTAAGAGCATACAGCTCATACAGCTTTAAACCCCAGCTTAAGACTGTCGGACCCAAGTACGGAAAACTTCTCGGCAAGATCAAGGAGTCCCTTGCAAATATCGAAGGTAATGCCGCTATGGATGAGCTTAATGAGAAGGGTGAGATATCCTTTGATTATGACGGCGAAAAGGTAGTGCTTACCAAAGAAGATCTTCTTATCGATATCGCACAGACCGAGGGATTTGAGTCGGATACCGACGGTAAAGTAACGGTCGTACTGGATACCAACCTTACTCCCGAGCTTATCGAAGAAGGCTTTATCCGTGAGATCATCAGTAAAATCCAGACCATGCGTAAGGAGGCCGGTTTTGAGGTAATGGATAAGATCACCGTCTATGTTAAGGACAATGACAAGATCATCGAGCTCATTACCGGAAATGCAGATTCTGTCAAAGGCGATGTTCTTGCTACGGATATTGTTACCGGAAGCGCCGAAGGATACACAAAAGAGTGGAATATTAACGGCGAGGATGTTATTATAGGAGTTAAGAAAAATTAATACTTAAGCATGCACCGCCGCGCGCGGCGGTGCGTGGTATTTCTTTGAACACCATTTTAAGGAGGGAACCAGATGGAGAAAATGGAATTCAACAAAGAGGAGTTTAAGACAAGAGTTAAGGATCATGTTAAGAACCTCTATAGGAGAACCATTGACGAAGCAAGCAAGCAGCAGGTATTTCAAGCTGTTTCCTATGCGATCAAGGATTATATCATTGACAGATGGATAGCGTCACATAAGGAAATAGAAAGGACCAATGCCAAGGTCGTTTACTATATGTCAATGGAATTTCTCATGGGAAGAGCGCTCGGAAACAGCATGATCAATCTCACATGTTATAAGCAGGTAGCGGAGGCGCTTGAGGAACTTGGCTTTGATATCAATGCGATTGAAGATGAGGAGCCGGATGCAGCGCTTGGTAACGGCGGTCTCGGACGTCTTGCGGCATGTTTCCTCGATTCACTTTCAACACTTGGTTATCCGGCATATGGATGCGGAATCCGTTACAGATACGGAATGTTTGCGCAGAAGATTGAGAATGGATATCAGAAGGAAGAACCCGATGACTGGCTTAGAGAGGGCAACCCTTTCGAGATCAAGAGATCCGAATATGCTGTCGAAGTTAAATTCGGCGGCTATATAAGAACATATATCGATGAGAACAACCGCGAGCATTTTGTTCAGGAGGACTGTCAGAGTGTCCGTGCGGTTCCTTACGATCTTCCTGTTGTCGGTTATGGCAACAATATGGTCAATACTTTAAGAATCTGGGATGCAGAGCCTATCAGTCAGTTCAACCTTAATTCATTTGACAAGGGAGATTATCAGAAGGCGGTTGAGCAGGAGAATCTTGCCAAGACAATTTGTGAGGTACTTTACCCTGCAGACGATCATTATGCAGGAAAGGAGCTCAGACTTAAGCAGCAGTATTTCTTCGTATCTGCGAGTGTTCAGAGAGCGATCACCAAATACAAGGAAATGAACGACGATATCAGAAAGCTTTATGAGAAGGTCGTATTCCAGCTTAACGACACCCATCCTACCGTTACAGTCGCGGAGCTTATGAGAATCCTTATGGATAAGGAAGGCCTTACATGGGATGAGGCGTGGGAAGTTACAGGTAAGACTGTTGCTTATACCAACCACACCATTATGGCAGAGGCTCTTGAGAAATGGCCCATTGAGCTTTTCTCACGTCTTCTTCCGAGAATCTATCAGATCGTCGAAGAGATCAACAGACGTTTCTGCGAAGAGGTTAAGAGAGCATATCCCGGTGATTCCGGTAAAATAGCCAAGATGGCAATCATCTATGACGGACAGGTCAGAATGGCCAACCTTGCGATCGTTGCAGGTTTCTCGGTTAACGGTGTTGCCGCACTTCATACCGAGATCCTTAAGAAGCAGGAGCTTAGGGACTTCTACGAGATGTTCCCCGACAAATTCAATAACAAGACCAACGGTATCACACAGAGAAGATTCCTTCTTCACGGCAACCCTCTCCTTGCAGACTGGGTGACCAAGAAGATCGGAGATGAGTGGATAACGGATCTTTCCCAGATGAGCAAACTCAAGGTCTATGCAGACGATGAACTCAGCCGTCAGGAATTTATGCAGATCAAATACCGCAACAAGGTAAGACTTGCCGAGTATATCAAGGAGCACAACGGAATTGATGTAGATCCCAGAAGCATCTTTGATGTGCAGGTTAAGAGACTTCATGAATATAAGAGACAGCTTCTCAATATACTTCATGTTATGTATCTCTATAACAAGATCAAGGCTAATCCGGAAATGGATTTTACACCGAGAACCTTTATCTTCGGTGCCAAGGCTGCGGCAGGTTACAGAAGAGCAAAGCTTACCATCAAGCTTATCAATAATGTTGCCAAGGTTATCAATAACGACAGAACGATAAACAACAAGATCAAGGTCGTATTTATAGAGAACTACAGAGTGTCCAACGCAGAGATTATTTTTGCTGCGGCTGATGTGTCGGAGCAGATCTCAACGGCTTCCAAGGAGGCTTCCGGAACCGGTAACATGAAGTTTATGCTTAACGGTGCACTTACACTCGGAACTCTGGACGGTGCGAATGTGGAGATCGTCAAAGAGGTCGGTGAAGACAATGCCGTAATCTTCGGTCTTACATCGGATGAAGTAATTAATTATGAGAACAACGGTGGATATAATCCTCAGGATATTTTCAATGACGATCAGGCTGTAAGACAGGTGCTTATGCAGCTTATCAACGGATTCTACTCACCCGAGGATCCCGAGCTTTTCAGGGAGATTTACAACTCGCTTCTCTATGACAAGAGGCCTGATGTATATTTTATACTTAAGGATTTCAGATCCTATGCGGATGCACAGGAGAAGATTGAGGCCAAATATAAGGATGCCGAAGGATGGGCAAAGAGTGCAATGCTCAATGTTGCCTGCGTCGGTAAATTCTCATCTGACAGAACCATTCAGGAATATGTTGATGATATATGGCACCTTGAAAAGATCAAGGTCGAGCTCCCTAACTAAAGTAATTGCATCCCCCGAATCCGTTTGGGTTCGGGGGAATATATAATCAAGATTAATAATTGTGAGGTATTGCAAAGTGGAGATCAAAGGAACTGAGCTTTTTGTTAAGGCTTTGCGAAGTGAAGGCGTAGATAAGGTTTTTTGCTATCCCGGCGGAATGGCGATCGATCTGTTCGACTCATTGTATGATGCCAAGGATATAGACATGATCCTGCCCAGGCACGAGCAGGGACTTGCCCATGCCGCAGACGGTTATGCCAGAACCACCGGTAAAGTAGGCGTTTGCCTTGTTACGAGCGGTCCGGGTGCGACCAATCTTGTAACCGGTATTGCTACAGCCAATTATGACTGTGTGCCGATGGTATGTTTTACCGGACAGGTTCCCAGGGATCTTATCGGTAATGATGCGTTCCAGGAGATAGATATTGTCGGCATTACGCGTAATATATGCAAATATGCGGTTACTGTAAGAGATCGTAAGGATCTTGCAACCGTTATCAAGAAAGCATTTTATGTTGCAAGGACCGGTAAGCCGGGTCCTGTTGTTGTCGACCTTCCTATGGATATTCAGAGGGCGATGGGTCCCGACGATTATCCGGAAGAGATTGCAATTCGTGGTTATAAGCCGCCTACGAGCGTACATGTAGGTCAGCTTAAGAAGGCTATGACAACTCTTAAGAATGCCAAGAGACCGGTTATTCTTGCCGGCGGCGGTGTTAAGATCGCAGGTGCAGGTGAGGATCTTACGCGATTTGCCAAGGCAATGAATATTCCTGTTATGACCACTATACTCGGTAAAGGATGTGTTCCTACGAATGATCCTTTATACATCGGAAATATCGGAATGTACGGTAATTATGCTTCCAATACGGCTGTAAGCGAATGTGATGTGCTTCTTGCGATCGGCGTGCGTTTCTCGGATCGTATAACGGGCACCATTGAGACTTTTGCGCCCAAGGCCAAGATCATACATATCGATATTGATACCGCTGCGATTTCGAGAAATATCGTGGTCAATATACCTATCGTTGCGGATGCCAAAAAGGCGCTTGACGAGATGAATCAGCATACTGCCCGTTGTAAGACGGAGGAGTGGCTCAAAGAGATAGATAAGTGGAAGGCCGAAAATACCATTTCCATGAAGGATTATAAAGGTATGACTCCCGAGAAGATTATCGGCGAGATCAACAAGGCATTTCCTCATGCCGATGTTGTTACGGATGTCGGACAGAATCAGCTTTGGACGACGCAGTATCTTGAGATGGACGGCAAGAGAAAACTTCTTACTTCAGGAGGACTCGGAACGATGGGCTACGGACTTCCCGCAGCGATCGGTTCAAGCATAGGTAATCCCGGCAAGCCTGTTATCTGTATCGCCGGTGACGGCGGCGCACAGATGAATATTCAGGAGCTTGCAACTGCCGTAGTATATAAGACACCCGTTATTTTCTGTATTCTTAACAATACTTATCTCGGTAATGTAAGGCAGATGCAGGATATGTTCTACAAGGGAAGATATTCCGCTACTTACCTCGGCAGAGGCGAGAAGCAGAGTTATATTCCGGATTTTGTAAAGCTTGCCGAGAGTTATGACGCACTCGGAATCCGTGTAACGGATGAGAGCGAGATTGCGGCCGCCTTTAAGAAGGCCAAGGCCAATAAGAAGGGACCGACCGTTATCGAGTTCTGCATTGACAGTAAATACGATGTATATCCTATGGTTCCCGGCGGTAAGGCACTTACGGATATGCTGCTCAAATAGCGGTATGTTTTCCGGGTGATTAATTGGAGGTAAGACATGGAAGAAACTAAGAAAAGATGGATATCCATATATGTTGAGAATGAAATCGGTGTTCTTGCAAGAGTATCGGGTTTGTTCTCCGGCAAATCATACAATATCGACAGCCTTTCCGTAGGAGTGACAGAAGATCCGACCGTATCACGAATGACGATCGCCGTTATCAGTGATAATAAGACATTTGAGCAGATCAAGAAGCAACTCAACAGAAGTGTCGAGGTCATTAAGGTGCTTGATTTTACCGATATTCCGATCCATATGAAGGAGCTGATGTTCGTTAAGGTCAACAGCTGCACCGAAAAGGACAAGGCGGAGGCCTTCAGGGTTGCGCAGGTATACGGTGTGACGATTGAGGATTATAACAAGAATACGATCCTTTTCCAATGTGTTCAGTCGGAGGAGAAGAACAAGAAATTCCTTAAACTTCTGTCCGATATCTTCGGATACAGGCTTGAAGTCGTAAGAGGAGGCACCGTAGCGATCGAGGCTGTAAGTTATTCCGACAGATAATTGGCATGTCGGATGACTGTATGGGCAGATGATTTCGGTTGTGATACGCTGAATATATTAAAAGGAGTGCAACAGCACTCCTTTTAATTATTATCCTTGAAAGATTTGGAAAGCATATTGGTGTACCAGATTGTAAATGCCATATAAAGTATGGCGATTACAAGCCATGCGATATATACCGGAATATTCTTGGGATATAGAAGCTTGAATACCGACAGAGGAGTCCAAATCACGGCAATGCCGATGCTTATACCCAGTAAAATAGGGCCGTCATAGGCGTGCTTGCGTATTTGGTGGATCGCCAGTATGATTTGCGCGATTATAAGAAATCCCACAAGAATGATTATTGTTATTTCCATATATACCTCCTGCCGAGATCCGGTGAGCGGACCGATCAGGTGCGCAGCTTGATCCGTGCGCAGCCGCAACATTTTATGCCCTATGGGCACACATAGGAATCAAAGAACTGCTTCATAAGAAGCGTTTTGGCGGGATCAGGATCGCTGTTACAAAAGGTTATTTCAGTATCACCGGCAGATGGTTCCCTGCTGCTCAGAAGGTATTCGTCAAGCTTGTTATGTGTACTTGCTGCAGTTCCTTTTCCGCCGTCATACAGTGTGACCTGATTGCCGATCACTTTCTTGATCGTATCCGCAACAAACGGGAAATGCGTGCAACCGAGTACGATCGCATTCGGAACGTCTTCTTGGTACGGTGATAAAATATCCGCAATATATTCTTCAAGCTGTGTGCCGCATGTAATACCGTTTTCCACGAATTCAACGATTCCGGGAGCTGCGAGAGTCGATATCCTCGCTTTGCTCTCGTAGCGATTCATAAGAGTATTGAATTTCTCCTCATGAAGTGTGGTATTGGTTGCGAGAACCAGAATATGTCCTCCTTCGTTAGCGAGTACGGCGGGTTTGAGTGCGGGTTCGATCCCGATAACCGGAATATCCCTGTAAGTATCCCTCAGGACATTTATAGCAACGCTGGTCGCGGTATTGCAGGCTACAACAAGGCACTTACAGCCCATTTCATAGAGCTTGGCGGCTGTAGACATAGTCAACTTGCGAACGGTGTCGGAAGATTTTTTTCCATACGGCGCATTTGCAGAGTCCCCATAAAATATATATTTTTCATTGGGCATGAGATTTACAAGTTGTTTGAGAACGGTGATCCCGCCCATGCCTGAGTCAAACACTCCTATCGGACTGCTCTCGGTGACCATTTCACTACCTCTGAATATTGCATTGATGTCATAATTATTTTCATAAATACATGATACATAATACATACTACATAATACAATAATTCCCACCTACTGTCAAAATTTTCGGATCAAGAAAATCCAAGCGTAGGGTAAAGTTTTTGTAGGGATTTTAGAAATAGAAAAAGCATCCAATCT
>CAKZZH010000118.1 GCA_937885345.1 uncultured Lachnospiraceae bacterium | reverse complement strand
CGCTCGCGCAAGCGGAGGTTTGACGAGCATCCCCATCGAGACGGCAGTCGAGATGGTATAGTATCTTACGGAGTGGGAGAGGTTACGATGGAAAAAGAGCAGGTATTTATTACAGAGGGTGACAGATATCTTTTCGGTATGGGTACTCATTACGAGATATACGAGAAGATGGGGGCGCATGTAGCGAGGCGTGACGGCAATGATGGAATATACTTTGCGGTTTGGGCACCCAACGCAGCCGAGGTCTTTGTGATCGGCGATTTTAACGACTGGCATGAGGACGGCTACAGGATGACCAGACTCGGAACATCGGGAATTCACGAGATTTTTCTTACCAATGCCAAGGTTGGAGACAAATACAAATATCTTATAATAACCGGCGATGGCCGCAGACTCTACAAGGCGGATCCCTATGCCAATCATGCGGAAGTCAGGCCGGCAACGGCATCTGTTGTCACGGATTTGTCGGGTTTCAATTGGACAGATGACAAGTGGATAACAGAAACGGGTAAGCAGGAGGCCTGGAAGAGTAAAATGGCCATATACGAGGTTCACCTCGGCTCCTGGATGAAGAAGGACGACGGGACCGAGGACGGCTTCTTCTCCTATAGAGAGATCGCGCCCAGACTTGCCGATTATGTGAAGGATATGGGCTACACCCATGTAGAGCTTATGGGCATTGCGGAATATCCATTCGACGGTTCCTGGGGATATCAGGTGACGGGATATTATGCGCCGACATCAAGATACGGTACACCTCAGGATTTTATGTATTTTATCAATTATCTTCATAAGAAGAATGTCGGTGTCATACTTGACTGGGTACCCGCGCACTTCCCGAAAGATGCGCACGGTCTTGCCGATTTTGACGGAACACCTACATATGAATACGCGGATCCCCGTAAGGGCGAGCATCCTGACTGGGGTACCAAGATTTTTGATTACGGCAAGAATGAGGTTTCCAATTTCCTTATTGCCAATGCACTTTTCTGGGTTGAGAAATTCCATGTTGACGGCCTTAGAGTTGACGCGGTCGCATCCATGCTTTATCTGGATTACGGCAAGAAGCCCGGGCAGTGGGTTCCCAACAAATACGGCGGTAACGGCAACCTTGAGGCGATGGAATTCTTCCGTCATCTTAACAGCATCGTCAAAGCGCGTAATCCCAGAGCGGTCACCATTGCGGAGGAATCAACCGCATGGCCCGGAATTACGGCAGGTCCCGATCATGGCGGACTTGGATTTACATTTAAGTGGAATATGGGCTGGATGCATGACTTCCTCGACTATATGAAGCTCGATCCGTATTTCCGTAAGGGCAATCATAATAAAATGACCTTCAGCACTTCCTATGCATACAGCGAGAATTACATACTTGTGCTCTCGCATGATGAGGTGGTTCATCTGAAGTGTTCCATGATCAATAAAATGCCCGGGATCTATGAGGACAAATTTGCAAACCTCAAGGCAGGTTACACATATATGATCGGTCATCCCGGTAAGAAGCTCCTCTTTATGGGACAGGATTTCGGTCAGTGGAGTGAATGGAGCGAGAAGAAATCCCTCGATTGGCATTTGCTTGCGGAGCCGATCCACAAGGATCTTCAGGATTTTGTGAAGTCGCTGCTTAAGATTTACGATACTTATCCGGCGCTTTACGAACTCGATCAGTACAGTGAAGGCTTTGAGTGGATCAACGCCGATGATGCTTACAGGAGCATTTACAGCTTTATACGTAAGACCTCAAACGGTCTGGATAATCTTGTATTTGTTATGAATTTTACGCCGATGGAGAGAAGCGATTACAGAGTCGGTGTCCCCTGCGCAGGCGACTACACCGTCATTCTTACAGAGAAGGGTGAGACGAGCAAGGTTATCAAAGCGAAGGAAGGCGAGTGCGACGGCAAGCCTTACTACCTCGATCTGCCGCTTAATCCTTACGGAATTGCGATCATCAGATTCGACTATGAGGGTGCGCGTCCGAAGCGCAGGACCGCAGTTAAGAAAATCGCTGCCGTGAAGAAGGAAGCCGCTGCCGATAATCCCAAGGCCAAGACGGTAAGTGGGAAGGCGACAACAGCTTCGAAGAAGTCAACTTCTACCGCGGCGAAGAAGCCTGCGAAAAAGACCGGCACGAAGACAAGTAAGAGCGAAAACTAAAGTTTTTTATAAAATATCCGAAATACATACCATAGAAAGTTGCGACAGGATGTCGCTTCAGGAAGGGTCGCCGGTTTAAGACCGCGGCCGGATGGTATTGTTTCGGATATTTTATTTGCGTGCTAAGGCAGAAGGATCTCGTAAAGCATGCGCTTATTTGAGGAGCGTTTTTATGAGAATAGAAGGACCTTATGCAGGCAATTTAATAATGCCCGAAGGCGCCGTCAAGGCTGACGGCTCTGAAGGTATCAAGGCTGAGAATCTCAGCGCTATATTCACTTTGAACAATGATAACGGTATGCTTTGCCCCGATGATGATAAAGCGTTTCTCGGCGGCGACGGAAGCCTTGAAGGCATTCGCGACAGTGCGAAGGCGCTCAAGGATAATCTTAATGCCATTTTCAATAAAATGGATTCCGGCAAGGCAGTAATGATGGATGAGGAAGGTGTTGATATCAACGACACCGAGGTCGATGAAGTTGTTACTGTTGTTGAACGTATTCAGATCAAGCTCGCAATGTATTGTGATGATTTTGTACCGACTACGGATATAAGCATCGATGACCTTAAAGATACGGTTGGCAGCGCAGCGCTTGCTTATGATATTGCGGAGTGTCTGTCCGCAAAGAGTTATCCCGCGACCAAGGAGAATGTTTCCGAGGTTATGAACACTCTTGAGGAATACAGCAGGATTCCCGAGCTTAGCGACGGAACCAAAGCGTATATGATCAAGAACGGCATTGAGCCGACGATAAGTAATATCTATATGGCAAGTCACTCGGGCGGTCTCGACGCGATGACAAGGGGCAGACAGCTTATTTCGGATACGGATTTTAACAAGATCGCGCCCCAGGTCGAGAAGATAATCGAAGGCGCCGGATACGAAGTAAACGCTGAGAATATGGCTAATGCGCGCTTCCTTGTTAACAACGGTATTGAGCTTACCGAGAAGACACTCACCGATAAAATAACCCTCGATGGCATCAAAACCGGCGAGTCCATTCCCCTCCTTATCGATAAAATAGTTGCCACCATGGTCGACGGTGATAGAGCGGGAATGACCTATCTTACCGACAAAATGCCCGCATGGCAGCAGGCCGAGAGAGCGATGGACACACTTTCAAACGTAACTGCTCAGGTAGTTGAAAGATTTGTCGCAACAGGAACGGAAGATAATCTTGATAATGTAAGAAGTGTTATCGAAGATGACAGAGTAGACGATTACTTATCCGAAAGCACCGCCTCTTACAATTATATCGATGAAATAAAAGGCGCTGTTTCCGATGAGAAAAATGCAACATATTTAAGGCAGCTTCAGGAAATCAGATTAATGATGACGATCGATTCCGGACGTTTTCTTGTAAAGAACGGAATGGATATTAACAGAACGGGATTTACCGAGCTTATAGATGCCCTCAAAGACTACGAAGCATCCGTTTCTCAGCAGAATATTTCGGTTAGCGGTAACGGGATCGAAATTACCGGGCAGGTTCTTTCGGTAAGAGCTGCATATGAAAGTCTTAAAATAACACCGGCAGCAGTGCTCGGAGCATTTACGGACGATTCTCAGATTCCCACCGTAAACAATATGCTTGTAAATACAGAGGGCAGTAATTTCAGATTAAGCGCAATGCAGCGAAGCGTTTCACTTTCTTATGAGACAATGTCGACACAGGTCAGAACAGACCTCGGAGACTCCCTTTTTAAGGCAGTTGAAGCAAGTACCGGGGATATTTTATCGGATCTTGGATATGACGATAATGAAGCAAACCGCAGAGCGGTAAGGATCCTTGCATACAGCAGGATTGATGTAACGGCCGAGATGGTTGACAAAGTCAAGGTACTTGATGACGCAGTAAATACGCTTTTTAACGAGATGACACCCCGTGCGGTCCTCTCACTTATAAGAGAAGGTATCGATCCCCTTAATACCGATGTTAAGAAACTTACGGAATATTTCAGGAATAAAAAGGATACGCGCAGTAGCGAGAAGTACAGTGAATTCCTTTATCGCATGGAGCAGATGGGAAGCATCACCGAAGAGGAGAGAGAACGTTATATCGCAATATACGGAATGGTTAACCGCTTCTCGAAGGAAGGCCTTGCGTGTCTCGGAATGACGGCGCAGGAGGATCTTGAGCTTACAATGGGCAATATGCTCAAAGGCTATATGACCGAAAGAAGCCTTGATATGGACATCACGGCCGATGTGAATATGGGAATGGCCGAGGTGATAGAAAGCGACAGAGTTACCTATTATAAGAGTCTCTTCGCGGGTGCATCAAATAAAATATCCCCGGAGATCCTTCGCGATATGGACGGGGATTCAAAACTTATCGATCCGATGACGCCTGAGGAATTTGCAGCGGGTATCGAAGAAGGAGTATTAACGCAGGACGGATCGCAGACTCACGCCGGTGAAAGAACGATGGAAATGATTAAAGCAGCAGCACAGCTTGAGCCGGAAACAATAAGGCTTGTGACGGAGAATCAGCTTCCTGCGACTTATGGAAATCTTCTTGCAGCGGATGCGGTAAGAAAAGATTCAAGAAGAATATTTGACAGAGCAGCGAACTATACCGAAGAAAATATTGAAGAGGCTTTCGAAAATGCCGAGGACGAGGAAGATCTTGCCTCAGTATACGATAAGCTTTCCGATGAGATTATCAAAGCGATCGGTGATGCTCTTTATACCGAAGATTCATATATCGATATGGAAATGCTCAGAGGTCTCGGTTATGAAATGAATCTGATGGGCAGTCTTGCAAGGAGAAATGATTATTATATCCCTTACAATTCTTCCCACGGAAATGGTGTCATCAATCTCAAAATACTTGATAATACCGAGAATGCAGGTAATTTTACCATTCGTTTTACAGAGGGCGAATTGCGGATCAATATCGAAGGACGCATTACGGATGAAGGCATAACCGCAGGAGTTTATACCGGTGACAGGACTATCGAGGAAGGCGTGAAGGAAAGCATGAGAAGCCTTGCAGCCAGACTGGAAGAAGAATATTCGGATGTCAGAATTTTTGTTAATTATTCCGGTGAGCAGGCCGGTGAACTTGCGGCAAATGCAGCGGCGGGCGACGCGCAGGCGGGCAGAAGAAGCACACGAAGCATCGTATCGGTAGCCAAAAGTTTTGTAACAAGCCTTGCAAATGCAACATTTTAAAGGAACGTGCTAATGAAAAAGCAGTAATCCGCCGATATATTTATAAGTTAAGCAATCACAAAAAGGAACGGTGATATTTATGAGAATCAATGCAAACATGTCAGCAATCATTGCAAATAACAATCTTGGCAGGAGCGAGAATAATCTGAGCGCAGCCATCGAGAGATTGTCTTCCGGAAAGAGAATCAACAATGCATCGGATGATGCGGCAGGTCTCGCAATTTCCAAAAAACTCAGCAGACAGTTAAAAGGTCTCGATCAGAACGATCGTAACTCGAATGATGGTATTTCCGTAGTTCAGACAGCAGAGGGAGCTCTCGGAGAGATCGAGAGTATTCTTCAGAGAGCGAGAGAACTTGCGGTTCAGGCTGCAGACGCCACATACAGTGATGAGGACCGTGAGGCTATTCAGGCCGAGGTTACACAGCTTATGGAAGAAGTTGACAGAATCTCGACAGATACCGAATATAACACGATGCCTCTTCTTGACGGAACGATTCAGAGACGTTCATACAGTGATGTTGACGGTGTTGAGGTGCAGTCAATGAGCAGCTCCGTACAGACCGGTGAATATACCTTTACCATTGATACGGCCGCAACCAGAGCGAAATATGATATGTCTTCGATAAGCTACAATGTCGGAGATATTATAGAAATTAACGGTGCTGTTGTTACTGCGACAACCGCAAGCAGCGATTCCTACACGGATTTTGTTGAGGCTTGCAACAAGGCTAATCTCGATATAGACGGAACAACCATATACCAGAAGGAATATGGAACAAATATGACAATCGAGCTTTCAATCAAATCTTCGGACGGTACGGAGAAGACCAATGTTACAACTGCGGGAACGGATGCTGTGATCAGCAATCTTGACGGAAGGTTCAGTTCAAGCACCGTATGGAGAGCTGAAGGAGAGAAAATATATTTAACCGGTACCAACTCATTTAAAATGGTTGTATCCACCAACAATGGTTATTACGATCCTGCTGCCACGGGCGATGTCAGTCTTAAAGTAACCGATCTCGGAATGATGGATATCCAGGTCGGAACCGAGGAAGGACAGACTATCAGCATCGATATCCCGAGAATTGATACCGATACACTTGGCATCGATAATGTGAATCTCAGAACAGCTACCGGCGCTTCAAGAGGGATCGCACAGCTTGATGAAGCTATTAAAATGGTTTCATCTGCGCGATCGACTCTCGGTGCATATCAAAATCGTCTTGAGACAACGCTCAGCAATATTGGCGAATACGAATATGATCTCACTTCCGCACTTTCAGGAATTGAGGACTGCGATATGGCAGAGGAGATGACCGAATATTCAACTCAGAATGTTATCACGCAGGCGGCAACATCGGTAATGTCACAGGCCAATGCAAGACCCGACACTGTACTTCAGTTACTCAGATAGGAGCGGATATGACAAAAGAGGATTTGAATACCTATGCTATGAAAGTGACACAGGCATCGAGGAGCGGACTTATTGTTCTCATCTACGAGATTGCCGCCGCATATATCGTTGACGCGCTTAAGGCCCATACGGCCGGAGATATCGAGGAGTTCAGAAAGAACCTCAGAAAAGCAAGAGGTTTTATCAGCGAACTTGCATCGAGTCTTGATATGAAATATGAGATCAGCGCAAGACTTCTCAGTATATATCTTTTCATGAACAGGACTCTCAATATGGACGATATCAAGGGAGTTACAACGGATCTTGAACGGATCCGCGACATGCTTCTTAATCTTCGCGGAGCTTTTGAAACCGTTTCCAAGAACGATACATCCGGTCCCGTAATGGAGAATGCCCAGAAGGTTTACGAAGGTCTTACCTATGGCAAGGATTCCTCGGCAAATACTTATACCGATACCACGGGCAGAGGATATAAAGCATAACTGTTTGCAGGGCGGTGCGTGGATAAAATAAATGCCAGCCCTTGCGATACAACTCCAACGATCAGCAATTACGAAAAATGTGCATAAGATCAAAGCCGTAGCCGATATGTGATCGGTTGCGGCTTTGATATTTACGGATGTGCTGTGATAAGCAGAGGTTATCGCATACGATAAATTCCTTGTACTTTTCAATATCGGTTCACGATGATAGTATGAACCCATTAAAGAGATCACACAGATGATCGAACAAAGAAAGCAGGGAGGTGCATACAGATGAAAAAAAGAATAACGGTTCAGAACAGAGTGATGTGCCATCGAATGTGCCCTCAGATGTGTCCCTCCGAGGACAAGAGATAAAGCAGATCCATTACGGTAACAATAACCTAAAGATAACAACAGACAATAAGCATAACCAAAAAGGAGATAATAATATGAGCAATTACAGATTCGAAACATTACAGCTTCACGTAGGACAGGAACAGGCAGATCCCGCTACAGATTCAAGAGCGGTTCCCATTTATCAGACAACATCATATGTATTCCATGACAGCAAGGATGCAGCTGACAGATTCGCACTCAGAGCAGGCGGAAATGTTTACGGAAGGATCACCAACACGACTCAGGGTGTTCTTGAAAGCAGACTTGCAGCACTTGAAGGCGGAAGCGCAGCACTTGCCGTAGCATCCGGAGCAGCAGCTATCGATTACACCATCCAGGCGCTTGCAACAAAGGGTGAGCACATCGTAGCACAGAAGACCATCTATGGCGGCAGCTTCAATCTTCTTAACAATACTCTTCCTCTTTACGGCATTGACACAACATTCGTCGACGCTCATGATCTCAAGGAAGTGGAAGATGCTATCAGACCAAACACCAGAGCAATCTACCTTGAGACTCTCGGAAATCCCGGAAGCGATATTCCTGATATCGATGCGATCTCAGAGATAGCTCATAAGCATGGACTTCCCGTTGTTGTTGACAATACCTTCGGAACTCCTTATCTTATCAGACCCATTGAGCATGGAGCAGACATTGTAGTCCATTCGGCAACCAAGTTCATAGGTGGACACGGAACAACACTCGGAGGCATCATCGTTGAATCAGGCAAATTCGACTGGAAGGCAAAGGGATTCTATCCTCAGATCACAGAGCCCAATCCCAGCTATCATGGACTTTCATTCTATGATGCACTCGGACCTGCAGCATTTGTAACCTATATAAGAACCATTCTTCTCAGAGATACCGGAGCTGCAATATCACCTTTCAACGCATTTCTTCTTCTTCAGGGTGTCGAGACTCTTTCTCTCAGACTTGACAGACATGTTGAGAATACCAAGAAGGTCATCGAGTTCCTTGTAAATCATCCCCAGGTTGAGAAGGTACATCATCCTTCACTTCCGGATCATCCCGATCACGAGCTTTACAAGAGATATTTCCCGAACGGAGGAGGATCCATCTTCACATTCGATATCAAGGGCGGCGAGGAAGAAGCATGGAAGTTCATTGATAATCTTAAGATCTTCTCACTTCTTGCAAATGTTGCGGATGTTAAGAGCCTTGTCATCCATCCCGCATCAACCACTCATTCACAGCTTTCGGATGAAGATCTTCTTGCAACAGGCATTAAGAAGAACACGATCCGTCTTTCCATCGGTACAGAGCATATTGATGACATAATCGAGGATCTCGAGAACGGATTTGCAGCAGCTAAGTAATAAGAGGTTTTGAAATGAAGTCGATACTTGCTTTTGGTGATTCAAATACGTGGGGGCTGGTTCCTGGAACCGGCCCCCGTGTCAGATATCCGGAGAATGTAAGATGGACCGGACTGCTTCAGGGCAGATTAAATGACACTCGCGTCATAGAGGAAGGCTTGTGCGGAAGAACAACGGTTTTTGAAGATGAGCTCAGGGCCGGAAGAAAAGGATTATCCCTTCTTCCGGTGATCCTTGAGAGTCATGCTCCCCTTGATGCCGTGATCATCATGCTGGGAACTAACGATTGCAAGAGTGTATACAGCGCATCCGCTTATACGATCGGAAAGGGCATTGAGTTATGCCTGGATGAGATTGAAAAGATTGTTCCTTCAGAGAAGATAATTCTGGTATCACCGATCCATCTTGGAGATGATGTATGGAAGCCGGAGAAGGATCCGGAGTTTGGCAAGGACTCAATTGAGATAAGTCACAAGCTCAGAGAAGTATATTCGAAGATAGCATCCAAAAGAGGAGTAAGTTTCCTGGCAGCATCGGATGTTGCTTCTCCTGATGAGAGGGATGATGAACATCTCAATGAGGAAGGGCACAAAGCATTATCAAATGCAATATACGATAAATTAACCGAAATAAATGTGGCATAAACTGTTATAAAAAAAATTTATCGCCGATGATAAAAAAAGCGTAATTTTCAGCAAATGATACCGGTGATAGTATATAGACATCTTAAGAAAAGGAGGTGCGAACAATGAAAACTGCAAAGATAAAAAGACACGGATACATGTGTACATACAGATGTTATCGAACTTTAATCAGCCGGACCGGAAGTAAAGCACAGGCGTCTGACTTTGGTGTCGCGCGTCCTGATCTTATACGATGTTAACCTTATATCGGAAAACTTTCAGTCCGGGTGCTTAGAAATAAGCCCCGTATTATTTTAGCCAAAACAGGAAAAATGATCCGTTAACCCGGATAAACAGCCAAGGTTCCGGGATATAAACGGATTCGGACAAGCAGTTGATTGATGATGTGAGGAGAAGAAAAATGAGCTTGAATATTAATTCTTTATTAATACACGGAGGAGTTGACGGAGACGATGTAACAGGTGCCGTAGCCGTTCCGGTATATCAGACATCCACATATAAGCAGGATGGTCTTGGAGAGAACAGAGGATGGGAGTATTCCAGAACAGGCAATCCTACAAGGGATGCACTTGAAAAGCTGATAGCAGATCTTGAACAAGGAAATTACGGATTTGCATTTGCATCCGGACTTGCTGCAATAAATACGGTTCTTTCGCTTTTTAAGTCTGGGGACAGTCTTATAGTCTCTGACAATATATACGGAGGGACGTTCAGGATCCTGGACAATGTGTTTAGGAATTTCGGGATCACATACCGGATAGTCGATACATCCGATGTATCACAGATCGAGGCAGCAATAGACGATACCGTTAAGGCAGTCTATGTTGAAAGCCCTGCAAATCCGCTTCTTACAATAACGGATATTGCAAAGGTAGCAGAGGTCTCACATAAATACGGCAAGCTTTTGATCGTAGACAACACCTTCCTTACACCATATCTCCAGAGACCTCTTGCACTCGGGGCTGATATCGTTGTACATAGCGGCACCAAATATCTCGGAGGACACAGTGACACCGTATCAGGGCTTGCAGTTGTTAAGGATAAGGCACTGGCAGACAGGCTCTATTATCTGCAGAACGCAATAGGAGGCGTGCTTGCTCCCTGGGACAGTTTCCTTGTTATAAGGGGAATCAAGACTCTCGGAGTCAGAATGGACAGACATGTGGCAAATGCCGGAAAGATTGCACAATGGCTCGAGAGCAGCGGATATGTGAGCAAGGTTTACTATCCCGGGCTTAAATCCAATCCCGGCTACGAGATTCAGAAGAAACAGGCGGACGGCGCAGGCGCGATGATCTCCTTTGTGCTTGATGAAAAATACGATTATAAGAAATTTTTCAAAAGCCTGAAGCTTATTACTCTTGCAGAAAGCCTGGGAGGTGTCGAATCACTGGTGTGCCATCCCGCTTCAATGACACATGCGGCAATACCTGCAGATATCAGAAATCAGGTCGGGATCGTGGATGAACTTATAAGATTGTCAGTCGGAATAGAGGATGCAGATGATCTTATCGCTGATCTGAAGCAGGCTATCGAAGCTTCGGAGAAGGGGGCAATCTGATATGGATGTATATATGAGTGTCCAGGAGATGATAGGTTCCACTCCAATGCTTAAGCTTGATCACCTTGGAGTAAAGGAAGGGGTCAACTTATACGCAAAACTTGAGCTTATGAATCCCGCAGGCAGCGTAAAAGACCGTGTAGGGATGTATATGGTAAAGGATGCAGAGGATAGGGGACTCCTTAAGCAGGGATCCACCATAATAGAAGCAACCGCAGGCAACACAGGAATCGGTATAGCGCTCGCTGCACTTAACAGAGGATACAGGGTGATCTTTGTTGTGCCCGAGAAATTCTCGATCGAAAAGCAGAAGATCATGAAAGCACTCGGAGCTGAGCTTGTACATACAAGCAGGGAAGGCGGTATGAAGGGAGCGGAGGCAAAGGCTGATGAACTGCTTAAGGAGATACCGGATTCAATATCACTCGGACAGTTCCATAATCCGATGAATCCCTTCTCTCATTATCAGACGACAGGTCCGGAGATATATAAGCAGCTGGATGGTAATGTGGATTACCTTGTAGCAGGCGCCGGAAGCGGAGGAACCTTCAGCGGAGTTGTTAAGTTCCTGAAGGAGAAGGATAAAAGCATCCAGGGTGTTCTCGCGGATCCTTACGGCTCCATCATAGGGGGAGGAGAGCACGGAGACTATAACATCGAAGGTATCGGCAATGATTTTATAGCAGATACCATGGATGTATCCCTGATAGACAAGGTGTTCAAAGTTACTGATGAGGAAGCCTTCACGGCGTGCAGGACTCTGGCGGCAAAGGAAGGTATACTTGCAGGATCGTCATCGGGCGCAGCTCTTACGGCGGGACTGAAACTTGCAAAAGAGATAGATAAAGGCAATATCGTGGTCATCTTTCCTGACAGGGGAGACAGATATCTGAGCAAGGGACTGTTTGAATAAGAAGGTACTGATATGGCAAATGTTTTCTCTTTGGAGAATGTGACAAAAGTATATAAGAATGACGGAAAAGAGTTTACCGCTCTCAAGGGAATAAACCTTGATATAGAAGAAGGTTCCATATTCGGGATCATCGGAATGAGCGGTGCGGGAAAGTCAACGCTTGTAAGAACCCTCAACCGTCTCGAGGATGTATCGTCCGGAAGCGTCAGATTTTACGATCAGGATCTTTCCGATCTGTCACCATCGGAGCTCAGAAAGATAAGGAGACAGATCGCAATGATCTTCCAAAGCTTCAATCTTCTGGGTCAGCGCACGGTGCTCAGTAATGTCATGCAGCCTCTGAAGATCGCAGGGATCAGAGGAAAAGAAGCAAAAAACAAAGCTCTTGAGATGCTGGAGGTAGTAGGACTTGCGGATAAGAAAAAACAGTTTCCTTCAAGGCTTTCGGGAGGACAGAGACAAAGAGTTGCAATAGCAAGAGCCCTGGCATCGGACCCCAAAGTTTTGTTGTGTGATGAGGCTACATCGGCGCTGGATCCTAAAATGACCGGAGAGATACTGGATCTGCTCAGAGAGATCAACAGGACCAGAAAGCTTACCATAGTGATCATCACTCATGAGATGTCAGTCATAGAGAAGATATGTGACAAGGTAGCAATCATAGATGACGGTAATCTTGCCGAGATGGGAGATGTAAAAGAAATCTTCAGATCGCCCAAATCTGCGGCAGCCAAAAAACTGGTTTTCCCGAGTAATCCTTATGATCCGTCACGGCCTGACAGCAGGCTGATCAGAATTGCTTTTGACGGGCTTGCCGCAAGCAGGCCGTTCATAGCGGAGCTTGTTGAAAAGACAGGCCAAAAAGTCAATATCCTCAGCGCAAATACAAAGAGTGTTGGAGGAATAGGTTACGGGCAGATGGTCTTAGAACTCCCGGGATCCAAAGAAGATCAGGATGTGATCATCGACTTCTTTGCCGGAAACGGACTCAGTATTTCGGAGGTAGAGAGATGACAGATTATATAGTTGAAACCATACGTACAGGTATCTTTGAAACATTGGAAATGACATTATTTTCATCTTTCTTTGCATATCTTTTCGGTTTGCCCCTCGGAGTATTACTGTATGCCACATCAAAGGGAAGGATAATGGAGAACAGACCGCTCAATTTCGTGATCGGGCTGATAGTGAATATCGGAAGGTCCCTTCCTTTCCTTATACTTCTGGTGCTCCTGATACCGTTTACGAGATTCGTAACAGGCTCTTCAATAGGAACAACGGCATCAATAGTGCCTCTTACCGTCGGTGCCATACCGATAGTTGCAAGACTGGTGGAATCTTCACTCAGTGAGGTTCAGCCCGGGATCATAGAAGCTGCGGTTTCAATGGGTGCTTCTCCGCTGTATGTGATACTTCACTTTGTTATTCCCGAGGCAACACCTTCACTTCTTCTCGGCGGAGCCATCAATATAGCAACTATCCTCGGATACTCGGCCATGGCAGGTGTAATAGGAGGCGGAGGACTCGGAGCGATAGCACTTCAGTACGGTTATTACAGATACCAGAAGGATGTACTGTGGACCACCGTAGCGATCCTGGTGATCATGGTTATGGTGATACAGGGCGTCGGAAACAGGATAGCCGCAAAAGTAAGAAAATGATGAATACTTCATCAGTTATGTTTTGAGATCTGTCCCTGATACATATCCGGAATGTGAATGGGATTTATCTATATAAAAAAATTGATATGACAGTAAAAAAGGAGAATAGTATGAAAAGATCAATTATCACAAAGCTTGTTGCAGCCGCTGCAACATTAACACTTACACTTTCGCTTGCGGGATGCGGATCATCCTCACAGGCATCCTCACAGGCATCTTCACAGGCATCCTCAAGCAGCGTATCTGCGGACGGAAATACCGTGATCAAGGTTGGCGCAAATATAACCCCTCATTCAGAGATACTTGAGCAGGCAGTTCCCCTTCTTGCAGAAAAAGGAATTACTCTTGAGATCGTTAAGATTGAGGATTCTGTGACTCCCAACACCGGTGTTATCGAGGGAAGCCTTGATGCCAACTATTTCCAGCATGTTCCTTATCTTGAACAGTTCAATAAAGAGAACGGTTCGAACCTCGTATCAATAGGCGCTATCCACTATGAGCCCTTCGGAATCTATGCGGGAAAGACCACAGACCTTGCTGAACTTCCCGACGGTGCAACTGTAGCAGTTCCAAACAATGTTACCAACGAGGCAAGGGCACTTCTTCTCCTTGCCCAGGAAGGACTTCTTACTCTTAAGGAGGATGCGGGCATTACAGCAACTATCGGCGATATCGTTGAGAATCCCAAGAACATCGTATTTAAAGAGCTTGCTCCCGAACAGCTTGTGGCGGCACTTCCTGATGTTGATGTTGCTGTCATAAACGGAAACTATGCTATCGAGGGCGGACTTCACGTAAGCCAGGCTCTTGCAGTAGAGGCTAACGACGGACTTGCAGCAGTTACCTACGGAAATATCATCGCTACAACACCTGACAAGGCACAGAATGAAGCGCTTCTTGCACTTGTAGAGGTTCTTCAGGGCGAAGAGATCAGTAAGTTCATTAACGATACTTATGACGGAGCAGTAGTTCCGCTCAACTAAAAGGAGGCATAACATGATCGGATTTGAGTATTACAATCCCGCAAAGATCGTATTTGGTGAAGAGAGTGAGAAAAGTCTTAAGGATCTTCTTGAAAAGCATAATGTAAGATCACTTCTTCTCGTATACAGCGGTGATTTCATCAAGACACTCGGAATCTATTCTGTGATAGAAGAGGCTGTTAAAGAACTTGGGATAAAGTTCAGCGAAAACGGAAATGTGGTACCGAATCCGACCATAGAGCTGGTAAGGGAGCTGGTGGCACAGGGCAAGAAGGATGATGTCGATTTTGTCCTGGCAGTAGGCGGTGGCAGCTCCATCGATACCGCAAAGGCTGTTGCCATAGGGATTCCCTATGACGGGGATGTATGGGATTTCTTCGAAAAGGGCATAGTTCCTAAGGAGGTACTCCCTATAGGAGTTATCGCTACAACGGCATCAAGCGGATCCGAAACATCCAACGCCGCAATTCTTTCCAGCGGAGAATGGAAGCTCGGATTCGAGGATGACAGGATCATTCCAAAGTTTGCGATAATGAATCCCAGATTTACCGCAGGACTTCCCGCTTATCCCACATTTGTAGGTGTTGCGGATGTACTGGCTCACCTTCTTGAGAGATATTTTTCGGATGAAAAGAATTCCGACACCACGGATTATCTGATCGAAGGAGCCATAAGAGCACTCCTTGTAACTGCGGACAAGCTTCTTTTAGATCTTACGGACATAAATGCAAGAGCAGAGATACAGTGGCTTGCAAGCGTATCACATGGCGGATCTCTTGATGCCGGAAGAAGAGCCGACTGGGGATCACACAGGATAGAGCACGAGCTTTCAGCACAGTACAATATCGTTCACGGGGAAGGAATGGCTGTGGTATTTACTGCATGGACCAAATACATGGCGAAGGTAAAGCCCTGGAGGCTTGCGCTGCTTGCAAGCAGGGTATTCGGAGCAGATCCATATGATTACACCGAAGAGGAAAGAGCTCAGATCCTTGCAGAGAAGCTTGAGCAGTTCTTCAAAAAGCTGGGGCTTAAGACAACACTTACCGAGCTGGGTATTGATGATAAGGATTTTGAGATCATGGCAAAGCGTGCCACAAGGAACGGAAAAGTGGGACATTATGAACCGCTTGACGCAGACAGCATCGTAAAGATATTAAAACTTGCTATATAAGTAATTTGATAACAGATTCAAAAGATGAAAGGAGATATTTAAGATGGCAAGAGTAGAATTAAAGCAGCCGGAGGAACTTTCGGCAGAATCAAAGAAGGCATATGACGAACTGAATTCCAAGGGAAAGATCACCAACATGAAGCTTGTAATGCTTCAGGATTACGGAACCTATCTCGCATTCATGGGATGGTATGATTCATGGGGAAGCCTTGTTAACGTTGTGGGTCAGAGAGCAGCCACCATTTATGCGCACTCTGTATCGACCACAAACGGATGCCTTCTGTGCTCGCTTTTCTTCATAAGCGATCTTAAAGAGCTGGGACTTGATCCCAACAATCTCGTACTTGATGAGAAGGAGCAGCTTCTTCAGCAGCTCGGACAGCAGATCGTCAAGGATCCCACCAAGGTTTCCGACGAGCTTTTCGACGGACTTAAAAAGTATTTTACCGATACCGAGCTTATCGTTATCGTGGGCTTTGGAGCACAGATGCAGGCTACCAACAACTTCAACTCCGTTCTCAGAGTGGATGTTGACAGGCGTCTCCTTCCTCTTAAGGATGAATTCAAGCCTGCAACCTGGAGAGACGTTATCAAATAAGCGATCATATCGGCATGATATCCTCTTTGCGGCAGTCCTTTGTGACTGCCGCAAAATTATTTAGGAGGGAAAAGACTTTGATTAACGAAACGGTTTATAAATGGCTTTCAGATAGAGGGTTCGGAGACAGGATAACAGAGCATATGGAGACAATCGATACAGTTGAGCATGCTGCTTTGCAGATTGGATGTTCTGAAGCTGAGATAGCCAAGACGCTCTCTTTTATTGTCGATGGTGAGCCGGTCATAGTTGTTATGGCAGGAGACGGAAGAGTTAACAGCTCTAAGTTTAAGGCTAAATTTCATAATAAGCCGAGCATGGTTCCGAGGGATTTGGTAGAGGAACTGATCGGATTTGCGCCGGGAGGAGTTTGCCCTTTTGGAGTAAAAGAAGGTATCCCCATATGGCTTGATGTCTCGATGAAGAGATTTGATATAGTTCATCCGGCAGGAGGAAATGAATTTACATCCGTATCACTGACACCGGACGAATTGGAAAAGGCATCAGGTGCCCTTGGATGGTGCGACGTATGTAAGGGATGGGAGGAAGAAGCTAATTGACATTTATTAATTTGGCAAGCTTTCTTTAAAGGAATATAAAATGATAAAAGTCTGATTCAATTATGAGTCAGACTTTTTTGATAAAATACAATTTTGGGGCATATTTCCAAATAAAAATACAATTTGATTGTCATTTTTTGAAAATTAAAAAAGTGTCTTGACTATTAATACACACTTGCGTTATCATCCGTTCATACACAATCTCGTCTATTGTGTGGTTGCCATTACCTCGTTTGTGAGGTGTTAAGATGGTTCTTTTTACGGGGTTTGTCCTTGCTACAGCAGCCGTTACGGATGCTTTGTGTGCGAGGATTCCCAATGCTCTTATCGGAGCTGCTTTATTCGGAATGATCCCGCTTGCTCTTATTGAAGAAGGAATCGCAGGCGTTGGGAGATCTATTCTATTATCACTATTTATTTTAAGTATTTTAATTTGTCTGTACCTTATCGGTGCAATGAGGGCAGGGGACTGCAAACTTCTGACCGTATGCTGCGGTTTCTCCATGACTCTGATAACGGCGTTCCGCTTTATCTTCATGGCCTTTGTGATCGGCGCACTCGAGGGTTTAATAGTAATCTCATACCGAGTGATTGCTACCAGGAAAGGCAAAGATGAGTATGCGTGGAGCGTAAAAGGCAAAGTCAAATTGCCAAAGAAACGTACAGGGATTCGCTTTGCAATCCCCATATTTATCAGCTATTTTATCTTTTTAACAACAGGAGGAGTCTGATTATGAAGGAAAGCATTTGCTGCATTCTCTCCTCTGATGAAAGATATGCGGCGAAGTTTTCGGCATATTGTAACGAAAGGCATATCCTGCCATATAAAATGTACGCGTTCACAGTTGCCGAAGCGCTGGAAGACAAGGCTCACAGTGTTAATATCAAGGCTTTGCTTGTTGATGAGCAAATGATGGGTAATACTGCTTTGGCTGATATTAAAGCAGATAGAACAGTCATCCTAACAAATAATGAGACAGGGGAAGAGAACTGTATCTGTAAATATCAGGCAGCCGACAGGATTGCCAAATCATTTCTCGGATGCATAGGTGTTGATAAAAGTGCAGTGAATTTTGATTCCGGATATAATATCAGAACAATATACAGTTCGGTATCGAACTGTTATAAAACAAGTTTTTCGCTGGTGCTTTGTGCTGCACTTGCAAAACGTAATAAGACACTTTGGGTAGGGCTTGAGGAATTCTCCGATATGTCAAGCATAATGGAAAGAAACGATAAAGCCGGATTATCAAGAGCGATGTATATTTACAAAACCTGCAGAAATAAGGAAGAACTCGGGGGTAAAATTGTATCTTGCACATCGACGATTGAAGGCTTTGATTATCTGATGCCGGTGGATTCGCCGGAAGATGTGCTTTGTATGGAACCTGAAGAACTGCGCGAGTTTCTTATGTGTATCGCAAGAGCGGGAGGATATGAAGAAGTTGTTATCGATGCAGGATACTGCATTATGAAGCCATGGGAGCTTCTGGGAATATCCACCCATATTTACGCACCGAGGAAGAGAAGATTTTATAACGAAGGGAAGTATGAGGCATTCATTCATTTTCTTGAAAACAGCGGAAGAGATAATCTGATCCCGCAGATTGAATGTCCGATAATCGAAGAAGATGCATCACTTATCGGAAGGAGTATTGGGCCGGAGATTTTTGGCTCGTCATTTCTTAAAGATGTGGTAAGGAGGGTGCTTGATGGAAAGTGAGAACATGCGCGTAGGACAGGCTGAATACCTGCAGGTGCGCGCGATGGTGTCCGGCGGACTTGATCCAATGAAAAACTATGATGAGGAAATGGTGGCTCAGTTGATAGACGAGGTTATCGATCGTCCGCAGTTCACTCATCTCAGTGTGGACAGGAAGCTGGGGATACGTCGTAGAATTTTTAATGATATTAAGAAGCTTGATATTCTTCAGGAGCTGATTGATGATGACGATATAACCGAGATCATGGTGAACGGTTACAGAAATATTTTTATTGAAAAGGCCGGCCGCCTTCTTAAATGGGACGGCGAGTTCGAGAGCCGGGAGGCACTTCTCGACGTTGTCCAAAGGATTGCAGCCAGGTCAAATAAAATAATCAATGAAACCGTACCCATTGTAGATACGCGTCTTGATAACGGTTCCAGAGTAAATATCGTAATGAATCCCGTTGCCATTGACGGGCCGATAATTACAATCCGTAAATTCTATGAGGTGCCGCTCTCTATCGATAAAATGATAGAAATCGGTTCGATATCGAACGAAGCGGCGACTTTTCTTGAAAGTCTGGTATGTGCAAAGTACAACATATTCATAAGCGGCGGAACCGGCTCCGGTAAAACAACCTTTCTAAATGCAATGAGTAATTATATTCCGCTTGATGAAAGAGTAATAACGATAGAAGATTCCGCCGAGCTAAGACTCAATAAAATCGAAAACCTTGTAAGACTCGAAGCAAGGAACGCCAATGTGGAAGGAAAGAATGCCGTATCCATTCACGATCTGATCCGCTCTGCACTAAGAATGCGGCCTGATCGAATTGTGGTTGGCGAGTGCAGAGGAATGGAAGCGCTTGATATGCTTCAGGCTATGAATACGGGACACGACGGCTCCTTGTCAACCGGACACGCCAACGGACCGAAAGAGATGCTTATGAGACTTGAGACAATGGTGCTTGAAGCGGCGGATCTGCCGGTCAGCGCAATACGATCTCAGATAGCCTCAGCCATTGATATTATTGTGCATCTCGGAAGACTTAGGGACAGAAGCAGGAAAGTACTTTCAATAAGTGAAGTTGCAGGCATAAAGGATGGAGAAATAATTCTCAATCCTCTGTATGAATTCAAAGAGGAGAGAGCAGATGAAAAAGGCAGGATTGTCGGAGCGCTTAAAGGAAGCTCTGAAAGACTTATTCACAAAGAAAAACTCCGTAATGCCGGTTTTTGAAGCAATTGGTATTCTGATGGTCATAGGATTCCTTTTTTACAATAACGTATTTGCAGGGTTTGTGTTTTTTCCTTACATATTAATTCACGTAAAAATTCGAAAGAAGCAGATCGGAGAAAAACGTAAATCAGAAATATCCAAATCCTTTAAAGATGCGATGCAGTCAGTCGTCGCGCTTTTGTCCGCCGGGTATTCAATTGAGAATGCTTTCAGGGAAGCGCTCGGCGAGATTCATCTTATGTACGGAGAAAAGTCATATATTTATCAGGGCTTTGCAACCATTGTAAGAAAGCTGGATTTTAACACCAATATCGAGGACGCTTTTGCGGATTTTGCAAAGGACTGTGATATTGAAGATATAACAGCCTTCTCGGAAATACTGATATATACCAAGAAGTCCGGCGGTAATCTTATCGAGACGATCGGTTCGTGCACCTCTACCATATGTGAAAAGATAGACGTTAAAAGAGAGATCGATACAATGATTTCGGCAAAACGTTTGGAATCGAACATTATGAATCTTGTACCACTCGGGATCATCCTCTATATGCGTTTTACACAGGGAGACCTGATCTCAAAGATGTATTCGAATGCGCTCGGCATTGCGGTGATGACTGCCTGCGTGGTTGTGTATTTTACAGCGACATTCATCGCTCATAAAATAACCGATATTAAAGTCTGATGGCAAAGTAACGATCGCGTCAAGGACCCGCGACATAGAAGGGGAACGAGATGAGGTGAGAATGTGAACGATCCGATCGATAAAATTAAAACTCTTATTTCTTCAAGGTCAACGAAAAGGATTCCGCGGAAATTCATCATAGCTGCGGCAGTTACAGCTTCGGTGCTTTTCATCGTTCTGATAAACAGTTCGGAATCGAACGATTATGTGACATCGCTTGAACGCCCGGAATTCAATGAAAATGAATCAGTCTGGTATCTTGATATGGAAGCGGACGGAGTCAGTAAGCCTGTTGAAGTAACGGTAAGCCCCAAGCAGCTCACGCCGGAAGAAACAGAGAAACTCTTTGAAAACGCATATCAGAGACTCCTTGAGGTAATCATGGGAGATAACGAAAGCTTTGACAGGATAAGCCGCGATCTGAATTTTGTGGACAGGTTTGATGACCTTGCCGTAAGCATGACTTACAGCACTGATAACTATTCAGTTATTGACAGTTACGGTGGATTATCTGTGGATAATGTGGAAAAGGCCGGCGAAACACACACAGTGTTTGTTGAGATGAAATACAAGGAAGAAGTCAGATATTATGAAATCCTTCTTACAGTATTTCCTCCGGATTATACGCAGGAGGAGCTGTTTGAGAGGGATGTAAGAGAGGCGATTTCGCGCGCCGATGAACAGTTGGGAAGCGAACTGATTTTACCGGAGAAGGTGCGGGACAAGGAGATAACATATGTTATCCCGACGGAAAGCAAGACGGGAATTATCTTTCTGATAATCATATTTGCCGGAGTGTATTTCTACTACAAAAAGTATATTGTGCCGCGCAATGAAGAAGAAAAAAGAGAAAAACAATTAAAGCAGGATTATGCGGATGTGGTTTCCAAACTCACGCTGCTTATTAATGCAGGCATGAGCGAGGCTGCTGCGTTTAACAAGATTGCTTATGATTATGCGAAGAAAAAAGAAAACAATCCCAAGCTTAAGAGATATGCCTATGAAGAAATTGCAACAACGGCAAACCGCATATCCACAGGCACTTACGAGCCCGAGGCTTATGCGATGTTCGGCAGATCCTGTCGTATCCACAGCTACATAAAGCTTGGAAATATTTTGTCACAAAACATCAGGAAGGGTGCCAAGGATTTTACACTCATTCTCAGAAGTGAGGTGACCGAGGCCTTTCAAGAACGTAAAATGCTTGCAAAAAAGACAGGCGAAGAAGCCGGCATAAGGCTGCTTATTCCCATGATCATCCAGCTCATGATCGTGATGGTCGTAATCATGGTCCCGGCCTTTATGTCCTTTTAACACAGGCGGAAAGGAGGAAAATATGCAATTGATCAATCACATACGAAACGGCGTTAGCCGCTTTATCAAGGACGAAGACGGTCTCGGAACCGTTGAGATAATTCTGATAATCGTTGTTCTGATCTCACTGGTTCTTATTTTTAAGACTCAGATCACGAAAGTTGTTACATCTATTTTTGATACCATCAAATCAAATGCGTCCGCGATATAATCCCGGAGGAGACCCCAAATGGAGGATGAATATGAAGTTCTTTTTAAAGATGTTTAGGGAAAAGAAATTGGCGGGAAGTGTGTCTTTGTTTGCGGCAATGATCTTTCTGATGGTTGTGTCGGTGATTACGGCAACCATTAAATCTGCAAGGATTGCCGGCGCAAAGGTGATGGTAAGCTGCGGTCTTAACAGCGCGCTGGATTCTGTTTTCTCAGCATATGATTCGGAACTTTTTTCTCAGTTTGGGGTACTGCTTTTTGATGGGAAATGCGGAAAAAGTGAGTTTAGCGAGGATGCTATCTGCGGACTGATTTCCGATTATATGAATTATACGATCGATCCGACGGACGATCTGATAAGTTGGGATACGACCGATCTGTACGGGATCAATGCCGAGGGAGTTACGCTCAGTAATGTTATCAGGGCGACCGACGGCTCGGGACTTGTCTGGGAAAATACAGTTGTCGAGTACGAGAAATATGCGAAGGTGATCAATCTTGCCGCGGATTATCTTGGGATGGAAGACGATTCCGAAGAAGGTGAAGCGGTAAGCGAGATCAACGATAAAATAATTGAAACCACTGAGAAGATGGTTGAAATAGAGAAGAATGCAAGAAGTCTCGTTAAGTATCTTGAAGGCGTAAATATCGGCAGGAAGGGTGTTGATCTTGATGATCTTAAAATGGTGGGCCGATTTGTTAAAGAATTTTGCATTGACAGGATCAGTATGAATGAGCTTTCCATATCCAATCGCAAAGTCTTTGAAAAGGTCGAAGGTGAAGTGGACAAAACGGTTTCCGGGATCGTTTCGGAGCTTAAAGAGTCATGCGAGGATGACAGGAAACTCAATTTCAATATACTGAAAAACAAGCTTGCGAGCATGGCCGGTGATGCGATATGGGCCTCCCAAAAAGTACTCGATTACGCAGAGAAGGTTAATTCCGGAATTACGGATTTTAAGGAGAATGTCTTTGAACTGGATGATCTCCTTAATTCCAAATCAGATGTTCTCAGCGATGAAGTGGAAAACGCGCTGACATCGGATGTGGAGGAACTTAAAGAAGTTGACCGTATCATTGCGCAGGATATCTGCGATCCCATTCTTATTGAAGCGGTTATGAGGTCGAACATTGCTGTTCTTGAGGCGTTTCGCGAAAGTATAAAGAGTGTTGAGATGAAGAATGACGAAGATGGCGACGGCAAAACAGAGGAAACATTTGCACAGATAGACGCGGCGGTAAGTATTTTATCGGGATATACGCTTGCGGGTACGCAGGTTGATTACACGACACTGATGAAGGATTCCTCCGATGAAAGTATTCTTGATGGGATTAAGAATCTTCTTGAGAAGGGACTTCTCGGACTCGTTGTTCCAAGCGGGACGGCGATATCGGGGAAGAAGATTGAAGTAAACGATCTGGCTTCAACCGTAGTTGATACGAGCAATGTTTCCGAGCTTCAAAGGAGCGCGGATTTTCTTACAACGCAGGCAAAAAGGATAATTTATATCGAATATGTTATGGATAATTTCGGTAATTTTCTGAGTGAGGAAGGAGGGCCGGCGCTTGATTATGAGGCGGAGTACATACTCTGCGGCAAGGAAAGCGATGCGGACAATCTTCTGTCAACCGTTCTTCGGATGGCAACGATAAGGAGCGGGATCAATCTTGTTTATCTCTTCACCGACAGCGCCAAAAGAGAATCCTGCTATGGTCTTGCGACTACGATTGCAGGGGCAAGCGGAATGGAGCCGGTTATCAGGCTCGTGCAGTTTACTCTGATGTATCTCTGGTCGTATGCGGAGGCGATCTGCGATGTTAAGACACTGCTTGCAGGTAACACTATCGGATGGGGTAAAACCGAAGATACCTGGAAGCTTTCTCTTGAGAATCTTATTGCGGGCAATTTGGAAGCGGGTGAAGGAACCGGCAGAAGTACGGATCTTTCTTATGAGAAATTTCTGCGATTTCTTCTTTATTTTGAAAATGACGGCAAGCGTTCGGTTTATACGATGGACCTTGTGGAACTTTTTATGATCGCATCCGGCGATGATAAATTCAGACTTAAAGATTATGTGTACGGTGTAGATGTGACGGCCATGTACTGTCTCGGTCAGCCGCTTTACGCACAGGGAGTACTCCTAAATCGCAAAACGGAGTATGCATCTTACACATATTGATCTGCCTGTGCATTTGATTAAACACGCCGCAAGGTAAGGCATTTAGGAGGCGGTGAAGGATGCCCTTTTTTCATAAATCTTTTTTAAAAAATTTAAGTGGAAACGGTATATATATTGCATTTAAAACAAGGTCAAATTTTCCCCGGGTCTTTAATATAAATGTAACTTCTTCACGTGAAAAAAGGGTTCCCTTTGCTGCTTCCCTGACACTTGAGGCAGCGCTTGTCATGCCGCTTTTTATAGCGGCGGTTATGGCGGTTTTGGTTTTTGTAATTGTTATATCCACACAGGTTAAAGTTCAAAAAGCACTTTATGATCATGCGATGAATGTTTCCGGATATGCCTATTATGTCGGTGCGACGGATATCGATAACACTGTGGAAAGTGTGCTTGAAGAGAGTGCGATACTTGCGGGTGTTATCTCGGAGCTGGGAAAGGATTATCTTGATAATTCATTTATCGTTAACGGAAGCAAGGGACTTTATCTGAATCTTCTCGTGGATCAGGAAGCGGATATACTGGATGTTGCAATTCAGTATCAGATAAGGGTTCCGTATGATCTGCTCGGAATCGGAAGGATCACGCTGGTCTCACGCGTGCGCTGTCATACATGGGGCGGTGATGAGGAAACCGAGAATAATTGGGATGAGGAAATGGTTTATGTTGCAAAGACCGGAACCGTTTATCATCTTTATCTTGATTGTCCCCATCTTCATTCGGATATTTCATACTGTCCGCTTTCGCGGATTGAAACCATAAGAAATGCAAGCGGCGGAAAATACTATGAATGCAGTACCTGTGGCAAAAATATCGGGGCAGACAATCTTGTGTTTTATACCGAATACGGAGAGCGTTATCACACCAGTGTAACGTGCAGACAGCTTCTAACAACGGTATTCACAATGACTAAGGCCAAGGCAATCGTAAAATATCCGCTTTGCCAAAAGTGCAGGGAGAGGAGCGCTACGCAGTAGTGCGCAGGTACGCGTAAGAACGCGCAGCGCGCAAGGACGGCTCGGTTCATGTAAGTACGTGCAGCGAATTTTGTGGCAAAAAGATTGATCAAACGGAGGAAGTATATGGTACAGGGCGCGGTGGTTTTGATGCTTGCTTTGGAAACGGTTGCGGATATAAGAAGCAGAAAAGTCTCGGTTATCAGATTGGCTGTTTTTACGGTTCTGGGAATTGCATTGAATGTGATCAAAGCTTACCAGCCGATCTGGTCGATGCTGAGCGGCATGGCGATCGGACTTCTCGTCATTTTCTTTGCGAAGGTAAGCAGGGAGGGAATCGGATACGGAGACGGAGTGCTCTTTATTGCAAGCGGAGCGTTCCTCGGGTTTAACGATAATCTCAGGCTTTTGCTTTTCTCACTTATATTTGCTGCGGTTACGGGCGGTATCTGTTTGCTTATGCGCAGGAAAAACATAAAATCCGAGATGCCGTTCATCCCTTTTGTTTTGGGAGCGTATCTTGTTACAAGTATCGTGGAGGTGATTTTATAATGAATGATCGCGAGGGAAGGCTTAAAGGTGTGCTGACGTTGGAAGCGGCAGTGATCTTCTCTTTGATCACGGCGTTTGTGGCGGGCGTGATTAATCTGGATTTTATTTTACATGACACGATGCTTTCGGATGTGAGTGTGGTGCTCGCAAGTCAGAGGTATCGTCAGGCGAAGCTTTTTTACTGTGATGATACAAAGCAGGGAATAAGCGTTGAGGCAATCGTCGCATCCCCGGTTATCGGAGAGGATGAGAAGAGGCTTGCAAACGAGAAAAAAATTGTGATCGCCAAAGAGGAGGGATTCTTTGGCGCAGGCAGGCTCGGAAGATTGGTGGAGCTTACCGAAACGGATATTGAAGAAGTCCTTAGCTGCAACGATAATGCGAATATCGTAAGAGCGGGCGGAAGAATTGTAGAGCTTATAGGAGGCAATGATGGAGATTGATTATGAGAGACAACTTGACAGCTGCTATATGAGAATTCATTCGGCAGAGAAATGCGATATGACGATGAATATGATTTCGCAGAATCATATAAACGGTTTTCTGCCGCTTTATATTTCGCAGCTAAACAACGATTATGTGTACGCATATAAAATATCCTCCTACCAGAATCTGGAGGATTTTTATGAGAAACGTGAGATGGATCATAAGGACATCATGAACTTCATAATGTCGATAAACACTGTGCTTGACGGCATTGAGGAATACCTTCTCGATGAGAACAAGATCATTCTTTCTCCCGATAAAATATTTATGGACCCTGGCGACGGAAGCATGAAATTCGCGTATTTTACCGGTAAGGAGGAGAGCTTCGATCAGTCGGTCAGAATGCTTATGGAGTTTGTCATCCGCAAAGTCGATCATAGTGACACCGCTGCGGTTACCATGGCTTACGGCATTTATAAGAAGTCATGCTACGATGTCATAAGCCCCAGAGAGCTGTTTGAGTTCGAGGTTATAAGCGGATCGGAGATGAAGGAGGAGACCGGAAGCGACGAGAAATACGGCGAGCTTGTGACAAGGCACACAACCAATGAGAATGTTATTCCGGAAATTATTGAGAATGAGGAAGAGATTCCCGATCACGGTAAAATATATACCGCATATTTTATCGGCGGCCTTTTGGTGTTGATCGTGATACTTGGCCTTGCGGGGATTTTTTTCAAGGGAGCAAGACTGTTCGGTATGGAACGATCTGCCTGCATAGGTATGACGGTTATTGCCGTTGCAGGCTTGTTTTTCGGTGTCAGATGGTTTAGAGAAAACAAGACAACCTTCGTTAAAATTGTTCGGACCGATACTGCGGTGGAATATGATGAAGAAAAATATTTTACGAGAATTCCGGCGCAGGATGACCAAAAGAGCGGCACAAAAAAATCCTTAGCACAGACCCCGCCGTGTGAGGCGGGGGCTCAATCGATTCGAAGTGAAAAGGATATTCCGGGCCGCGCTGAAAAAGAGCGCCCTCAGGAAGGAATGACCGTTCTTCTCAGCGCGATGGACAGCTCACAACATGAGCTCAGATGGGAAGAGAAGATCGGGCGTAACTCATATAAGCTTGATGATTCGGTGATCGTTGTCGGCAGTTCACGGGATAAGTCGGATTGTATAATCAATCTTCCGGGCATAAGCAGAATGCATGCAAGAATCTCCAGGGACGGCGAGCACTTCTATATCAAGGATCTTAATTCCACCAACGGGACAAAGGTAAACGATCACGAACTTGCTTGTTTTGAAGTGTGTGAGATAAAGCCGAACGATAGGATTTATCTCGGAAATGTTGAGTGTATCTTTGTTTGATCCGTGGAATAAAAGAATTACCAAGGTTGCAAAAGGTAACCTTGGTAATTTGGTATGATCTAGTATTTAGCAAGTATTTCAAGAGCACGCTTTGGGGCGATCGATGTGTGATGCTCCGTGAGAAGTCCGACTGTTATGGGGTTGTAGTCCAGACGCTGTCCGCGCTCGCCAAGAGCGTTGCAGATCTTGTTGAAAGCATTCCTTGTATCCTCAGTCGGTGAACCGACTACAAGTAAATATTCTTTCTCATCGGATTTGTAAAGGCGGCTGACAATGCCGATAAAATCGGGCCTCAGCATATCCTTTTCGTTGTCGTAAAACGGTCTGACGGCTCTGCTTGCGTCGCTCCATGAAGCGAATCTGAAAAGTGCGTAAGGAATCTTCTCCTTATCATCGGTTCCTTCAAGCTTAATGGGCTTAACAGGTGCAGCATTTTCATGATATGCATCTTCGTTCTCACTATCGCCTTCGCGGTCGGTATCGTACTCCGTGAATTTGGAAAAACGCGGGTCGAGTTCTCTAAGATCCGATATATTTTCAATCTTGGTAATTATAAATTCTATGTTCTCTCGAGATATCGGAATTGCCTCAACCTTGATAGCTTCTCCCGAAATCTCGAAGCCAAGCTCACTGTTTGCCTGTTCTATAATATCATCAAAGAGTTCTCTGCTTGCCTGCGTCCTGTAAAAAAGATCGCCGAGCTCGTGTATATTATGCTCCTCCAGATCTGTCTTGGTAAGACTGCATTTTATCTGGGAGTTATTGATTTTTTCAAACTTCATATAATCCACCTCCCGAAGTATTGAAATATGTATCTGATCAATAAAATATTTATACCACATCTTAAGGTTGGTAATTAAGTATAACCCATAATGACAGTCAAAACAACGAAAATTTGACCATTGAATTGTAAAAAATTCATAAAGTTTTGATTTGGGCTCAAAAAGGTCTTGAAAAGTGATTTTGCAGGATATATCATTCAACTTGCAGGGTCGCCTGTGCGGAAGATACAGGAGGTATTTGGCTTGTATCAATTAGGCGATATACTGTTTGAGCGGTATGAGATTGCCGGGTTTCTTGGCGAAGGTTCCTTTGGCCGGGTGTATCTGGCAAGACAGATTAATCTTAATGCACTCGTGGCGATCAAGTGCATCGACATATCGGCCGATTTTGCGGGTATAGCAAGTCGTGAGGCCGATATCCTTACAAATCTCAAGCATCCCGATATTCCGATGATCTATGATATCGAAAAAGACGATGAGCATATCTGTATTATTGAGGAATACATTGAGGGTGAGTCTCTTGAGAATTATATTTCCAAAACCGGATCTATATCGGTTGGGAAGCTGATCGACATATCCTTAAAGCTTTGTAACATCGTAAAATACCTTCACGAAAAAGGTATATATCACGGTGATATAAAGCCGCAGAATATTATTTTATGTGAGGACACGATCAAGCTTCTCGATTACGGTAACTCTGTTAAAGCGGGGGACGCTTCATTTGGGATCGGCACGATAAAATTTGCTGCGCCCGAGATGTATGAATCGGGGAAAATAGACGAGAGAACCGATATCTATGCAATAGGCGTTGTAATGCTTTATATGGCTACCAAAACAACGGACAGTGATTATATAAGGCGCATCAGGCCGGATAAACTCGGTCGGATCATAAACGCTTGTATTTCTCACAGTCAAAGGGGGCGAACAGCCTCGGTTGATGAGCTTATCAGACAGCTCCATCACATCAGACCATCATCCGCACAGGCACTGAAAAACAGTATGACAATCGCGTTTGTCAAAATGAGCGAGTGTGTGGGTTGCACACATTTGTCGATGATGAGCGCAGGGTATTTTACCGGGAAAGGCAAGAGGGTTCTTATCGAAGAGCATAACGACAAAGGACATTTTATCTCAATGGTCGCGGATTCGGAGCATTGCAGATTTATGGGCGGAATCATCAAGATGAACAGGCTCGAGCTGCTGCCGAATTACTACGGGATCGCTGATCTGAGAAAGAGTGTATATGACGTTATTATCAAAGATTACGGACTCTACCGTGATGCCGATCACGATGAGATTATGGGATGCGACCGGATATGTCTTGTTACTTCTGCCGCTTCATACGATCTGCTTTCTCTTACGGAGAATCTGAGCGTTTTTGAAGGCAGGAGAGAGGACATAAGGACGCTTATTAATCTTGCGGGGGCGTCGCAGTACAGAAACGCCGTCAGAAAATATCATGTCATACATCCTGTGAAAGTACCATACAAACCTGAATTATGAAGGGACGGACGATTTGAGAGAGAATAATTCGACAACTTTGATCGGTGTGATCGGAACACATCGTGGAGCAGGAGTGACTCATCTGGTACTGCTTCTTGGGATCTTTATGAGTATCGTGAAAGGTCGCAGGGTTGCGTGCGTTGAAGCGTCGAACCATCCTTGCTTTTTGCAGGCAGAAAGGGATGTACATAAATATTTTAAAAGAAAGGCTAAAATATACGCCAAGGGAAACTACGAGCTTTCGCAGATTATGAATGCCTACGAATATGTGATCATCGATTTCGGTTGCAATTATGAAAATGTCAGAGAACGTTTCCTGATGTGCAGGGTTAAATTGGTAGTTGGTAATCTGTCCTATTGGAAATTAAAGGATGTAATGGATTTTATCGCACAAACGGACAACGAACCTTCCAGACGTAACTGGATATTTATATTTAACAATCCGGTCCGACACATCGTGCACAAGATTAAAGCCCGTTACAAACTTCGAATGCTTGGCGCACGCTACATTCCTGATATTGCGCGCCTTGACGAAGAAGCGATGGATTTCCTGAATGAACTTGTTGAAAAACAGTTCTAACAGATCTGCCGGAAGCATCATATATGTGATGCGGTCGGAATCAAATAATATGATCGAAGTCGTATGGCTTAGAAGAGGCGAAGATTAAAGGATTATATATCACGATGTAATTACTGTGGCATGCTGCATACTGTCTTTTGCCGGTACTTGTAAGACTGTGCGTGACTTCGAAACGGAGGGTAAAATGACTGCAAAAGAAAGTGATAAAAAGGCCCTGAGAGATGAACTGGTTTCACTTAAAGGACAGGGTATCAGAATAATGTACGAAGGTAAGGAGGTAGAAGCGGACGAGCCGTTCGTGAATATGCTCCTTGGCGACTCCGGATGCACTTATATGCGCAACTATGTTTTCAAAAACAGTAAGGTTGTGGAAGTGGAATTCGGAAGAATAGTTCTATAGAGAACCAATGACCACAAACGGTTGATAGTTCTATATCGAACGGATTTTACACACGTTGTTTGTATTACAGGCGTGAAGATTGACCTCATTAAGGGCCGGTTGGCGGGTCTGTCAAGCTTCTCATGTGGTAGGAGCATTTGATAACCCGGCCACGCCGGCTCTTATTTCCTTTACCTACAGGATAGGAATTGTAGATGAAATGCGTTTATCCTTTTGGGTGGCGCATTTATTTTCTGCCTAAACATAGAAAAAATCTATGTATAACATATTAAAATAAGTATAGCCTATGCCAAAGATAAATGTCCCCACATATTGAATTTTCGTGTATAGTATTGTAGATTACAGTAATAGCAGACCATATCCTAAGGGGGAAGTGCATAATGAAAATAACGGATATTCTTAATAACGGTAAAATCTCTCTGTCTTTTGAGGTGTTTCCACCCAAGAGTGATGCCTCATTTGAATCGGTGGAGAAGGCGACGCATGAGGTTGCGGCTCTTAATCCGAGCTATATGAGTGTGACATACGGAGCCGGCGGCTCTACAAGGAAGAACACGGTTAAGATTGCTTCCGGAATCCAGGATAAGTACGGAATAATGACGATCGCACACCTTACCTGTGTCGGTGCGAAGAAGGAAGATATTCACAGCGCGCTTGATGAGATGAAGGCGGCGGGAATAGAGAATGTTCTTGCGCTCAGAGGCGACAAGCCGAAGGGTTTTGAGGGGGAGCCTTTTATCGATTATAAATATGCCTCACAGCTCGCTGCAGAGATTAAAGCGTATACCCCTGATTTTTGTATCGGAGGCGCCTGCTATCCCGAAGGTCATGTTGACAGCGTGAATAAGTCGACGGATATCGACAACCTTAAGCGTAAAATAGATGCCGGCTGCGAATTCCTTACGACGCAGATGTTTTTCGATAATAATATATTTTATAATTTCTTGTATAAAGTAAGAGATAAGGGAATTACGGTTCCGGTGATCCCGGGAATCATGCCGATAACCCGGGCAACCCAGGTGGAGACGGCAAGAGCACTTTCAGGGACCAATGTGCCGGAGAGATTTATTAATCTGGTAGATCATTTTAAGGATGATCCGGAGGCGCTTACTCAGGCCGGTATCGCCTATGCGACGGACCAGATAATCGATCTTATCGCAAACGGGATCACGCACATTCATGTGTATTCCATGAACAAAGCGAATGTTGCGGGCGCGATTCAGCGGAATCTGTCATCGATCGTAAAATGATCGACCCGACGTACAGGGAGGCGGATCTATGAATATCAATCTTAGAGAAGCGGTCAGATATCTTGGCTATAAAGGCTCTGTGCCCGATCCTCACACAATGGAGATCGTGCGGAGCGTGGCGGATGAGGTTGCGATGAGCGCTGCCCCGAAAAGCGTGTACAGGCGCTTTAAGGCAGAGGTCCGTGAGGAGGAAGTGGTCGCGGCTGATATAGTGCTAAGAAGCAGAAATCTTGCTCATAACCTTATGGGCTGCCGCGAGATAGTAATAATGGCGGCAACGCTCGGCAGTGAGATCGATATGCTGATGAACAGATATCAGAAGCTTGATATCACGAGAGCGGCTGTTTTACAGGCAGTTGCGGCTGCCGCAATCGAAGATTACTGCAATGAGATAAATATCAAGATCAGGGATAAAGTAAGAGAGGAAGGCTTGTATCTGAGACCGAGATACAGTCCCGGGGACGGCGATCTGTCGCTTGATTATCAGAAGGACATCCTCGGACTTTTGCAGGCGGACAAATTCGCCGGTATCACGCTTACGGAAGGCGGAATAATGCTTCCGGAAAAATCCGTATCCGCGATAATCGGTGTGACCGATCTTGAGGGCAGTCGTCACAGAGGCAATTGCGTGCTTGAAGGCTGTGATGCATGTATGAACAATGACACCTGCGAATTTCGCAGATAGCGCGGAGGATATCGAATTGAAAACGTTTGAGAGAATAATGTTTTTTGACGGAGGAATGGGAAGTCTTTTGCAGGAAAGAGGCCTTGCGACGGGTGAACTTCCGGAGACCTGGAACCTCATTCATCCCGATATAATTACGGATATACACAGAAGCTATATCGAGGCCGGAGCCGATCTTATATTGGCCAATACCTTTGGAGCCAATCGCTACAAATACGATAATCTCGATGAGATAATCACGGCCGGTATTCAGAATGTTCGCGAGGCGATCCGACAGGCGGGGCCCGGATACGAACATGTCCAGGTTGTGCTTGATATCGGTTCTGCCGGCAAACTGTTAAAGCCCCTTGGTACGACCGAATTTGAAGAAGCAGTCAGCGTGTTCGGCGAGATCGCCCGAATAGGTGCAAAGGCCGGTGCGGATATCGTCCTTATCGAAACGATGAACGATCTGTATGAGATGAAGGCAGCAGTACTCGGCGTTAAGGAGAACTGTGAACTTCCGATATTTGCGACCGCAGCATTTTCCGAGAACGGTAAAATGATGACAGGCGGCGGCCCGAGAGAGCTCGTGGCGCTTCTTGAAGGACTGGGCGTGAGCGCACTCGGGATCAATTGTTCGCTGGGACCTAAGCAGATGAAGCCGATATTTGAAGAGATTGCGCATTATGCGAGCATTCCCCTTATAATCAATCCCAATGCCGGAATCCCGAGAGCGGAGAACGGCAAGACGGTATATGATGTGTCTGCGGAAGAATTTTCTGATGATATGATGGATTTTGCAAAGATGGGTGCCTGGTATATCGGCGGTTGCTGCGGAACAACTCCGGAGTATATAAGGCAGACCGTCGACAAGTGCAAGGATATTGTGAGGAAGCCGCTTTGCGAGAAAGATTTTACAATTGTGTCATCGGGCATGAACAGTGTCCTTCTCGGAGATAAGCCGGTTATAATAGGCGAGAGGATCAACCCTACGGGCAAGAGCAGATTCAAGCAGGCTCTCAGGGATAACAATATCGAATACATACTCGGTGAAGGCGATAAGCAGGTTTCATCGGGTGCGCATATTCTTGATGTTAATGTCGGTCTTCCCGAGATTGATGAAGTCGCGATGATGAAGAAGGTCGTGTATGAGCTTCAGAGTGTTTTTCCGCTTCCTCTTCAGATCGATACCACCAGCGCAGAGGCCATGGAGCAGGCGCTTCGCCTCTACAACGGTAAAGCCATGGTCAATTCCGTAAACGGAAAGGCCGAGGTTATGGAGGCTATTTTCCCGATCGTTAAGAAGTACGGTGGCGTTGTTGTCGGCCTTACGATCGACGAGGACGGTATTCCTTCAACTATTGAAGGACGTCTTGCCATCGCCGATAAAATATACCTCACCGCCGAGAAATACGGCATTAAGCGCAAGGATATCGTGATCGATGCGCTTACAATGACCATGAGTACGGACAGCACTTCGGCAGCGATAACGCTCGGAACCGTGAAAGCGATAAAAGCGCGCGGCGGAAGAACGGTGCTCGGTGTTTCAAATATTTCATTTGGTCTGCCGCAAAGAGAGATAATTAACAGTACATTTTATACGATGGCAATGCAGGCCGGGTTGTCGGCGGGAATTATCAATCCCAACAGCAAAGCCATGATGCAGGCATATGATTCCTTCTGCGTTCTCGGAAGCTATGACGATCAGTGTATGGACTATATCGGTAAATATACGCCTTCCGATGATGCGCCCGCCGCGCCTCAGGCTAAGGCTCCGGAGGGTGCTCCGAGTCTTAAGGACAGTATAATCAAAGGTATGAAGGAGAATGCGTACAAAGCCACGGCTAACGAGCTTCTTACGAGGGAGCCGCTTGATATAATCAACGAGGATCTGGTAGGCGCGCTTAATATCGTCGGTGACGGTTTTGAGAAGGGTAAAATCTTCCTTCCCCAGTTGCTTATGAGTGCGGAGGCAGCCAAGGCCGGATTTGAGGCGATCCGTGAGCATATGGAAAAGAGCGGAGCTTCCAGTGAAAAGAAGTACACCATCGTGATCGCGACGGTTAAAGGAGATATTCATGACATCGGTAAGAACATCGTTAAGGTACTTCTTGAGAATTATTCATACGATGTTATCGATCTCGGAAAGGATGTTCCGCCCGAGGTTATAGTCGATAAAGTTGTTGAGACGCACGCAACGCTCTGCGGTCTGTCCGCACTTATGACGACCACCGTAGTGAGCATGGAGGACACCATTAAGCTTCTTCGCGAGAAAGCTCCCTGGTGTAAAGTATGCGTCGGAGGTGCGGTTCTTACGCAGGAATATGCGGATATGATCGGCGCGGATTTCTACGGCAAGGATGCGATGCAGACGGTTTATTATGCAGAGAGCTTGCTTGACCTTAAGCGGCAGCAATAAACGTGATGTAATAAGCGGATTCGTATTACATATATTTTATCATAAGGAGAACAAAGAAATGGATAGCAATCAGTCAGCAAAGAAAAAATTTCCGATATGGGCCCCCATATCAGCAGTAGTACTTATAGGACTTATAGTCGCTTTTATTCTGATCTATAACAACAATAAGCCTACAACCAATCTCGGCAGCAAGGCATATACGCTTGAGGTTGTTGATAATACGGGAGCAACTGATACATATAAGGGAACTACGGATAAGGAATATTTAAGCGAACTGATGGATGAACTCAGTACAGCGGCTAAGAATCCCGAATTCTCTTATTCCGGAAGTACAAGTTCCTACGGTCTGTTCATCGAGACCATTAACGGTCTTACTGCCGATTACAATGTAGACAAATCATACTGGGCGATTTACGTAAACGACAGCTATGGTCAGTACGGTGCGGATGCGCAGGTTGTCTCAGACGGTGATACTTATTCATTCAAGTATGAAACCAGTGCCGAGTAACAGGTTTACAGTTAAAGATATTGCACTTCTGGGCATGATGCTTGCAGTGCTTGAGGTTGGAAAGAAGGCGCTCGAATTCGCCCCCAATGTGGAGGTGGTGACGCTTCTTTTCATCCTTTATGCACGCAATTTCGGGCTTAAAGCCCTTATAATAGCGGTGGCTTTTACCGGGCTTGAAATGTTCTTCTGGGGTGTTCACACATGGGTGATCATGTATCTTTATATGTGGCCGGCGCTTATTCTGATTGTATATTTTACAAGAAAACATGGTTCCTATGTCATGTATATTATTCTGTCGGCTGCGTTCGGGCTTTTCTTCGGCTTATTCTGCAGCATTCCGTATCTTTTTATCGGAGGCCTTCAGACAGCTTTTGCGTGGTGGATCGCGGGTATTCCTTATGACATTATTCACTGCGTCAGCAATGCTGTTATCTGCGCCGTTCTTTTTAAACCGCTGGACTATGTTCTGAAGAAGGCGGTCAAGTGGCGCAACCCGGCTTAAATTCCGAGCCCGGATCTTAAGTTATTCTTGCGGTTAAATCTTGCGTTTAATACCTCTAAAATGATATCATATAAGTCAGCGTAAATACCCGGCACGTATTAGTGACGGTGTGTGAAGCGTACTTATTTTACAGGGAGATATTTATGTCTGATAATAACGAGATCCTTGAGGAAAACGAGAATGATCCCGGGGTATGTGCCGAGCAAATATACAGCGATACCGCGAGAAAATCCTCGAAGAAACCTCCAATCCCGATAATAGCCGGAGTCGCTGCTGTTCTTCTTGCCGCGGGTGCGATCGCTACGGCGCTTTATATCAAGAATAAGCCTTCTACCGAGAGGGTTAATTTATTTGATTATTACGGCGTGAGTGCCGATGCCGATGAGGCGATCATTTATTATAACGGCAATAAGGTTGCGGACTACACCGCTTATATTTACGGCAATCTGACTACGGACGGAAGTATTTATTTCTCCAACGCTTTTTGCAAGGAGTATCTGTGCGACAAATTTTATTATGACGAGGACACGCTCAGTTTATTTTATACGGTTGCAGAGGAGATAATAATTTATGAGCCGGGCAGCGGTGAGTGGTTTATCGATGCTGATACACATGAACTCTATATAAGTGAGGCTCTTGTCGAGAGCTGCAGCGATATCACGGTTGATATTAATGCGTCGCCGGCGATCGTATCGCTACATACTTCGGATATTACGTACGATCTTGTGACATTTAATGAGGGTGAGTTCGTCGTCAGGGAGTCGGATTCGGTTAAGAGCAAGATTCTTGCGGACGTTTCCGAATATGACAGATGGTATACGCTTGACAAAGAGGATTATAACGGTTTTGCCAAAGTCGCCAATCTCTTCGGACTCGTCGGTTATGTTCCCAACAAGGCGATTGGATCCGACAGCGAGGTGCTTGCTTTTGAGAATGATTTTGAGCCGGTTTATTACAGCGATCTTGTGAGGGATCACCAGATCATTCTTGCATGGCACGGCGTGTATGTTGAGGAAGATAACGACAAAATAGCCGACCTTATTGCAGAGGCTGACACGCTTAACGTTATCAGCCCTACATGGTATTATCTCACCGATGCGGAGGCTGACATGCACAGCTTTGCGTCGAAGGAATATGTGGATTATGCGCACGAGCAGGGGCTTGAAGTCTGGCCTCTTGTAAGTGATTTTGAGTCGGGCAACAACGAGCTTGATGCACCGATTCTTGCAAGCTCCGTTCTTCGTGGCACAATGATCGATTATCTTATGAGCGAAGCCGAGGAATACGGATACGACGGATACAATATTGATTTTGAAAAAGTTCAGGCAAAGAGCGGTGATGACTATGTCCAGTTTATAAGGGAATTGTCGATTGCCTGCAGAAAGGCGGGTATCGTACTTTCCGTTGACAATTATGTGCCCAGGGATCATACCGAACACTACGGCCGAAAGCAGCAGGGCGAGTGTGTTGATTATGTTATCGTTATGGGCTATGACGAGCACTGGGCAGGCTGCGAGACAGCAGGTTCAACCGCTTCACTTGGTTTTGTGGAAGAGGGTATAGATCTGACGCTCGAAACGGTTCCCGCCCGCAAACTTATTAACGGAATTCCATTTTATACAAGGCTTTGGAAGGAAGCTCCCGACGAAGAGGGAAATATTGTTTTATCCAGTGTTGCCTATGCTATGAAGGCTTGCCATCAGGCTGCTGAAGACCTTGGACTTACCTGGGTGTGGGATGAGGAATTATGTCAGAACGTTGCTCAGGGAGAGGTTGACGGTGTATTTTACAGTATATGGCTTGAGGACCATGATTCTATGGCTGTCAGAATGAACATGATCAAAACCAAGAATATTGCGGGTGTTGCAGCCTGGTCGCTTGGCAATGAGAGTTCGGATATCTGGTCGCTGCTGGAATTTTGAAAGACGTGAAGAAATGATCGATACAATTATTGAGAAGATTACGGGTGTTGAAGAGACTGATGAAGAGATAATCCGCCGCGGGGCAGGAATCATACAGAGCGGCGGTCTCGTTGCTTTTCCGACAGAGACGGTTTACGGACTTGGCGGAGATGCATTTGATGAGAGCGCGGCCGGCAGGATATATGCTGCAAAGGGAAGGCCGTCCGACAACCCGCTCATAGTTCATATCGCGGATATTAAAGATGCGGACGAGTTATCGGATGAGATACCGGATGTATTCTATACTCTTGCAGCCGGATTCTGGCCCGGACCGTTGACGATGATCGTTAAGAAAAAAGCGCGTGTGCCGTATTCGGTCACAGGCGGACTTGATACGGTTGCGATACGATTTCCTTCGCACAGCGTTGCCACGAGACTTATAAAATACAGCAATACCTATATTGCCGCTCCGAGCGCGAATCTCTCCGGAAGGCCGAGTCCTACGACGGGCGAGCATGTTATTGAGGACCTTTCGGGAAGGGTGGATATGATCATCGATGACGGCGGAATCGATATAGGGCTTGAGTCAACGATCGTGGATCTTACGGAAGGAGTGCCGGTTATTCTCAGACCGGGTTATATCACCAAAGAAATGCTCGAGAAAGTTGTGGGCGAGGTCAGGTTGGATCCTGCGCTTATGACGGGCGTTTCGGCGGATGTTAAGCCGAAGGCACCGGGTATGAAATACAGGCACTATGCGCCCAAGGCTGAAATGACGGTGTTTGAGGGCTCACAGGATAATGTCAGAGCCGCGATAATTGCAGGCGCGCTCAGTAGTGATGATTCAGGCACATGTGCAATTCTCTGTCATGATGAGAGTGCATACAGTGAGGCATGCAAGGGAAAAGGCATATATATTATGCCGCTTGGAGCACTTGGCAGAGCGGATGAGATTGCAAGAAACCTTTTTGCGGCGCTAAGGCGCTGCGATGACTTTGGTGTTACGATAATTTATTCGGAGAGCTTTGAAGACGGAGAACTGGGAATGGCAATTATGAACCGGCTTTTAAAAGCAGCCGGTCATCATGTTGTAAAAGTGTGACGGGGCGAAATATGTTTAATAAAATTATTTTTGTTTGTATGGACAATTTGACGCGTAGTCCCGCGATGGCTGCATTTTACAGGAGTATAACGACTCATCGCGAGATCGAAGTACTTTCGAGAGGGCTTGTGGTTCTCTTTGCGGAGCCGTATAATACCAAGGTGGCAGCGCTTCTGAGAAGCAACGGAATTGTGCTTGGGGACGGTGTGAGCAGGTCACTTACTCAGGAAGATCTTGGCGAGGATGTGCTTGTTCTTACGATGGACAGGGAGGAAAAGAAGAGACTTTATGAGGGCTTTCCCGATGCTCCGAATGTGTATACGGTGATCGAATTTTGCGGCGGAAGCGGTGATATCATCGATCCGTACGGCGGTGATAACGAGGTCTATGCGCTCCTTTTTGAGTCGTTTAAGACCTGGGTTCCGCTTATTGATCCGTCAATTGATTCCTTCGGAAAGTACAAGGACGATACTTCGGAAAGCGATAATGGTATTCCGAAAACAGGCGAACAATTATAAAATAAATATTTTAGGAGGATATGAAAATGCTTGCTATTGGTAGCGATCATGGCGGATATGACCTTAAAGAGAAGGTTATGGCGCATCTCAAAGAAAGAGGGATCGAGTATAAGGACTTTGGAACCTATTCCAAGGATTCCTGTGATTATCCGATATACGGAAGGGCTGCAGCTAAGGCGGTTGCAAGCGGTGAGGCCGAGAGAGGGATCGTGATCTGCACGACCGGAATCGGAATCTCGATAACGGCGAACAAGGTTAAGGGTATAAGATGCGCACTTTGCACCACTGTTATGCAGGCGCAGATGACAAGACTTCACAATGACGCAAACATGCTTGCATTAGGTGCAAATGTAATTGATGAGGCCCTTGCGATCGAGATTGTCGACAAATTCCTTGACACCGAATTCTCGGGTGAAGAGAGACATGCAAGAAGAATTGCCCTTATTGAAGCAGAGTAATATTGGATTAGAATAAGGAGGCTAACGATGGAATTAGAATATATAAAGACAGGAAATTACTATATCCCGACGCTGATGGCAAACAAAGAGCCGGAGGAACCTTTGACAAAATTTGGGCTAATGAGGAAGACATTTCTTAAAAAGTACCGGAGAGGTATATACACCGGAATGATGTTGGAAGGTACGCTTAAGGAGCACTGGTTGACTATACAACAACAGGCAGAAGAGCAGATGGCTCAGGAACAAGGTGTTGATGAAAAACTGAAAGTATCGGATCAGATGAGGTGAGTGCGGATGATGAATAATATCAGAAACGCGACGGAAGAGATTGTAATAAATGAGATAGTGTACGCCTGAATCAACGTTTGGAGAAGCGAGGTGCTGTAATGTCGGCCCCTCGCTTTTTTTAAAAGATCGGATCGTTTTTATGGCTTTTGGTGGCTTTTTAAATGGGTTTATGGTATCCTTAAAGATAACGCGGGTTATTTAGGTTATAACACGAAAAATAAGCCGATACGGAGGGCGGAAAATGGCTGTAGACAGCAAGAAAGAGAAGGAAAGGGACGAGGTTCACCGTGCCATATGGGCAATTGCAGATGAGCTTCGCGGAGCGGTAGACGGATGGGATTTCAAGAACTATGTCCTGGGTACCATGTTCTACCGTTACATCTCCGAAAATCTTTCAGCATATATTGATAGTGGGGAAGAGAGTGCCGGCAATACGGGATTCAGCTATGCTGATATGCCGGATCAGGATGCAGAGGAAGCCAGAGATGGTCTGGTATCTGAAAAAGGCTTCTTTATCCTGCCAAGTGAACTGTTCTGCAATGTACAGAAACGTGCTGCGAATGATGAGAACTTAAATGAAACGTTGGAACAGGTATTCCGAAATATTGAGGATTCGGCAAAGGGAAGTGAATCAGAAAACAGTTTTGCCGGTCTGTTCGATGATTTCGATGTAAACAGTAATAAGCTGGGGAGCACGGTTGCCAAGCGTAATGAAAGGCTGTCAAAGCTTCTTGACGGTGTCGCAGCTATGAATCTTGGCTCTGTCAAGGATCATGATATAGATGCATTTGGTGATGCGTATGAATATCTGATGACCATGTATGCGTCAAATGCCGGTAAGTCCGGAGGTGAATTCTTCACTCCTGCAGATGTGTCGGAACTGCTTACACGCCTGGGAACGGTAGGAAAGCGAAGCATCAACAAGGTATATGACCCTGCCTGCGGTTCCGGTTCGCTGCTTCTGAAGGCAGAGAAGATACTTGGTAAGGATGCTGTGGAGATAGGTTTCTTCGGACAGGAGATCAATATCACCACATATAACCTGTGCCGTATCAATATGTTCCTGCATGATATAGGCTTTGATAAGTTTGATATCGAATGCGAAGATACACTTACCAATCCCCAGCATTGGGATGATGAACCGTTTGAGCTGATCGTTTCCAATCCGCCATATTCTATCAAGTGGGCGGGAGATGAGAATCCGCTTCTGATCAATGATCCGAGATTTGCTCCGGCCGGTGTTCTTGCGCCGAAGAGTAAAGCGGATCTTGCGTTTATCATGCATTCCCTGTCCTGGCTGGCACCGAATGGAGTGGCGGCTATCGTATGTTTTCCGGGAATCATGTACCGAGGCGGAGCAGAACAGAAGATCAGGAAATATCTGGTTGATAACAACTATGTGGACTGTGTGATCCAGCTTCCCAGCAACCTGTTCTTCGGTACATCTATTGCCACTTGCATAATGGTAATGAAGAAAGGCAAGGCTGATAATAAGATCCTTTTCATAGATGCAAGTAATGAATGTGTAAAGGTGACCAATAATAACAAGCTGACTCCGGAGAATATCGACCATATTGTAGATGCTTTTACCGGCAGGGAGGATATCGAATATCTGTGCCATCTGGCATCTTACGATGAGGTTAAGGAGCAGGATTACAATTTGTCGGTCAGCTCTTATGTTGAGGCTGAGGATACGAGAGAAAAGATCGATATCGTGAAGCTGAATGCTGAGATCAAAGAGATCGTAGCAAGGGAACAGGTTTTGCGCAATGAGATAGATAAGATCATAGCAGAAATCGAAGGAGGAGTGTGATGTCAAATTGTCAGCCTGAGCTTTAGCGAAGAATCTTAAAGAGGAGTCGAAAATGACAAAGGAAACTATAAATAGAGCTGTATCGAGATATGCAGAGGAAGCTAAAAGTACATATGGATCAAAATTGTATCAGGTTATCTTATTCGGTTCATGTGCCAGAGGCGATTATGACGATGAGAGTGATGTTGATATTATGATTATCCTTGATGTACCGCAGGAAGAAATACCCGGTGAAAGGGGTAAGACCGTTAGAATATCATCAAAACTGGATGAAGAGTTTGATTATGATATTCTTTTTGCTCCTGTAGTGGAGAGTAAAGATGTGTTTATGAGGTATCAGAACGCTATGCCTTTTTTCAGTAATGTTATGAAGGAGGGGAAGGTTTATGTCTGATGAAGAATTAAGAACCTGTATTGACTTGTGTTTTTATCGTTTTGAAAAAGCAGCAGAGGACCTGAAGACAGCTGGAAATAATTTTGACAGCAAGGATTACAGAGCAGCCAATAATCGGGCGTATTATGCTGTCTTTCACTCCTTGCGTGCTGTTCTTGCACTTGATCATTATGACAGCAAGAAACATAGTGGTATTATTGCGGAATTCCGTCGGAAATATATGAAGAATCGAATATTTCCGGTGGAGATGTCAAGAATGATCGATTCAGCTTTTGAGATACGGAATGCCTCTGATTACGACGATATGTTCATTGCCAATAAGGATGAAACAAAGACACAGATTGAAAATGCTGAATATGTTTTAAAAGAAGTTGCGGAGTATATTGGTCTTCCAATAAATGCTTATAAAGAATTACTTGAGAAAGAGGGAAAAGAAAAAGATTCACGGACACTAAATCTGCTATTGGTTTCACTTTTTAGTGCAGATAACCTATTAACAATTTATGATTGTGAGCGGTCTGAAAGAGAATTGACAAAAATTAAATGGGCGGTAGATGAGGCGGAATTGTCGGATGACATGAAATCGTATTGGCAGGATAAGATAGAAAAGGGATTGGATATCTGCCGGAGGGATCACGAAGAGATGAAGTTGAATCAGTGAGGAAATAGCATAGAAGGATTCTATGGTGAATAATTATGAGTAAGCTGGATGAATTGATAAAAGAACTCTGCCCGGCTGGGGTGGAGTATTATAAAATTGCGGATATTTTTAATACAAGGAATGGATATACACCATCAAAGAACAATCCTGAATATTGGGCTAATGGAACAGTTCCATGGTTTAGGATGGAAGATATTAGAGAAAATGGTCAGATTTTGTCAGATTCTATACAGCATGTAAACTCAAAGGCTGTTAAAGGGAAACTGTTTCCGGCTGATTCTATAATTGTTGCAACTTCAGCGACAATAGGACAGCATGCTCTAATAAAAATCCCTTCTTTAGCCAATCAAAGATTTACTTACCTCATGTTAAAGGCTGATTGGATTGAAAAGTTTGATATTAAGTTTATATTCTATTATTGCTATAAACTTGATGATTTTTGCTTGGGGCACTTGAATCAAGGTAATTTCGCATCTGTTGATATGAAACAGTTTGCAGAGTTTAGATTCCCTGTACCTCCTTTGGAGGTACAACGTGAAATTGTCCGCGTGCTGGAGAATTTCACGTTCCTTTCAG
>CAKZZH010000117.1 GCA_937885345.1 uncultured Lachnospiraceae bacterium | reverse complement strand
GATTCATGGATGTCTTATATTCTGTTAATTCCTACAGTAAATTTACCCGACCTTGGGGCAGCGATTCGTTGACAGTGCAGGTTAATTGGCGTAATATAAAAGTAGGGTCCAAAGCCCCGTTGCAAGGAGGATATATTATGTTCAATAATTCTGACAGGAAACGTGATAATTACATGCTTTCGGGCTCGCTTATGCTCAAAGGCTATGATTGGTGGTGGCATTCTTTTACTGCGGTCGACAGAAAGACGGGAGAGAAGAAGCCGTTTTTTATTGAATTTTATCTCTGCAATCCGGGATTCGGTGGCAAACAACCTGTTCTCGGACAGAGCGAATATAACCGCAATAACAAGAGAAGGCCGAGCTATATGATGGTCAAGGTCGGAACGTGGGGCGAGGATCATTGCCAGCTTCACAGATTCTTCGGCTGGAAAGATGTGAAGATCCGCGAGATGACGCCTTTTCAGGTGTCCTGTGCGGACTGCCTTTGCAGCGAGACAAGGCTTAAGGGCAGCGTGAAAGTTACCGCAAAGGATATCGCGGCAAGACCTGAACTTATGTGCGATGCCGGTTCCATGGAGTGGGATCTTACGGTAAGTAAGGAAATCGCTTTTAATGTCGGATACGGTGCAAGCTCGCTTTTTCGTAAATTGAACGCATTTGAGATGTATTGGCATGCCGAGGGTATGAAGACGCGCTATTCCGGGCATATTATGTACAACGGAAGAAGATACACCGTCAACCCCGACAGCTGCTATGGTTACGCCGATAAGAACTGGGGTAAGGATTTTACATCGCCCTGGCTCTGGCTCTCATCCAATAATCTCACAAGTAAAATAACCGGCCGCAAACTGGATAACAGCGTGTTTGATATCGGCGGTGGAAGACCGAGAGTATTCATCATCCCGCTTCCGCGAAAACTGCTGGGTGCATTTTACTATGAAGGCAGGGAGTTTGAATTCAACTTCTCCAAGTTCTGGACTAAGCCTAAGACACAGTTTGCATTCAGCGAGGATTTGGAATTTGTGTACTGGCATGTGCGTCAGGAGAACAAGGAATATATAATGGACACTCGCGTAAAATGCCGTAAAGCCGAGATGCTTTTTATTAATTACGAGGCACCGAGCGGTGAGAAAAAGCATAACCGCTTATGGAACGGCGGAACAGGCACAGGCATTATAAGATTATATCGTAAGACGCCCGGAAAGCCTGAGATCATTGATGTTATCCAGGCGAGAAATGTCGGCTGCGAATACGGTGAGTATGACAAATAATATTAGCCGCTACTGCGGCGGGGATGACAATGCAGGCCGCGGCTGCGGCGAGTGTGACACTATGGAAACAGAGAAACTGATCACGGGTAAGTATGCGCACGATCTTTGGCAGCGCATGATAAAGGGGATTGCCGTATATAATCTTATAGAGCCCGGTGATAATATTGCAGTTTGTGTGTCGGGTGGCAAGGACTCTATGCTTCTTGCCAAGATGATGCAAATGGCCGCATCCCACCAAGTCTATGACATCAGGATTTTACCGATAATGCTTGATGCCGGCTTTGATAAGGCGCATAGGGACTCTGTTATCACCAATTGTAAAAAGTTAGGTATCGAACTAAATATAATTTCTGCCCCGATATTTGACGATGTGAAGGAAGCAGTAAAGGACGGAGGTTCGCTTTGTTTCTTCTGTTCGCGCATGCGAAGAGGATATCTGTACAGAAAGGCAGCAGAGCTTGGCTGCAATAAGATAGCTCTCGGCCATCACAGAGATGATGTGATCGAGACAACTCTTATGAGCATGCTCTACGGAGCACAGATCTCAACCATGCTTCCCAAGCTGAAGAGTGACAATGTCGAAGGGATGCAGCTTATCCGCCCGATGTATCTTATTCATGAAAAAAATATTATTTCGTGGACGAATGATATGGGGCTTGATTTTACTAAGTGCAGCTGTTCTCTTACAAGTATCGGCAAGGAAGAGGATACAACACGGCTGCGCGTTAAGAAACTTATCGCACAGCTCAGCATTGAGAATCCTCATGTAAAAGACAATATATTCGGCAGTATGCAAAAATACATCGAAGAGAATATGTAGAAATATCATATAGTCAGTGAAGACGGGGCTGCGCCGTGTGGTCTGCGGATCGGCGCACTAACTCGACAGCCCTTTGTAGCTCAGCGCGCAGTTGGTATATTCGCCGCATTCTGTAACATCTCTTGAAAACCACTTTGGCGGGATATATGCATTTGCAGCCTCTACGGAATCAAATTCCACTTCGGCAAATATCAGTCCTTCGAATACTCCTTCAAAGATATCCAGCTCGATCGTGAGCCCGTCTTTTTCGGGAATTTCATAACGTTTCTTGGTTATAACATTTCCGTCCGCTTTCTCTATCATATGTTCGTACGCTTCTTTGGTAATGGGCAGGTTGTACTCTTCCCTTGTAAGAAGCCCGCTCCCTTTGTATGTGAGATAGTAGTCGTCATTGTCCCTTCTGACACGCACCACGGGATCACTGCACAGATACCCCTGCTCAATCAGGCGCAGATGATATCCGTCTAACGAAAAAGGGATTTTATCAACAAGATATTTTCTTTCGATTTCCATATGCATACCTTTCTTCAATGGAGCAACGCGAAGCTGCAGAACGTATCTTGCCGTAAATTGCCGATCGGTCGTTGCACCACCGCTTTGAATAATCTTGTAAGTTTGATACTTATATTATAGAATAGCACTTGTCAAAAAGAAATAAAATATTAATTAATCGCCGGGTCTGATCCGGCAGTAAGGCAGGGTACAATGAACGCAGTTAAGCGATTCTTTCGCGAGTACATTGATGAATACAAGAAAGCCGGTAATTTACAAAAGCGTTTGATCGTAATGATCGTAGGTGTGTTTTTTATGGGATTCTTCCTGTCTTTTCTGATAGAGATCAATCTCGGAACCGATCCTTGTTCCTTTATGAATGTTTCGATCGCGAATAAAATCGGCATTACATTCGGTACGTGGCAGCTTATACTTAATGTCATTCTTCTTGCACTCGTGATCTGGCAGAAGAAGACTCTTATAGGGCCCGGAACCGTAGCAAATATGGTGTTTGTGGGATATATAGCGGATTTCTTCAGGTGGGTTTGGGGTAAAATGATCCCGAAATACATCTTCACCGACAACCCGTACAGGATCATAGTGTTTGCCGCTGCGCTTCTTCTCTTTGTGGTTGCGGCAGCACTTTATATGAATGCAAATGTCGGAGTTGCACCTTATGATGCGGTTCCGATGATAGTGAAGGACAAGCTTAAGAAGGTACCGTTCTCGATTATCAGGATATTGTTTGATTATACCGTAGTCCTTATCGGTGCACTGGTAAGCGGAGGACTTCCGAATGTCGGCGTACTTGTGATGGCGCTATTCCTCGGACCGGTCATTTCCTTTGTTGGAAAGCCGGTCGGGAAAATCCTCGGTACGGCAAAGGCAGCAGATAACATGGTGCCCGAGGCACATGACAGCGGCACGTCCGAGACAACTGAGAAATAATAATTTAAGGAGGGTTTAATAATGAGTAAAATGTACATGTTTCTTGCCAACGGATTTGAAACCGTTGAAGCACTCGCGGTTCTGGATATTCTCAGAAGGGGCGGAGTGGAAGTAGTTACGGTAAGTATCACTGAGGACGAACAGGTTGTGAGTGCCCAGAAAGTCGTAATGATGGCGGATGTAGTTTTTAAGGATCATCTTGTAGGCGATGATCCGGTGCCTTTTTATGGTAATGCGGATGCGATCTTTCTTCCCGGCGGAATGCCCGGAACCCTTAATCTTGAGGCAAATGAAAGCCTTAAGAAACTTATTATCCATTACAACAATTCCGGCAAAATAATTGCCGCAATCTGCGCAGCACCAAGTATTCTCGGACATATGGGTCTTCTAAGGGGCAAAAAGGCAACCGCATATCCCGGTTTTGAAAAGGATATCATCGGCGGAGAGTACACCGGAAGCGGCGTTGAAATCTGCGATAATATCGTAACGGCCCGCGGAATGGGCAAGGCCATTGACCAGGGGCTTGCGCTTCTTGAAATTCTTGTAGATAAGCAGACCGCCGATAAAGTAGGCGATTCGGTGCAGTACCTTAATTGAAAAGGAATACCTCGAAGAACATTCAGAACTTCGTATAGCCGGTAAGATCAAGGGCTGAGAGCATTTGCTCCCAGCTCTTTTTGTAATGATTCTAATAGTGATTCGAGGATATTAAACATGTAAGAAATGATGGAACCGAGTATTGGAGCGCTAGAGAACTTGCACCGGTATTGGAGTACGCTCAATGGAGGAATTTTTCTAAAGTAATAGGAAGGGCTATGATTGCCTGTGAAAATAGTGGGCACAGCAAGGCTTAAAGCAAAGGCAAAAAAAGAAAAAATACTGTTGGACGAGTGATTGTGATATAATATAAAAATACACAAAGAGTAAAGACCCGTGAGAAAAAACTAAAGCTTATTGTAGGAATAGCCGATATAAACTTTGTTAAGAAAAACGAAGGGGGTTGACAAGTATGCCGAGATTCGCTACGCTCAAGCAAGCAAGCAAGCAAGCAAGCAAGGTATAACTGCGCCCTTTTTTCGTATAAAACAGCATATATATGTAATGGATAACCACCTTACTTGACGGGGTATTATGCCCTGTCATGTAAAGTGGTTTTATTAATATAAAAATAATTTCAAGGAGGAAGTTTAAATGAAGAAAAAACGAAATTTAGGAAGGAAGCTACTCGGCTTTTTGCTCACGCTGGCTATGGTCGTCGGTCTGATGCCGTGTATGAGCTTGACGGTGCGTGCGGTGGATAATACTGCGGCAGAAGTGCTAAAACCGACAGTAACAGATGGCAAAGTAACAGAAGCAAAAGTATTGGAGTACGCCGGTAAGCAGTGGTATGTCATCGCAAGCAACAGCGTAGGAGTCCAAATAGCAGCTGGTGCTGTTACCTCACAAACAGGAGAAACCACGCTTGTATTACTGGCGAAGGAGAACTGGGGCACAGCAAAATTCAATTTAAATAATAGTGACGGTAACGCCTATGGTAGTTCCAATCTCAAGACCACAATAGATGGCTTTGTAGATAGTGAAAAGATTGGAACTTATTATACGAGCGAGGATGAGACATGGAAGAATGATTTGGTTTCCCAAAGGACATTGGCAGGAGGAGCCAGCTCACGTTATACTAACTATCAATCAGTAGACAACATATTCGGCAGTGAAGTGACGAACGCAACCCTGTGGCCTCTTTCAGCGGCAGAAGTGAGTCAGATAAGCAGCAGCTCCACGATTTTCCAGGGCAACGGCAAATGGTGGCTGCGCTCGCCCAGCATGGATGCACAAAGAGCGGCGTACGTGCCCGGCGACTACGTCTATAGCCGCAATGTATCTGAAGCGAATGGTGTCCGTCCCGCTTTATGCCTCAATCTGACATCTGACATCTTCGCATCTGAAAAATCAGACGAATCAGGTGTGTATGAGCTGAAGCTGTCACAGCCGGCAGTTTCCTATCAGGCGGCAAGTTGGGACAGTGCAAATAATAAGGTCAACTACACCACGGAAAGCTGCGACAGCTACACCGTGGTCACAAGCAGTACCACCTCCTTTGAGAATGGCAAGTGGTACGTTGTGAAGGACGATGTGAGTATCAACCACCGCATAGACGCTTATAACATCAACACCCGCATAACCGTAAACGGCACGGCAAACCTCATCCTCTGCGACGGCGCGACGCTGACGGCGGATAGCATCACGGCCACGAACGCGACGCTGAATATCTACGGACAGAGCGCAGGCACGGGTGAATTGAAAGCTGAGAGTTACGTCACGGTGGGCATCGGATGCACCGGCGGCACGGTCACCATCTACGGCGGAACGGTCACAGCCAGCGGCGGCGCGGGCATCGGCGGTGGCGACGGCGAAGGCAACAGTGGCGGCGGCGTAGGCGGCACCGGCGGTACGGTCACCATCTACGGCGGCGAGGTTACCGCTAACGGCTTCAACGGCGCGGGTATCGGCGGCGACTCCGGCAGCACTGCTGGCGGTGACGGCGGCACGGTCGCTATCTATGGAGGTACGGTCAAAGCCAATGGCTGCGTCTACAACACCAACGGCAGCAGCGTGGGCATCGGCGGCGGCTCCAGCTACAGTGGCGGCGGCAAAGGCACCGACGGCACCCTAACCATCGGCACAGGGATGCACCTCTACGGCGGCACAAGCGCAAATCCCGAAACCGATCTGAGCAACCATGTTGCGCAGAGCAATGGCAACTATGCCCGCTCCCAGTACATGACGGTCAACAACTTCGCGCCCCACACCCACAGCTTCACCTATTCCGCGAGCGGCGCGACCATCACGGCGACCTGCGACGGAACGGGCGCCTGTGACATTACCGATGGTTTGGAACTTACCATTATCGCCCCGACCGGCAGTTTGGTCTATGACGGAACCACCACCTATCCGGCGACATTGAGCACCGGGTACAGTACTACGGCATTCCCCGACACCTATGCCATCAGCTATACGAAGGACGGCTCCGCGTATAACGGATTACCCAAAGACGCGGGCGCTTACACCGCTTCCATCACTGTCGGGACGGGAGATGACGCAAAGACTGCAAGCGTGAATTTCACCATCGCCAAGGAGAATGCCGCGACGGTCACGGAAGCACCAACCGCAAAGAATCTTACATATAACGGCTCTGCACAGGAACTCGTGATAGCAGGCACAGCAACAGACGGCGAGATGCAGTACGCCCTCGGCACGAAGGAAGCTGCAACCGAAGAATATACCGCATCCATCCCCACCGCCACCGAAGCCGGAACCTATTATGTCTGGTATAAAGTAGTTGGCGATAGTAATCATTTGGATAGTGATGCA